>NZ_JBEOSV010000026.1:0-112574 GCF_040303245.1 Kitasatospora sp. NPDC096077 | reverse complement strand
ACGCCCGGTTACATTCCGAACCCGGAAGCTAAGCCTCACAGCGCCGATGGTACTGCAGGGGGGACCCTGTGGGAGAGTAGGACGCCGCCGAACAACCATTCAGAAAAGGCCCGCCCGGGTTACCGGGTGGGCCTTTTCGCGTTTCCGGGGTGTCCGGGAGGGAGGGGACGTCCGGGAGAGGGCTCGGGAGGGATCGTCCAGCGCATCCCGAAAAGATCCCGGCCGGGCCGTGTCGAGAACCCGCGGCCTGCTCCGTCCCCGGGGTGGACGCGGCCACAATGGGTCGCACCAGTACCCGAGGAGAAGCACGATGGCCAAGTACCTGCTGCTGAAGCACTACCGCGGCGCCCCGGAGCCGGCCAACTGTGTGCCGATGGACCAGTGGACTCCGGAGGAGGTCACGGCGCACATCACGTTCATGCAGGACTTCGCGGCCCGGCTGGAGCGGACCGGCGAGTTCGTCGACGCCCAGGGGCTGGCCCCCGAGGGGACGTGGGTCCGCTACGACGGCGAGGGGCGGCCGCCGGTGACGGACGGTCCGTTCGCCGAGACCAAGGACCTCATCGCCGGCTGGATGCTGATCGACGTCGACAGCTACGAGCGTGCCCTGGAGCTGGCCGGTGAGCTCTCGGCGGCTCCCGGGGCCGGCGGGCGGCCCATCCACGAGTGGCTGGAGCTCCGCCCGTTGCTCGGCATGCCGTCGACCGTCACGGAGTGACCTCGGTGACCTCTCCGCTGGACGAGGCGCTGATCCGGAGCCTGACCCCGGGCGTGCTCGGCGTCCTCGTCCGTCGCGGGGCCGACTTCGCGGCGGCCGAGGACGCCGTGCAGGAGGCGTTGGTCGAGGCGGTGCGCGTCTGGGCGGCCGAGCGGCCGCGGGACCCGAAGGGTTGGCTGGTCACCGTCGCCTGGCGGAAGTTCCTCGACGCGACCCGGGCGGACACCGCCCGGCGTCGCCGGGAGGACCGGGTCGAGCGGGAACCGGAGCCCGGGCCCGCGGGTGCGGTGGACGACACCCTGTGGCTCTACTTCCTGTGCGCCCACCCGTCGTTGACGCCGTCCTCGGCGGTCGCGCTGACCCTGCGCGCCCTCGGCGGGCTGACCACCCGGCAGATCGCCCGGGCCTACCTGGTGCCCGAGGCGACCATGGCGCAGCGGATCAGCCGGGCCAAGCGGACCGTGTCGGCGGTCCGGCTCGATCGGCCGGGCGACGTCGCCACCGTGCTGCGGGTGCTCTACCTGGTGTTCAACGAGGGCTACTCCGGTGACGTCGACCTGGCCGCCGAGGCGATCCGGCTGACCCGGCAGCTGGCGGCGGCGATCGACCACCCCGAGGTGGCCGGACTGCTGGCGCTGATGCTGCTGCACCAGGCCCGGCGGGCCTCCCGGACCGGGCCCGACGGCGGCCTGGTGCCGCTGGCCGAGCAGGACCGCGGCCGCTGGGACACCGGGTTGATCGCGGAGGGCGTCGGGATCCTCCAGGCGGCCCTCGCCCGGGACCGGCTGGGCGAGTTCCAGGCCCAGGCGGCCATCGCCGCGCTGCACGCGGACGCGCCCACCGCGGCGGAGACGGACTGGGCGCAGATCGTCGAGTGGTACGACGAGTTGGTGCGTCTGACGGACAGTCCGGTGGTCCGGCTGAACCGGGCGGTGGCGGTCGGCGAGGCCGACGGGCCGCGCGCCGGGCTGGCGGCGCTCGGGGCGCTGGACGACTCGCTGCCGAGGTACGCGGCGGTGGAGGCGTACCTCCGTGAACGGGACGGGGACCTGGCGGCGGCGGCCCGGCTGTACGCCGAGGCGGCCCACCGGGCTCCGAACCCGGCGGAGCGCGACCACTTGGTGCGCCAGGCCGCCCGGCTCAACTCCCGGCGAGATCGGCCGGACAGGGCCTAGAGCCGCCCGGCCGCCTTGAGCGCCAGGTAGGCGTCCGCCAGCGCCGGGGCGATCCGGGCGGGCGGGGCGTCCAGGACGGTGATGCCGTGCCGGGTGAGCCGGTCGGCGGTGTCGCGGCGGTCGGCCCGGGTCTGTTCGGCGGCGGCCGCGCCGTAGACGGCCTCCAGGGTGCCGCGGCCGGCGGCCAGCACGTCCAGGTGCGGGTCGGCGACCGAGGCGAGGACGACCTCGTGGCGCTTGGTGAGCAGCGGCAGCAGTGGACGCAGGCCGTCCTCGACGGGGGCCGCGTCGAGGCCGGTGAGCAGGACGATCAGGGAGCGGTGCGGGGCCATCCTGAGCGCCGTGGAGACCAGGGACCGCATGTCGGTCTCGTGCAGCGCGGGCTCCAGCAGGGCCATCGCGCCGGTGAAGGCCGGCAGGATCTCGCTCGGCGAACTGCCGATCACCGAGGCGCGCTTGCGGGCGTCGTGGGCGAGCAGGTCGACCCGGTCGCCGGCCCGGGTGGCGAGCGCGGTGAGCAGCAGGGCGGCGTCCAGGGCGGCGTCCAGGCGGGGGGCGTCGCCGACCCGGCCGGCCGAGGTGCGGCCGGTGTCCAGGACGATCAGGATGTGCCGGTCGCGCTCGGGGCGCCAGGTGCGGACGGCGACGGTGTTGCGGCGGGCGCTGGCGCGCCAGTCGATGGAACGGACGTCGTCGCCGGGCAGGTACTCCCGCAGCGAGTCGAACTCGGTGCCCTGGCCGCGGGTCAACACCGAGGTGCGGCCGTCGAGTTCGCGCAGCCGGGCGAGTCGGGAGGGCAGGTGCTTGCGGCTGTTGAACGGTGGCAGGGCGCGGACCGTCCAGGGGACGTGGTGGGAGCCCTGGCGGCCGGCCAGGCCGAGCGGGCCGAGCGAGCGGACCGTCACCCGGTGGGCGTGGTGGTCGCCGCGGCGGCCCGGGGTGAGGACGGAGACGACCCGGCGCCGTTCGCCGGCCGGGACGGCGAGGGGGTGCCGGGAGGCGGTCTCGGCGGTGCCGGGGCGCCAGGCGGACGGGGCCCAGGCGTCCCGGATGAGGGCCCGCAGCGGCCGTCCGGAGGAGTTGGTGACGGTCAGTTCGACCGCGGCGTCGTCGCCGAGCCGGACGGTGGTGTCGCCGCCCCGGACGATCCGCAGGCTGCGGACGGGGGCGGCGAGCACCAGGTCGACCAGGACGGCCAGCAGGACGGCACCGGTGACGGTCCCGATCCCGGTCCAGGAGGGCAGCAGCAGGCCCACGAAGAGCGCGCCGAGTGCGGCGAGCAGGGCGGTACGCCCGGTGAGGGCCATTGCGGGTGCGCTCCTTCGGAAGCCCGGGAGGGAGAGGGGCCGTGGATCAGCGGGGGGCGGGCGTCTGGGCCAGGACGGCCTGGATGACGGAGTCGGCGGTGACGCCCTCCATCTCGGCCTCGGCGCGCAGCGCGACGCGGTGCCGCAGGGTGGGCAGGGCGAGCGCCTTGACGTCGTCCGGGGTGACGTAGTCCCGTCCGGCCAGCCAGGCCCAGGCGCGCGAGGCGGCGAGCAGGGCGGTGGCACCGCGCGGGGAGACGCCGATGGACAGCGACGGGGACTGCCGGGTGGCCCGGCAGAGGTCGACGATGTACGCCAGGACCTCGGGCGAGACGGTGAGTTCGGCGATCTGCGCGCGGGCGGCGGCGAGGTGCTCGGGGCCGGCGACCGGGCGGACGCCGGCCGCGGCGAGGTCCTTGGGGTCGAAGCCGGCGGCGTGCCGGGACAGCACCTGGAACTCCTGGTCGCGGTCGGGCAGCGGCAGGATCAGCTTGAGCAGGAAGCGGTCCAGCTGGGCCTCGGGCAGCGGGTAGGTGCCCTCGTACTCGACCGGGTTCTGGGTCGCGGCGACCAGGAACGGGACGGGCAGCGCGCGCGGCTCGCCGTCCACGGTGACCTGGTGCTCCTCCATGGCCTCCAGCAGGGCGGCCTGGGTCTTGGGCGGGGTGCGGTTGATCTCGTCGGCGAGCAGCAGGTTGGTGAAGACCGGGCCGGGCTGGAAGGAGAACTCGGCGGTGCGGGCGTCGTAGACGAGCGAGCCGGTGACGTCGCCGGGCATCAGGTCGGGGGTGAACTGGATGCGCTTGGTCTCCAGGCTGAGTGCCGTGGACAGGGTGCGGACCAGCAGGGTCTTGGCGACGCCGGGGACGCCTTCGAGCAGCACGTGGCCGCCGCAGAGGAGGGCCACCACCAGGCCGGTGACGGCGGCGTCCTGGCCGACCACGGCCTTGCCGATCTCGGCGCGCAGGGCGGTCAGCGCGGCGCGCGGGTCGGTGACGGGTGTGGCCGGTGCGGCGGTCGGCGGGTCGGGGGTGATGCGGAGCTGGGCGGTCGCCTGTTCGGTCACGGGTTCCGTACCTGCCTTTCGAGGGCGTCGAGGTCGTCGGCGAGCCGCAGCAGCGCGGCGTCGTCGGTCGGGGGCGGGCCGTACAGCAGGGCCCGGACGTCCCCGGCGGGTCGTTCGGGGAGGCGGCCGGCGACGGCCGCGCAGAGGGCCTCCTGGTCGGGCCCGCCGGCCTGCGGCGGGAGGCCCAGGACGGGCGCGAGGCGGTGGACGGCGGCGCGGCGCAGGGCCTCGGCGGCGCGGCCGCGGGCCTTGGCCCGCCGGTAGAGGCGGGCGCGGCCCTCGGTGGTCTCGGCGGCGCGGACCACCACGGGCAGGTTCTCGCTGACCACCGGGCCGAGTCGGCGGGCCCGCCAGAGGGCGGCCAGCACGGCGGCGACGGCCAGCTGGTAGAAGGCCCAGTGCCAGCCCTTCGGGATGTAGTCGTCGAAGCTCTTGCGGGCGGTGCCCTTGGCGAGCGGTGCGGAGTAGTCGGGCAGGTGCCAGGTGAGGTGGGGCTGCGAGCCCAGCAGGCCGAGCGCTAGCGAGGCGTTGCCGTCCTCGGCGAGTCGGCCGTTCTGCAGGAAGTCGCCGCTGCCGAGCACGATCACCTCGCCGCCCCCGCCCTCGCCGGGGGCGCTGACCAGCGGGTAGCCGTGGCCGCGGGAGTAGCAGCCGTCGCCGCGGCTGCCGCTGGCGTAGAGGGTGCCGCCCAGCTCGGCGGTGCCGGCCCGGACGGCCTCGGGCAGTGTGCAGCCTGGGTGGGTGCTGCGGACGGACGTGTACGGGATGCCGCCGGCGTCGTCGGAGGTGCGGACGCCGGGGGCGAGCTCGTCGAGGGCGACCGGGCCCGGGTTGATCAGGACCAGCCGCTGGTGCCGGGCGGCGGCGACGGCGCGCAGCTGGGCCGGGCTGAGCAGGTCGGGTTCGGGCAGCACCAGGGTGTCGGTGCCGTCCCCGGGGGTGGTGGGGTCGGTGCTGAGCCGGGCCTTGACGCCCTGGTGTTCGAGCAGCGCGACCACGGCGTGGGCGCCGTCGGCGTCGTAGGAGCGCGGGTCGGACGGCGGGTAGCGGTGGCCCTGGTCGAGGACGGTGAGGCCGATGGCGGAGACCAGCAGGACGGCGAGGAAGGCCAGGTACCAGCGGGCCCGGCGGAGCAGGCCGCGCCCGGTGGGGGCGAGGCTGGTCGGCGCGGCGTCGGCGGGTCGTTCGGTGGGGCGTTCGGCGGCGGGCGGCGCCGGGGCGGTGCTGGTCATGCCGCTCCTCCCTGGGGCGGGGCCGGGGCGGCGGCGTGGGTGAGCACCGGGCGGGTGCGTTCCAGGGTCCGGTCGAGGTCCAGCAGCAGCTGGTAGGCGGCCTGGTCGGCGGTGCGCTCGCCGTAGGCGATGTCGTCGAAGGTGCGGGCGGCGGCGGTCAGCGCGGCGGCGTGCTCGGGCAGCGCCCGGCCGGCTTCGGCGGCGGCCTCGTCGGCGGTGCGGCCGGGGCGGACGTCGAGCAGGGTGCGTTCCTCCAGGGCCCGGACCAGGGCGCGCATCTGCTCGCGGACGGCTTCGGTCCAGCGGCCGGCGGCGGCGTGCCCGGCGGCGGCCGTGCGGTGCTGGGCGGCGCTGCGCGGGCCGTCGGCGCCGTACACGCCGAGGTCGGTGCGGGCGGTGCGCTTGGGCGCGCCGAGGCGCCACCAGACGGCGGCGCCGATCACCAGGGCGACGATCAGGAACAGCACCAGTCCGGTGCTGCCGTCGGTGCCGTCGGCGGAGATGCCGCCGAAGGCCCGGTTGATGTGGTCCCAGATCCAGTCGACGGCGCGTTCCAGGAGCCCCGGGTCGTTCTTGTGGTACTCGGCGTTGAGCAGCTCGTCGCGGGCGGCGTCGCGGGCCGGGTCACGCGGAACGGTGACCGGGGCGCTGCCGACGGCGAGGAGCCTGTCCCCCCAGATAGGCATCCGGTTCAGTGCCTCGCCGGGGTCTGGTCGGTCCGGCCGTTCCAGCCGCCGCCCTGCTCGGGCAGTCCGGCGGCGCGGGCGAGCTCGATGTCCAGGGCCTCGCGGCGGATCCGCTGGTCGATGTAGACCAGGACGCCGACGGCGGCCAGGAACGGGGTGGTCAGGGCGGAGGCGATGATCCCGGCGACCGAGGTCAGCACCATCATGCCGATGGACTCGTGCCCGGTGTCGTTGAGCCGGTCCAGGGTGCCGAAGCCCAGCACCAGGCCGATGAAGCGGAACGGGATGACCAGGGTCGCGGAGACGACCGCGGCGATGATCCGGCTGAGCACCAGGACGATGCCGAAGACCCGCCACCAGGAGCCGCGGACCAGCCGCCGCGAGCGCGACAGCGCCGCGACCACGCCCTGCTTCTCCAGCATCAGGGCGGGGGCCGCCAGGCTGTAGCGGACCAGCAGCCAGACGCCGACCGGGACGGTCAGCACGCCGACCAGGAACAGCAGGCCCGCGGTGCCGGGCGTGCCGGTTCCGCCGGCGGTGTAGCCGAACAGCGGGGTGAAGCCGAGCAGCACCACGCCGGCGCTCATCAGGGTGGTGAGCACGGTGAGCCCGAGCAGCTGCAGCAGCCGGGGGCGGGCGTCCCGCCAGGCCTCGCCGGCGGTCGCCGAGCGGCCGATGACGGCGCGGCTGACCACGATGGTGAGCAGCGCGACGGCGAGCGCGTCGAGCAGCAGCGTCAGCGGCATGGTGACCAGCAGCGTGAGCAGCTGGGTGGAGGCGCCGGTGCGGCCCTTGACCAGCAGCTGGGCGATGAAGCGGCCGGCCTGGTCGAGGACGGCGACGCCGAGCGAGAGGGTGAGCGCGGTGCGCCAGTGCCGGCGGACGGTGGTGACGGCGCCGTCGAGCAGTTCGCCGATGCTGAGCGGGCGCAGCGGGATGACCCCGGGCCGGGGGCTGTGGGCGGCCTCCCAGCCGTAGGGGTCGCGGCCGGGCGGCTGCGGGCCCTGGTTCGGCTGTCCGTACCGGGCGCCCCAGCCGGGGGCGGGCTGAGGGGGTGCCGACGGACCGGGCACGGCGGCGGGCGCGTCGGCCGGGGGCCGGGTGCCGTCGCGGGGCGGCTCGGACGAGCTGGGCGAGGCCCAGCCCGGAGTGTCGGTCATCACTGCTCCTCGGAGGGGCGTCCTGGGCGCGGTTCCGGGCGGATCTTTCGCCCGCGCGCAGCGCCCATCGTGCCATGGGGCCCGGAGACGCCCCAGGGGTATCCGGTTGCTGATCGGCAACGGGGCCCGTCGAGGGGTCGGCGGGCGGGTTCCGGACCGTTCGGAGGCGTTCCGACGAGGAGTATTCGCCCGGTATGGCCGGAATTGGACGGTGGGGGAGTTGGCCGTTGTGGAGCATTGGCACTGCTGTGCGGCAGGTCACAATCCGGTAATGAGAAGATGGACCCATGAAGGGACGCGTCCTCGTCGTTGATGACGACTCCGCACTGGCCGAGATGCTCGGCATCGTGCTGCGTGGTGAGGGTTTTGAGCCGTTTTTCGTCGCGGATGGGGACAAGGCGCTAGCCGCGTTCCGGGAGAGCAAGCCCGATCTGGTCCTGCTCGACCTGATGCTGCCCGGTCGGGACGGCATCGACGTGTGCCGGCAGATCCGGGCGGAGTCCGGCGTTCCGATCGTCATGCTGACCGCGAAGACCGACACGGTCGACGTGGTGGTGGGCCTGGAGTCCGGCGCCGACGACTACGTCACCAAGCCGTTCAAGCCCAAGGAGCTGGTGGCCCGGGTGCGTGCCCGGCTGCGCCGCGCCGAGGAGCCGACGCCCGAGCAGCTGACCATCGGCGACCTGGTGATCGACGTGGCCGGTCACTCGGTGAAGCGGGACGGGCGCAGCATCCCGCTGACCCCGCTGGAGTTCGACCTGCTGGTCGCGCTGGCCCGCAAGCCCTGGCAGGTGTTCACCCGTGAGGTGCTGCTGGAGCAGGTCTGGGGCTACCGCCACGCGGCCGACACCCGCCTGGTGAACGTGCATGTGCAGCGACTGCGCTCCAAGATCGAGAAGGACCCGGAGCGCCCGGAGATCGTGGTGACCGTCCGCGGCGTCGGCTACAAGGCCGGACCCAGCTGAGGTGACGGACCGGACCGAGGGCGCCCCGTCGGGTACCGCGACCGACGGGGCGGGGGCCGTGCGCGGGGACGTGCTGAGTTCGACCACCCGCCGCCGTCGCGGCCGCACCGGAGTGTTCGGTCTGATGAAGCGTCAACTCCGACGCCCCGCGCGCCGATTGGGCGCGCTGTACCACCGCTCGATCCAGCTCCGGGTGGTCGCGGTGTCCCTGCTGGCCTCCATTGCGGTGGTCCTGGTGCTGGGCGTGGTCGTGGTGGCGCAGGTGCGCAACGGCCTGCTCGACACCAAGATCGACGCGGCCCGGGCGCAGGCCCGGATCGGCTTCCAGGTCGAGCAGAAGAAGATCGACGAGGCCCGGGACCAGAACCTGCGCGGCGCCGTCGACCCGACCACCGCCGAGACCGGCACCTGGCTGCTGCGCCAGGTCAACGACCTGGCCGCGAGCGGGCAGACGGTCTACTCGGTGATCGCGATGGCGCCCGGCACCGGGACGGTCGTCCCGGACAGCGCGGGCTTCGCGCCGCGCTACTCGGGCGACATCCAGCCCAGCAGCGTCCCGGACAGCCTGCGGGCCAAGCTCATGGACGAGCCCGGCCAGATGTTCGACCAGCCGACCCGGATCCACCGCTCGCCCGAGAGCAGCGTCAAGAGCGAGCCCGGGCTGTCCCTCGGCATGCAGTTCGTCGGCCCGGCCGGCACCAGCTACCAGCTGTTCTACGTGTTCTCCTTCGGCCAGGAGACCGACACCCTCAACCTGGTCACCGGCACCCTGGCGACCGCCGGCGTGTTCGTGGTGATCCTGATGGGCGGCATCGCCTGGGTCGTGGTACGTCAGGTGGTCACCCCGGTGCGGATGGCGGCCGGCATCTCCGAGCGGCTCGCCGACGGCCACCTGGAAGAGCGGATGAAGGTGACCGGGACGGACGACATCGCCCGGCTCGGAGAGTCGTTCAACCGGATGGCCAACGCCCTGCAGGCGCAGATCCGCCAGCTGGAGGAGCTGTCCCGGGTGCAACGGCGGTTCGTCTCCGACGTCTCGCACGAGCTGCGCACCCCGCTGACCACGGTCCGGATGGCCGCCGACCTGATCTACGACAGTCGCGAGGACCTGGACCCGATGGCGGCCCGCTCGGCGGAGCTGCTGCAGGGTCAGCTGGACCGCTTCGAGTCGCTGCTCGCCGACCTGCTGGAGATCAGCCGCTTCGACGCCGGCGCCGCGATCCTGGACGCCGAGCCGGTCGACCTGCGGGAGATCGTCGCCCGGGTGGTGGAGGCCGCCGACCCGCTGGCCGACGCCAAGGGCAGCACCGTGGTGATCCGCGGCGACGGCGAACCGGTGCTGGCCGAGGTGGACTCCCGCCGGATCGAGCGCATCCTGCGCAACCTGGTGGTCAACGCGCTGGAGCACGGCGAGGGCCGCGACGTGGTGGTCCGGCTGGGTTCGGCGGACGGCGCGGTCGCGGTCGGCGTGCGGGACTACGGCATCGGCCTCAAGCCGGGCGAGGCGTCCCGGGTGTTCCACCGCTTCTGGCGGGCGGACCCGTCCCGGGTGCGCACCACCGGCGGCACCGGCCTGGGCCTGTCGATCGCGGTCGAGGACGCCCATCTGCACGGCGGCTGGCTCCAGGCGTGGGGCGAGCCCGGCGGCGGCTCGCACTTCCGGCTGACCCTGCCGCGCACCCGCGGCGGCGAGATCAACCGGGCGCCGTTCCGGCTGGAGCCGGAGGACTCGCGCAACAACCGCGGCCTGGGCGCGTACGGCACGCCGTACCGGCGGGCGATCGCGCCGTCCGGTTCGACGGCGCTGACCGCGGCCGAGGAGCAGGCCGAGACACCGGAGGGGACCGGCAACGGGCTGGGCAGCGGGCTCGGCGGAGTGCTGAACATCGGCCCCGGGCTGGGCCGGAGCCGGCTGCCCGACGGGCCGCGCTCGGACCCCTCGGACGTACGGACGGCGGGGGCCGGGTACGGCGCCACCGGCGCCCAGGTCATGGTGGACCCGACGCCCCGGCGGCCGTCGGTGGCACAGCGGACGGCGGAGCCGGACATGACGGGTGGGACGGACCTGGAGGGGTCGCAGCGTGCGAAGGACGAGCAACAGGACTGAGCCGAGGCTCGTGGCGGTGGCCGGCGCGGTGCTCGGCGCCCTGGTGGCGAGCGGCTGCGCGGCCATGCCGGACTCCGGCGGCATCACCAAGGTGGAGCTGTCCCAGGGCTCGGCCGACAAGAACCTTCAGGCCAGGGTCTTCCCGGTGGCGCCCGGCAAGGGCGCCAAGCCGCGCGAGCTGCTGACCGGGTTCCTGGACGCGGTGACCGCCGACGAGGGGTACGACACCGCGCGCAAGTACCTCACCGAGCGCGCCGCCGCGACCTGGAACCCGGACGCGGGCATCGAGGTGCTCTCCGCCACCCAGATACCGGTCGACCAGGTGGTCGGCGAGGCGGACACCACCTACTCCGAGACGGTGACCGGGCAGCGGGTGGCCCGGGTCGACGAGAAGCACTCGTACCTGCAGATGGGGCAGGGCAGCAACAACCGCACGTTCGACTTCACCTTCGTCCGGGAGAAGGGGGGCGAGTGGCGGATCGACAAGCTGGACAACGGCGTGATCATGAACGAGACCAACTTCCGGAACAGCTTCCGGCAGGTCGAGCGCTTCTTCTACACCACCCCCGACCCGTCCGCGCCCGGCCCGGGCGGCGCCGGCCAGGAGGTGCTGGTCGCCGATCCGATCTACCTGCGGCGCCGGGTCGACCCGCTGGCCTCGGCCGCCAAGGCGCTGGTCGCCGGGCCCTCCGGCTGGCTCTCGCCGGTGGTCCGGACGGCCTTCCCGGGCGGTGCCACGGTCGACAAGGTGACCGTCGACGACAGCCGGATCGCCCATGTGCAGCTCGGCGGGGCGGACCTGGGCGACTCGACGGGCTGCCGCCGGATGGCCACCCAGCTCTTCTACACCTTCGCCGACCAGGGCAAGGGGCAGGTCGAGAAGCTGGAACTGAAGGGGCAGCGCGGCTCCTGCACGGTCACCCGCACCGACGACCCCGGCGTCGGCCCCGGCGCGCTGGCCGGCCGGCTGCTGCAGGCCCCCCAGCAGTACTACCAGCGGGCCGACAACGGCGTGCTGATGGTGGCCGACGACGGGCACAGCGGCGATCCGGTGCCCGGGGTGCTCGGCAAGCCGCACGCCAACGGCACCCCCGCGCTGGGCACCGTCGCGGTCAGCCGGGACGGCGCCCAGGCCGCCGCGATCTCGGACGACGGCCACCAGCTCTACGTGGTGTCGCTGCAGGCCGGCGCCACGACGATGCCCGAACCGGTGCTCGGCTCCCCGGTGAAGCCGGGCGCCAAGGACGACGGCTTCACCTCGCCCAGCTGGGACGGCCGCGGCGACCTCTGGGTGGTGGACCGCAACCCGCAGGGCCCGCGGGTGGTCATGGTGCGCGGCGGCAGGACGTACACCGTGCCGGTGACCATGAAGACCGGGAACACCGAGTCGCCGCTGCAGGGGGTGCAGGCGCTGAAGCTCTCCTCGGACGGCGCCCGGGTCGCCCTGATCGTCAAGTCGTCCGGGGCGAGCGGAAGTTCGCTGATGTTCGGGCTGGTGCAGCACGGCGGTACGCCGGACGCGCCGACCGTGCGGATCACCGGGGTGCGCGCGGCGGCCCCCTCGCTCACCGACGTCGCCTCGGTGTCCTGGGCGGAGACGGACCAGCTGCTGGTGCTCGGCAAGGAGACCGACCGCCCCCAACAGCTGTACTACGTCAGCACCGACGGCTCGCAGAGCACGGACAGTCAGCAGCTGCAGACCGGCAACGGCCTGCCGTCCTCCCCGCAGTCCGTGTCGAGCGCGGAGGCCCGCGGCTACGAGCTGCGGCAGCCGGCGCCGGTGCTCGCGGTGGCCGGGGGCACCGTCTACCGGCTGGTCAACAACCAGTGGCGGGAAGCCCAGTTGGCTGACAAGGCCCGCTCGTACTTCTACGCGGGCTGAGGCCACGGCCCGGGGGCGTCAGCCGACCGGCTGCACCGAGGTGGCCGCGACGGTCGCGGCGGCCCGGGCCGGCAGCCCGGCGGCGGCCAGCGCCCGGGCCGCCTCGGCCAGGCTCGCCCCGGTCGTCACCAGGTCGTCCACCAGCACCGGCTGACGGCCGGCCAGGCCGCGGCGGGCGCGCGGCAGGACGGTGAGCGCGCCGTGCAGGTTGCGCCGCCGCTCGGCGGCGCCCAGCCCGGCCTGGTCGGTGACCGGACGGGCGTGCCGCAGCAGCGGCGCGGCCCGGACGTCCAGCCCGGCCCGGCGCAGCGACCGGGCAGCGGCCCCGGCCAGCCGCAGCGTCGGGTCGTGACCCCGGGCGCGCACCGCCGCGCGGGCCGAGGGCATCGGCACCAGCAGCAGCGGGGCCGTCCCGGCCCGGGCCCCCAGGGCGGAGCGCACCGCCCGTCCGAGCGCCTCGCCGAGCGGTCCGGCCAGCCGCAGCGCGCCGCGCTCCTTGTGTGCGAGCAGCAACTGCCGCACCGGGTCGGCGTACGGGGCCGCCGCGTGCGCCCAGGGCAGCACGGTGGGGCCGGGGCGCGCGGTGGCCAGGACGTGCCGACAGGCCGGGCAGAGCTGGCCGTGTTCGGTGCCGCAGCCCGCGCAGTTCGCGGGGAGCAGGACGTCCAGCAGTCCGGCCAGTGCGTGGCCGAACGGTGTGCGCGCGGACGGCGGAGGGGCGGGGGAGAGGGAGGGCGGCACGGCTGCTCCTGGCGGCGGCAGGCACGGAGAGTCAGCAAAGGATCGGCCGTATGGGGGGCGTTGTCCAGGCATTTACCCATACTTCACCCGCAGGAGGGTAAACAGGGTGCAACAGTTTGACCGCCCGCCATCGGCGCCGACCGCAGTATCGGGTCATACCCACCTTCTCGCCTGGGGAGGCGAAAACCCCGTGTGAGGTGTTCGATAAGGCTCCAAGGGGTTTCAACCGTCCCTGATGGGGAGGAAGTGGTTGAGGGCCAGTCGTTCCCGCCGCTGGCGGCGGGGGCGGGGGGCCGGCAGTGGATGGGCTGGTCCAGCTGGAGCTCAGTCCGGTCCGGTAGCACCCGGATCGGCGTCAGCACGAGGGATCGGAGTTCTGCGTGGACATCGTCGTCAAGGGCCGCAAGACCGAGGTGCCCAAGAGGTTCCGCGAGCACGTGGCCGAGAAGCTGGAGAAGGTCCAGAAGTTCGACGGCAAGGTGATCAGCCTCGACGTCGAGGTGTCCAAGGAGCACAACCCGCGGCAGGCCGACCGGTCGGACCGCGTGGAGATCACTCTCCGTACCCGGGGCCCGGTGATCCGGGCCGAAGCCGCGGCCGGCGACCCGTACGCGGCGCTCGACCTGGCCTCGGCGAAGCTCGACGCCCAGCTGCGCAAGTCCGCGGACCGGCGTCGGGTGCACAAGGGCGGCGCCAACGGCCGCACCCCGATCAGCGTCGCCGAGGCGACCGCGGCCCTGGCCGCGCTGCCGGAGACGACGGCGCCAGAGGGCGCGACCAACGGGGCCGTCCGCAAGACCATGATGGGATCCCTGGAAGTGGAGGGCGAAGGCCCGCTGGTGGTCCGGGAGAAGACGCACTCGGCCGCCCCCATGGCGCTGGACCAGGCGCTCTACGAGATGGAGCTGGTCGGCCACGACTTCTACCTCTTCGTGGAGAAGGACAGCGGCCTGCCGAGCGTCGTCTACCGTCGGCACGGCTACCACTACGGCGTCATCCACGTGCAGCCGGACATGGCGGCCGGGGTGGCCAGCGGCGCCGGCGGTGCGATCGGTCGGTCCGTCGACGAGGACTGACCCTCCTGCGGTGATGGACGGAGGGGTGACCCCGGTGGCAGCGGCCGCCGGGGTCACCGGCGTTTCGGGGCGTTCCGCCCGTACCGGGCACGGCCGGGTGGGACGGGTTCGAACGGTGCTCGGGTCCGTTGCGTCAAGGGGTCACCCGATGCGGGGGAATCGGCATCGGAGGGTGACCGCGGCGGTGGCGGGGCGTGGAATGATTGGGCGCACGTCGACCCGCGAAGGGGGAGGAGCGGATGGGGGATCACTTCGGGCTGGGGCCCGCTGCGGGGCCGGTCGCCGGGCTGCCACCGGGGCCGGAGGAGGAACCCGCGTACGCGCCGCGCCGGGGTGAGCCGATCCGCGTCCTGGTGGTGGACGACCACGCGCTGTTCCGCCGGGGACTGGAGATCGTGCTGGCGGAGGAGCCGGACATCAAGGTCGTCGGCGAGGCCGGGGACGGTGCCGAGGCCGTGCTGAAGGCCGCCGACCTGCTGCCCGACATCATCCTGATGGACGTCCGGATGCCGCGTCGCAGCGGGATCGAGGCCTGCACGGCGATCAAGGACGTGGCGCCCAGCACCAAGATCATCATGCTGACGATAAGCGACGAGGAGGCCGACCTCTACGAGGCGATCAAGGCGGGCGCCACCGGCTACCTGCTGAAGGAGATCTCCACCGACGAGGTCGCCACCGCGATCCGCGCGGTCGCCGACGGGCAGTCGCAGATCAGCCCGTCGATGGCCTCCAAGCTGCTCACCGAGTTCAAGTCGATGATCCAGCGGCGCTCCGACGACCGGGACCTGGTGCCCGCCCCGCGGCTCACCGAGCGGGAGCTGGAGGTGCTGAAGCTGGTGGCGACCGGGATGAACAACCGGGAGATCGCCAAGGAGCTGTTCATCAGCGAGAACACCGTGAAGAACCACGTCCGCAACATCCTGGAGAAGCTCCAACTGCATTCCAGGATGGAGGCCGTGGTGTACGCGATGCGGGAGAAGATCCTCGAAATAGGGTGACGTCCGCCGGGTGCCGGCCCCTCCGGGGCCGGCCGCCGTCATCGGGTGAGGAGCTTCTCCAGGGCGGGGCGCAGCCGTTCGTCGTGCAGCGCCTCGACCCGCACCCCGGCGCAGCCGACCCAGGCGGCCGCCTCGCGCAGGGCGGTGGCGAGCGCCTCCAGGTGCCGGGCGGCGTCGCCCCGGCCGTCGGTCAGCGAGACCTGCCGGGCGACCAGCGTGCGCCCCTCCCGGGCCGGGTCGACCCGGCCGACCAGGCGGCCGCCGGCCAGCAGCGGCATCGCGAAGTAACCGTGCACCCGCTTGTGCCTGGGCGTGTAGGCCTCCAGCCGGTGCGTCATGCCGAAGATCCGCTCGGTGCGGGCGCGGTCCCAGATCAGCGAGTCGAACGGCGAGAGCAGCGTGGTGCGGTGGCGTCCGCGCGGGGCGGCGGCCAGCGCGGCCGGATCGGCCCAGGCCGCGGCCCGGGCGCCGTCCGGCCCCCAGCCGGCCACCTCGACCGGGACCAGTCCGCTGTCCGCGAGCACCGCGTCCAACTGCTCGGCGCGCAGCCGGTGGTAGTCCTGCAAGTCGGCCCGGGTGGCCACGCCGAGCGCGGCGCCGGCCTGGGCCACC
The DNA here is from genome assembly GCF_040303245.1 of Kitasatospora sp. NPDC096077. Classification (NCBI taxonomy): domain Bacteria; kingdom Bacillati; phylum Actinomycetota; class Actinomycetes; order Kitasatosporales; family Streptomycetaceae; genus Kitasatospora; species Kitasatospora sp. NPDC096077. The sequence continues at coordinate 96,849 of NZ_JBEOSV010000026.1, read as the reverse complement.
AGGGTGCGCAGGCACTCCTCGTCGGACCGGTCCTGGCCGAACAGGGCGTCGGGGACGGCCTGTTCGGCCAGCGCGTAGACCCGCTTCCAGCTCCGGCGCTCGGTGCAGACCACGTCGCCGAAGGCCAGGGCGCGTTCGACCGCGATCTTGGTGTCGGACCAGTCCCACCACTCGGAGGTCCGCTTGGCGCCGCCCAGTTCGGTGGAGGTCAGCGGCCCCTCGGCGCGCAGCTTGTCGAGCACCGCCCGGTACGTCCCCGGCTCGACCCGGTGGCTCCAGACGTGGCCGCGGTCGCGGTAGTGGCGGCGCCGGAAGGCGAACAGCGGCCACTCCTCGACCGGCAGGATGCAGGCGGCGTGCGACCAGTACTCGAAGCTGGTGCCCGAACCCCAGTAGGCCGCCTCGACCGTCGGGCGGCCGACCGCGCCGAGCCGGGCGTACGGCACCAGCTCGTGCGAGCGGGCCAACACCGAGATGGTGTCCAGCTGGACCGCCCCCAGGTGCCGCAGCACCCCGCGCACCCCGGCCCGGCGGTCGGGCGCGCCCAGCAGGCCCTGGGCCCGCAGGGCGATCCGGCGGGCGTCGTCGGCGCCCAGGACGGTGACGGGGGCGGGGTCGGCAGCGGCGGAGGTCATGCCGGCGAGCGTAGCCGGGGGTACTGACAGCAGCCGGGGTGCCGGCAGCGGGCGGGCGCTGACAGCGGGCGCCGCTCCCGGAGGAGCCGGGCCCGGGCTCAGGCCAGGTCGGACGGGAGCAGCGAGGCGACCCAGGCGTCGCGGAAGGCGCCGCGCTGCTCGGCGTACGACCGCAGGGTGCCCTCGTGGCGGTAGCCGACCCGCTCGGCGACCGCGCGGGAGCCCTCGTTGCCGACGTAGGCGAGCCACTGGAGGCGGCGCAGCCCGAGGTCGGTGAGCGCCCAGCGGGCGACCGCGCGGGCCGCCTCGACGGTGTAGCCGCGGCCGCGCTGCTCCGGAGCCGTCCACCAGCCGACCGAGCCGGCGCCCGGGTCGCCGGGCCCGCGGGTGACCGCCTGGGTGCCGACCAGGCGCCCGGTCTCCCGTTCGACCACGCACCAGATGAACTCGTTGCCCGAGGCCAGCCCCTGCGGGGCCAGGGTGCGGACGAAGAACTCGGCGTCCTCGCGGCGGTAGGGGACCGGGACGACCGTCCAGCGCTGGATGTCGGGGTCCTGGCAGGCGGCGAGGACCGCGTCCACGTCCGACTCCAGCGGGGCGCGCAGGACGAGCCGTTCGGTGGTGAGGGTGACGAGTGCGCTCCGCGGTTCTTCCATGGGCGGATTATTCCCGCGCAGCAGGAACACCGGCATCCGGATTCGGGGCCAACTCCCCGGTCGGTCGACCGTTTTGTCCCGGTGGACGGTGCTATCGGTCCATGTGCTCGCGCGGGTGACACGGGAATACCGTGCTGACGCACCTCCCGGCGCGTTGGACTCCTCGCATACGATGGCCCGTGCGGTGGGGTGGACCCCCCGTGCAGTCGTCCAGTGCCAATACAGGCAAGGAGCCCGCTCAAGTGTCCGTCTTCGACAAGATCCTGCGCGCCGGCGAAGGCAAGATCCTTCGCAAGCTGCAGCGGATTGCTGCCCAGGTCAACTCCATCGAAGAGGACTTCGTCAACCTCACCGACGCCGAGCTGCGCGCGCTGACCGACGAGTACAAGCAGCGGCTCGTGGACGGCGAGACCCTGGACGACATCCTCCCCGAGGCGTTCGCCACCGTCCGGGAGGCCGCCAAGCGGGTGCTCGGCCAGCGGCACTACGACGTCCAGCTGATGGGCGGCGCGGCCCTGCACCTCGGCTACGTCGCCGAGATGCGCACCGGTGAGGGCAAGACCCTCGTCGGCACCCTGCCCACGTACCTGAACGCGCTGACCGGCAAGGGCGTTCACCTGATCACGGTCAACGACTACCTCGCCGAGCGCGACTCGGAGTGGATGGGCCGGGTGCACCGCTTCCTCGGCCTCGAAGTCGGCGTGATCCTCGCCAACATGACGCCCGCCGAGCGCAAGCGCCAGTACGCGATGGACATCACGTACGGCACGAACAACGAGTTCGGCTTCGACTACCTGCGCGACAACATGGCCTGGTCGAAGGACGAACTCGTCCAGCGCGGCCACAACTTCGCGGTGGTCGACGAGGTCGACTCGATCCTCATCGACGAGGCCCGCACCCCGCTGATCATCTCCGGCCCGGCGGACCAGGCGACCAAGTGGTACGCCGACTTCGCCAAGCTGGTGCTGCGCCTGAAGATCGACCGCGACTACGAGGTCGACGAGAAGAAGCGCACCGTCGGCGTCCTGGAGGAGGGTGTCACCCGGGTCGAGGACTACCTCGGCATCGACAACCTCTACGAGTCGGTGAACACCCCGCTCGTCGGCTTCCTGAACAACGCCATCAAGGCCAAGGAGCTGTACAAGGTCGACAAGGACTACGTCGTCATGAACGGCGAAGTCATGATCGTCGACGAGCACACCGGCCGTATCCTGGCCGGTCGCCGCTACAACGAGGGCATGCACCAGGCGATCGAGGCCAAGGAGGGGGTGGAGGTCCAGAACGAGAACCAGACGCTGGCCACCATCACCCTGCAGAACTTCTTCCGCCTGTACGGCAAGCTCTCCGGCATGACCGGTACCGGCACCACCGAGGCCGCCGAGTTCCACCAGATCTACAAGCTCGGCGTGGTGCCGATCCCGACCAACAAGACGCCGCTGCGCATCGACCAGCCCGACCTGATCTACAAGTCGGAGCCGGCCAAGTTCGCCGCCGTGGTCGAGGACATCGCCGAGAAGCACGAGAAGGGCCAGCCGGTGCTGGTCGGCACCGTGTCGGTCGAGAAGTCCGAGTACCTGTCGCAGGAGCTGCGCAAGCGCGGCATCCCGCACGAGGTGCTGAACGCCAAGCACCACGAGCGCGAGGCGCAGATCGTCGCCCAGGCCGGCCGCAAGGGCGCCGTCACCGTCGCCACCAACATGGCCGGCCGTGGCACCGACATCATGCTCGGCGGCAACCCGGACCACCTGGCGGCGGCCGAGCTGGCCCAGCGCGGGCTCTCCACCGGGGACAACCCGGAGGAGTACGAGGCCGCGTTCCCGGAGGCGCTGGAGAAGGCCAAGGCCTCGGTCAAGGCCGAGCAGGACGAGGTCAAGGAGGCCGGCGGCCTCTACGTCCTCGGCACCGAGCGGCACGAGTCCCGCCGGATCGACAACCAGCTGCGCGGCCGCTCCGGCCGTCAGGGCGACCCGGGCGAGTCCCGCTTCTACCTGTCGCTGGGCGACGACCTGATGCGCCTGTTCAAGGCCGGCATGGTCGAGCGCGTGCTCTCGATGGCCAACGTGCCCGAGGACGTGCCGATCGAGTCCAAGATGGTCACCCGCGCGATCGCCTCCGCGCAGACCCAGGTCGAGCAGCAGAACTTCGAGATCCGCAAGAACGTCCTGAAGTACGACGAGGTGCTCAACCGCCAGCGCGAGGTCATCTACGGCGAGCGCCGCCGGGTGCTGGAGGGCGAGGACCTCCAGGAGCAGGTCACCCACTTCATGGACGACACCGTCGAGGCCTACGTCAAGGCGGCCACCGGCGAGGGCTTCGAGGACGACTGGGACCTCGACAAGCTCTGGACCGCGTTCAAGCAGCTCTACCCGATCAGCCTGGACCTGGCCGAGCTGGAGGAGGAGGTCGGCGGCCCGGCGGGCCTGACCCCCGAGTTCCTGATCAAGGTCGTCCAGGAGGACGTCCAGGCGCAGTACGGCGCCCGCGAGGACCAGCTCGGCGAGGAGATCCTGCGCGAGCTGGAGCGCCGGGTCGTGCTGTCGGTGCTGGACCGCCGCTGGCGCGAGCACCTCTACGAGATGGACTACCTCCAGGAGGGCATCGGCCTGCGGGCCATGGCGCAGCGCGACCCGCTGATCGAGTACCAGCGCGAGGGCTTCGACATGTTCACCGCGATGATGGAGGGCATCAAGGAGGAGTCCGTCGCCTACCTGTTCAACCTGGAGGTCCAGGTCGAGCAGCAGGTCGAGGAGGTGCCGGTGGAGGACGCCGCGGTGCTGCTCGACAAGCTGGAGAAGGACGCCGCCCGCCCGGAGATCAAGGCCAAGGGCCTGGAGGCCCCGAAGCCGAAGCGGCTGCACTACACGGCCCCCTCGGAGGAGGTCGGCGGCGGTGTGGTCGAGGGCGACTTCGAGGACGCCGTGCCGGACGACGAGAGCGACGGGCTGACCCGCGCCGAGCGCCGCAAGGCCGCCAAGTCCGCCAAGGGCCGTCGCCGCAAGGGCTGAGCCGGCCGCAGGACGCCACGCAGGGCGCCGTTCCCGTACCGGGGCGGCGCCCTGCGCCGTCCCGTGCGCCGTGGTGGTCATCGGGCCTCCACGGCGGTGCACCGCCACTGGCCGGCCGGGCCGCGCTGTTCCAGCCGGAAGGCCACCATGTGGTGCCGGCGGCCGAGGTCGACCCGGACGCAGGCCTCGACGGCGTCGGGCGAGGGCGACCGGTCGTGCACCGGGCCGAGCCGGGGGCGGTCGGCGGGGCCGCCGCGGCGCAGCGCACCGGCCCGGACCAGCGCGGCGAGCTGTCCGTAGCCGTCCAGGCTGGTGTGCCGCATCAGCTGGCCGGAGGGCCGGGCGCCGGTGAGCACCTCGACCAGCTGGTGGGCGAACCGGGCGGCGAGGGCCCGGGCGTCGTGCGGGGCGGGCCCGGTGGCGGCGGCGCCGGTGGACCTGGCGGCGCAGGCGGCGCGCGGGTGGCGCGGGTGGCGCCCGGCCGGGTCGCAGCTTCCGGAGGCGCGCACCCGGCGGTGCGGACGGGCGGCGAGCTGGGCGGTGGGGCGGACGGTCACGGTGCCTCCCGGCAAGGGCGGTGCGGGTACGGACGGGTCCAGGCTGGTGGCGGTGATCATCGGGCGGCAACGCCTTTCCGGGGCCCCTGGAACCCCGCCCGAAGTTCACCTATCCGGGTGAGTCGGCCAGTGCGGTGCCGGGCCCGGAGCCGGCGTCGCGGGCGCCGGGTTGACGTGCGGGAACGGCCCGTACGGCCCGAAAGGGGACGCCCGGGTACGGCGGACCGGGTGGTCCCGCCCCGGGCTCCCGTTGCACCGTCCGGGCGTCCGCGCGCACCATCGGAGCCGGACCCGAACCGGACGATGACGGGCGGCCGGGATGACGACAGTCGGAACGACCACACGGGCGGCGGCACCGAGTGCGGCCGCCGGGGGCGCACCCCGGCGCGGGCTGGTGCTGGGCGGCGGCGGGATGCTCGGCGCGGCCTGGACGGTCGGCGCGCTGTGCGCCGTCGAGGAGGCCGCCGGGCACCCGCCGGGCGGGGCGGACGTCCTGCTCGGCACCTCCGCGGGCGCGATCCTGGCCGCGCTGCTGGCCGGGGGCGTGCGCCCCGAGCAGCTGCGCGACCACCAGCGCGGCCTGCCGATCACCGAGGGCCCGCTGGCCGGGGTGGCCTTCGACTACGACACGGTGCTGGGCGGCGCGCTGCCGCCCCGCCCGGGGGTCGGGATCGGCTCGCCGGACCTGCTGCGGGACGCCGTCCGGCACCCGCGCGAGTACCCGCTGCTGACCATGGTCTCGGCGGTGGCGCCGCACGGCCGCGGCTCGTTGGCCCCGATCGGCGAGCTGGTGCGCGGGCTGCTCGGCCCGGGCGGCTGGCCGGACCAGGACCAGGACCCGGACCAGGACCAGGACCCGGCGGTACGCGCGGCCCGGGCGCTCCCCGGCGCGGTGGCGCCGAGCGCGGCCGCCGCGCCGCTGCGGGTGGCCGCGGTGGACTACCGCAGCGGCCACCGGGTGGTCTTCGGCGACCCGGACGCCCCGGCCGTCCCGGTCGCCGCGGCCGTGATGGCCTCCTGCGCCATCCCGGGCTGGTTCGCCCCGGTGCGCCTGGACGGTTCGGCGTTCGTGGACGGCGGCTGCTGGTCGGCGACCAACGCCGACCTGCTGCTCGGCCGGGGCCTGGACGAGGTGTACGTGCTCGCCCCGATGGCCGTACGGCTGGGCCCGAGGGCCGGGCGCTCCGGCCGCGGCGGCCTGGCCGCGCTGCGCGAATGGCGGGCCCGGGACCGCCCGCACGGCGTGCTGGCCCAGCTGGTCGGCCGCTACCGCCGCGCGGTGACCCGGCAGCTGCTGCGCGAGGCGGCGCTGCTGCGGGCCGAAGGCGTCCGGGTGCGGCTGCTCGCGCCGACGCCGGCCGACCTGGCGGTGATGGGCCCGAACCCGATGGATCCGGCCCGCCGCGGCGAGGCGCTGGAGTGCGGCCTGCGGTCCGGCCGGGAGGCGCTGGGCGCCGGGCGCGGCCCGGGCCCGGGGTGATCACGGGCGGTCCGGCGGAGCTTATTCTTGGGGGCGCTGGATGCTGTGCCGCTGGACGCTGTGCTGTTGCGGGCCGGTCGGACGAACCCCCGCTGGACGAACCGGAGAGTGCCACCGATGCGCGTGTACGTGCCCACCACCCTGACCGGCCTGGCGGCGGCGCACGAGGGCGGCGCCCTGGAGCAGTCCGCGGCGTACGCCGTGACGCCCGCGCTGCGCGAGTGGTACGTCAGCGACGACCTGGAGGAGCTGGAGTACGCGGCCCTGAACCGGGCCGCGCAGTCCTCGCTGCGGCTGCTGGCGGCCGATCCGGACGCCCCGCGCCGGCGCGTCGTGGTGGCGCTGGACGTGGCCGACTCGGCGGTGCGGCCCTTCCCCGGTGACGAGTACCAGGACCAGGCCTCGCTGGGCCGGGTGGTGCTCGCCGGCCCGGTGAAGCTGGCGAAGGCCGCCGCGGTGCACGCCGACGTGGCCGACGACGAGGTGGTCGAGGACGTCACGGCGGCGGTGGCGGCGGTGGCCGCGGCCGACGCGGGCGACCAGGACGCCCAGTTCACCGTGGACGGCGCGGAGGACCACGACCTGCTCTGGTACGCGACCCAGGAGATCCCCGGACTGCTCGGCTGAGCGGCTCCGGACGACTCCGGACGACTCCGGACGGCCCCGCGGGGCTCGTGCGGACCGCGGGGGTCGGGCGGAGCGTGAGCATCGTCCTACCGGCGGATCGGCCGTTCGGGTTAGCGTTTGACCCCGTGCGCACTCACATCGTTTGGGACTGGAACGGCACGCTCTTCCACGACATGGACGCCGTCCTCGGCGCGAGCAACGCCGCCTTCGCGACCATCGGGGTCGAGCCGATGACCCTGCAGCAGTACCGCGAGCAGTACGAGATCCCGATCCCCCGCTTCTACCAGCGGCTGCTCGGCCGGATGCCCTCCCAGCAGGAGTGGCTGGCGCTGGACGACGCCTTCCAGGACCGCTACCGCGAGCTCAGCCCGGCCTGCGGCCTGACCGAGGGCGTGCCCGAGCTGCTGGCCGGCTGGCAGGCGGCCGGGCACAGCCAGTCGCTGCTGTCGATGTACATGCACGACAAGCTGGTGCCGCTGGTCGACTCCTTCGGCCTGACCGGCAGCTTCCTGCGGGTGGACGGCCGCAGCGGCCCCTCCGGCGGCCAGAAGGCGGAGCAGCTGACCAGGCACCTGGCCGAGCTCGGCGAGCGGGTCGACCCGGCCCGGACGGTGCTGATCGGCGACGCCGCGGACGACGCCCTGGCGGCGCTGCACGCGGGCGCCCACGCGGTGCTGTACACCGGTGGTTCGCACACCCGGGAGAAGCTGGAGCCGGTCGGCGTCCCGGTGGTGGACAGCCTGGCCGAGGCGGTCGAACTGGCGGGGCGGCTGACGGGCTGAGCCCCAAGCGGGGCCGGGCCGATCCGTACGGTCGTGACGGCGGACGTGGCGGGCGCCACGTCCGCCGTTGGCGTGTCTGGACGGGCGGATCCGTCCGGTGCTGGTCAGGCTGGGAGTCGAACCCCAGCCCGAACCCCAGCCCGGACCCCCGCCCGACATCTCCCGCCCGACCCCCGCCGCCGCCAGGACGGAGCCGCCATGCCCATCGACGCAGTCACCGAGGTGCCGACCCCGGTCAACGAGCCGGTGCGGTCGTACGCGCCCGGCAGCCCGGAGCGGGACCGGCTGGTCCGGCGGCTGGACGAGCTGGCGGCCGAGCAGATCCCGCTGCCGATGACCATCGGCGGCGAGCAGCGCTTCGGCGGCGGCGAGCGGATCGACGTCGTCCAGCCGCACCACCACGCCGCCAAGCTGGGCATGCTCGGCAACGCCACCCGGGAGGACGCCCGGGCGGCGGTGGACGCGGCGCTGGCGGCCGGGCGGCAGTGGCGCTCGCTCTCCTTCGACGACCGGGCGGCGGTCTTCCTGCGCGCCGCCGACCTGCTGGCCGGCCCCTGGCGGGAGACGCTCAACGCGGCGACGATGCTCGGTCAGTCCAAGACCGCGCAGCAGGCCGAGATCGACTCGGCCTGCGAGCTGATCGACTTCTGGCGGTTCAACGTCCGGTTCGCCCGACAGGTCCTGGCGGAGCAGCCGATCTCCTCCCCGGGGGTGTGGAACCGGGTCGACCACCGCCCGCTGGAAGGTTTCGTCTACGCGATCACCCCGTTCAACTTCACCGCGATCGCCGGGAACCTGCCCACCGCCCCCGCGCTGATGGGCAACACCGTGGTCTGGAAGCCGGCGCCGACCCAGACCCTGGCCGCGTACCACCTGATGCGGCTGCTGGAGGCGGCCGGGCTGCCACCCGGGGTGATCAACCTGGTCACCGGCGACGGCCTGCAGGTCTCCCCGGTGGCGCTGGCCGACCCGGCGCTGGCCGGGCTGCACTTCACCGGCTCCACCGCGACCTTCCAGTCGCTCTGGCAGACGATCGGCGCCAACATCGGCGGCTACCGCACCTACCCGAGGATCGTCGGCGAGACCGGCGGCAAGGACTTCCTGCTGGCCCACCGTTCGGCCGACCCGGAGATCCTGAGGACCGCGATGATCCGCGGCGCCTTCGAGTACCAGGGCCAGAAGTGCTCGGCGCTCTCCCGCGCCTATCTGCCGCGCAGCCTGTGGCTGCGGATCAAGGACGACTTCCTGGCCGAGGTGGACGCCCTGACGGTGGGGGACGTCACCGACCTGTCGAACTTCATGGGCGCCCTGATCGACCGGCGCGCCTTCGAGAAGAACCGCAACGCCATCGAGCGGGCCAAGGCCGACCCGACCGTCGAGCTGGTGGCCGGCGGCCAGTACGACGACGCGATCGGCTGGTTCGTCCGGCCGACCGTCCTGGTCTCCTCCGACCACCGGGGCGAGATCTTCCGCACCGAGTACTTCGGCCCGATCCTGGCGATCCACGTCTACGAGGACTCCCGCTGGGACGACGTGCTCGGCCGGGTCGACGGGGGCGCCCCGTACGGCCTGACCGGCGCGGTGATCGCCCAGGACCGCTACGCCATCGCCCAGGCCGTGGAGGAACTGCGCTTCGCCGCCGGGAACTTCTACATCAACGACAAGCCCACCGGCGCCGTCGTCGGCCAGCAGCCCTTCGGCGGTTCCCGGGCCTCCGGGACCAACGACAAGGCGGGCGCCGCCCAGAACCTGCTGCGCTGGACCTCGGCCCGGGCGATCAAGGAGACCTTCGTCCCACCGACCCGGTACGGATACCCGCACATGGGCTGAAAGCGAACACGGCCTTCCGGTTTGGACATGGTGTCCAGGACGGACCCGACATCCTGCGGGTTTGCGCCTCCCTGTCCCTGTGCACCTTCGATTGATCCGGTTAGGCTGGCTGGCGTCGTCGGGTGGCTTGCAGGACGAACGTGTCGTCCTACCCGCTGGGAGGACGTTTCATGCGTGCCATGAGCCCCTTTCAGTCGGACGGTGCGGCAGGATTGCGAGCGACCCGTCGGTGTACATCCACACACCACCGAGTCACGCAACGGCGCGCGACAGGAGCCAAGAAGTCATGCAGACCAAGCTGGACGCAGCCAAGGCCGAACTGCTCAAGAAGGCAGCCGCAGCCGCTGAGAACAGCCAGGTGGGGGGAGCGGCGCCGGGGGAGGGTCTGAGCAACGGCGCTCTGACCGCGTACCTGCACCACTACTACCTCCACACCGCGCCCGAGGACCTGGTCGACCTCGACCCGGTCGACGTGTACGGCGCGGCCGCCTCGCACTACCGCCTGGGCCTCAAGCGCCCCCAGGGCACCGCCGAGGTGCGGGTCCACACCCCCTCGGTCGAGGAGAACGGCTGGTCCTGCGGCCACACCGTGGTCGAGGTCGTCACCGACGACATGCCCTTCCTGGTCGACTCGGTCACCAACGAGCTCTCCCGCCAGGACCGCGCGATCCACCTGGTCGTCCACCCCCAGCTGGTCGTCCGCCGCGACATCACCGGCAAGCTGCTGGAGATCCTGGACGTCGACGCCTGCTCCCGCAGCCAGGCGGCCGGCACCGAGTGGCCCGCCGACGCGACCGTCGAGTCGTGGATGCACATCGAGATCGACCGCGAGACCGACCGCGACGACCTGCGCACCATCGAGACCAACCTGCGCCGGGTGCTCGGCGACGTCCGCGAGGTCGTCGAGGACTGGTCCAAGATGCGCGACAGCGCGCTGCGTCTGGCCGACGAGCTGGCCGAGGAGCCCCCGGCCGAGCTGCCCGAGCAGGAGGTCGGCGAGGCCTGGGAGCTGATGCGCTGGCTGGCCGACGACCACTTCACCTTCCTCGGCTACCGCGAGTACGACCTGGTCGAGCACGAGGGCGAGGAGGTCCTCAAGGCCGTCGCCGGGACCGGCCTGGGCATCCTGCGCTCCGACCCGCACAGCCACGACGACCGCCACCACTCGGTCTCCGAGGCCTTCGGCCGGCTCTCCGCGCCGGTCCGCGCCAAGGCGCACGAGAAGAAGCTGCTCGTCCTGACCAAGGCCAACAGCCGCTCCACCGTGCACCGCCCGGCCTACCTGGACTACGTCGGCGTCAAGAAGTTCAACGCTGCCGGCGAGCCCACCGGCGAGCGCCGCTTCCTCGGCCTGTTCTCCTCCGCCGCCTACACCGAGTCGGTCACCCGCATCCCGGTCGTGCGCCGCAAGGTCCAGGAGGTGCTGGAGGGCTCCGGCTTCTCCAGCGAGAGCCACGACGGCCGCGACCTGCTGCAGATCATGGAGACCTTCCCGCGCGACGAGATCTTCCAGACCTCGGCCGACGAGCTGCTCTCCATCGCCACCAGCGTGCTCTACCTGCAGGAGCGCCGTAAGCTGCGCCTCTTCCTGCGCCAGGACGAGTACGGGCGCTACTTCTCCGCCTTCATCTACCTGCCGCGCGACCGCTACACCACGCGCATCCGGCTGCTGCTCACCGACATCCTCAAGGAAGAGCTGAACGGCGCCACCATCGACTACACGGTGTACGCCACCGAGTCGGTGCTGACCCGCCTGCACTTCGTGGTCCGGGTCGCCCCGGGCACCGAGCTGCCCCGGCTCAGCGACTCCGACATCGAGCGGATCGAGAACCGGCTGGCCGAGGCCGCCCGGTTCTGGATGGACGGCTTCCACGACCAGCTGCACACCGAGCTGGGCGAGGAGAAGGCCGCCGAGCTCGGCCACAAGTACGCCAACGCCTTCCCGGACGGCTACCGCGCCGACTTCCCGCCGCGCACCGCCGTCTCGGACATCAAGCAGATCGAGTCGCTGCACGGCGAGGGCGACTTCCGCCTGAACCTGTACCAGCCGGTCGGCGCGGGCGACGACGAGCGCCGCTTCAAGATCTACCGGGTCGGCGGCCCGATCTCGCTCACCGAGGTCCTCCCGGTGCTGCAGCGCCTGGGCGTCGAGGTGCTGGACGAGCACCCGTACGCGCTGCGCCGCTCCGACGGCACCACCGCGTGGGTGTACGACTTCGGCCTGAAGCTGCGCGAGGCCACCGAGCTCACCGAGGAGGCCCGCGAGCGCTTCCAGGAGACCTTCGCCGCCACCTGGACCGGCAAGGCCGAGAACGACGGCTTCAACGAGCTGGTCCTCACCGCCGGGCTGAACTGGCGCCAGGCGACGGTGCTGCGCGCGTACGCCAAGTACCTGCGCCAGGCGGGCTCCACGTTCTCCCAGGACTACATGGAGGACGCGCTCCGCAACAACACCCACACCACCCGGCTGCTGGTCAACCTGTTCGAGGCCCGGCTGAGCCCGAGCCACCAGCTGGGCGCCGCCGAGCTGACCGAGGGCATCCTGGAGGAGCTGGCCGGCGCGCTCGACGAGGTCGTCTCGCTGGACGAGGACCGCATCCTGCGCTCCTTCCTGAACCTCATCAAGGCCACCCTGCGGACCAACTTCTTCCAGCACGACGGCTCCGGCGCGTGGCACTCCTACGTGTCGATGAAGTTCGACCCGAAGGCCATCCCGGACCTGCCGGCCCCGCGCCCGGCGTTCGAGATCTGGGTCTACTCGCCCCAGGTCGAGGGCGTGCACCTGCGCTTCGGCAAGGTCGCCCGCGGCGGCCTGCGCTGGTCCGACCGGCGCGAGGACTTCCGCACCGAGATCCTCGGCCTGGTCAAGGCCCAGATGGTCAAGAACACCGTCATCGTCCCGGTCGGCGCCAAGGGCGGCTTCGTCGCCAAGCAGCTGCCGGACCCGTCGGTGGACCGCGACGCCTGGCTGGCCGAGGGCATCTCGTCCTACAAGACCTTCATCTCGGCGCTGCTCGACATCACCGACAACCTGGTGGCCGGCGAGGTCGTCCACCCGGCCGACGTGGTCCGCCACGACGAGGACGACACCTACCTGGTCGTCGCCGCCGACAAGGGCACCGCGACCTTCTCCGACATCGCCAACGGCGTCGCGGAGTCGTACGGCTTCTGGCTCGGCGACGCCTTCGCCTCCGGCGGCTCGGCCGGCTACGACCACAAGGGCATGGGCATCACCGCCCGCGGTGCCTGGGAGTCGGTCAAGCGCAACTTCCGCGAGCTCGGCGTCGACACCCAGGCCGAGGACTTCACCGTCATCGGCATCGGCGACATGTCCGGCGACGTCTTCGGCAACGGCATGCTGCTCAGCGAGCACATCCGGCTGGTCGCGGCCTTCGACCACCGCCACATCTTCCTGGACCCGAACCCGGACGCGGCCGTCTCCTACGCCGAGCGCCGTCGGCTGTTCGACCTGCCGCGCAGCTCCTGGGACGACTACGACAAGTCGCTGATCTCGACCGGCGGCGGGGTCTTCCCGCGCAGCGCCAAGTCGATCCAGGTCAGCGCGCAGGTCCGGGCCGTCCTGGGCATCCAGGAGACCCGCCTGACCCCGGCCGAGCTGATGAAGGCGATCCTCCAGGCGCCGGTCGACCTGTTCTGGAACGGCGGCATCGGCACCTACATCAAGGCCTCCACCGAGACCAACGCCGAGGTCGGCGACAAGGCCAACGACGCCATCCGGGTCAACGGCGAGCAGGTCCGGGCCCGGGTCATCGGCGAGGGCGGCAACCTCGGTTGCACCCAGCTCGGCCGGATCGAGTACGCGGCCACCGGCGGCCCCGAGGCCACCGGCGGCTGGATCAACACCGACGCCATCGACAACTCGGCCGGTGTGGACACCTCGGACCACGAGGTCAACATCAAGATCCTGCTCAACCAGGTCGTCGCCGACGGCGACATGACGGTCAAGCAGCGCAACACGCTGCTCGCCGAGATGACCGACGAGGTCGGCCACCTGGTGCTGCGCAACAACTACGCGCAGAACGTGGTGCTGGCCAACGCCGTCGCCCAGGCGCACAGCATGGTCAACGTCCACGCCCGGATGATCAACCGCTTCGAGGCGGCCGGCCAGCTCGACCGCGGGCTGGAGTTCCTGCCCGCCGAACGCCAGATCCGGGAGCGCCAGCAGAACGGCCGCGGCCTGTCGCAGCCGGAGATGTCCGTCCTGCTCGCGTACACCAAGATCATCCTGGCCGAGGAGCTGCTGGCCACCGACCTGCCGGACGACCCGTACTTCCGCACCGCGCTGCACGACTACTTCCCCAGCGCGCTGCGGGCCCGGTTCGCCGACGCGATCGACAACCACGCGCTGCGCCGCGAGATCATCACCACGCTGATCGTCAACGACACGATCAACCGCGGTGGCTGCACCTTCGCCTTCCGTCTGAAGGAGGAGACCGGCGCGACCTACGAGGAGATCGCCCGGACGCACACCGCCGCGCGGGCCGTCTTCGGCCTGGAGGAGATCTGGGCCGAGATCGAGGGCCTCGACAACAAGGCCCCGGCCCGGATCCAGACCAAGATGCGGCTGCACTCGCGCCGACTGGTCGAGCGCGCCACCCGGTGGATGCTCAACAACCGCCGCCAGCCGCTCGACATCGCCGGCACCATCGAGTTCTTCCACGACCGGGTCAAGCAGGTCTGGGGCTCGCTGCCCAAGCCGCTCCGCGGCGAGGACCTGGCCTGGTTCGACTCCGTCTACGGCGAGCTGGCCGCGGCCGGCGTGCCGGAGGAGCTGGCCACCCGGATCGCCGGTCTCTCCTCGGTCTTCCCGACCCTGGACATCACCGGCGTGGCGGACCGCTCCGGCAAGGACGTCGCCGAGGTCGCCGAGCTGTACTACGACCTGGGCGACCGCCTGCAGATCTCGCACCTGCTCGACCGTATCATCGCCCTGCCCCGCACCGACCGCTGGTCGTCGATGGCCCGGGCCGCGATCCGCGAGGACCTCTTCGCGGCGCACGCGGCGCTGACCGCCGACATCCTGGCCTGCGGCCCCGAGGGCGCCACCCCCGAGGAGCGCTACAGCGCCTGGGCGGAGCTCAACTCCACCCTGCTGAACCGCGCCAAGGCCACCCTCGACGACATAAGGGGTTCGGACAACTACGAGCTGTCCAGCCTCTCGGTCGCGATGCGGGTCATCCGCACCCTGCTGCGCACCGGCTCGATGGGCTGACGGACGGCTGTCCGGAAGGGCCCGCGTCCCCTCGGGGCGCGGGCCCTTCCGCGTGCCCGTGCGGGGTCCGGGAACCGGTTGTCGATCGTGGGCGCACCTTCGGTACGGTGATCCACGAACGACCTTTTTCTGGGGGGAACGACATGGAGAAGAACCGGGGACGGATCCGCGCGGTGGGCGTGGGCGTCTCGGTGGTGCTGCTGGTCGCCGGAGCGGCGGCCTGCGGCAACGACGACAAGAAGGACACGGCGAAGGCGGACTCCACCGCCACGGCGTCGGCCGCGCCGACGTCCAAGGGGCCGGAGGCCTTCGCGGCGGCCGGCTACCGCGGCCTCAAGCCGGGCGTCACCAAGGACGCGGCCCTGGCCGGCGGCGCCCTGGAGGCGGCACCCGTCTCACTGCTCGACGGCTGTACGGACCTCGTCTACAAGGGCGGTCCGGCGCCCGACAAGACCCGGATGGACGCCGAGGCGGCCACCGAGGCCCGCTACAAGGACCTCAACGCCAAGGCCGACGCGGCCCAGGGCAAGGCGCCCGCCCCGGCGGGCACCCTGCCGCCCGGCGCCTCCGCCAAGGACGCCGCCGCGGCCGCCGCGGGTTCGGCCGCCGCCGCCAACGACTCGGCCGCCGGCGCCAAGTTGATGGCCGACGCCACCCAGTCCATCGCGGACATGTGGGTCGCCCGCGAGGCCAGGGACAAGGCGTTCCTGGCCACCGGGCGGGCCTCTTTCGCCGCCACCGGCCTGCGCGAGCTGGTCGCCCCGGCCGAGGCGAGGACCGCCGAGGGCATCGGCGCCGGCTCCACCCTGGACGCCCTCCAGGCGGCGTACGGCGCCAAGGGCCTCCAGCTGGCCAAGAGCGGCAAGTACGAGCTGCCGGTCGAGGGCCAGCAGGGCTGGAAGTGGGAGTTCACCGTGGACGGCGGCAAGGTCGCCGGGATGGCCGTGGTCAACCGCGACATCAAGTGCGTCTGACGGTCCGCCTGTTGTCCGCTGCTAGGCCGTGACGAGTGACCCGTGCCCGCGCAGAGCCGCGCGGGCACGGGCGACACCGCTGGGAGTGGCGGCGGTTCCCGGTCCTCGCCGGTCGCATCGTTTCGGCCTTGCCGCGTGCCGGTCTTCGAGATCATCTCGAAGACCGGCACCGTGTTTCCGAGCTTCTGTTCCTCATGGCGGCCGGATTCCGCATCGCTGCCCCACGGGAGCCGTCCGGCGTGGCTCAGCGCGCGGCGGCGCGCTGGAGGGCGCTAGCCAGCAGGGCGAGGTCGGTGGGGCCGTTGCCGAGTTCGCGGACCGGGCGGCGGGCGGGCGGGGCGCCGAGCTGGAGCGGGTCTATCGCGACCACGGTGGGGCGCAGGGTGGCGGTGCGGGGGATCCGGCCGCTGATCCGGGCGGTCTGGAAGGCGGTGACGCCGCCGTCGGGCCGGCGCAGGTAGCCGCGGCCCGGGGTGTCCTCGGGGAGGGCGGCCGCGTCGCCGAGGTGGATCAGCAGGTCGGATTCGGCCGGGTCCTCGGTGCGCAGCGCGATCCGCACCAGGGCGGCCTCGTCCACCTCGGTGCCGGCGCTCTCCTCCGGGCGGCCGGTGGCGACCGCGAGGTGGATGCCGAGTGGGCCGCCGCGCCGGGCGACGGCGGCGAGCGCGCGGGCCAGCGGGCGGCCGACCGGGGAGGTGGGGGAGAGCAGGGCGTCGAAGTCGTCGACGACGACGACCAGTCGGGCCGGGGCCGGGTCGGTGGGGGAGGCGGGGGTGGCGGCGGGGCGGGAGTCGGAGGAGCCGCGCGGCGCGATGATGCGGGCGGTCGGGCCCGAGGCGGCGCCCACGGTGACCGGCACCTGGGGGTGATCGGCGGTCAGGCCGCCGTGCCCGTCCAAGCTGTGCCCGTCCAGGCTGTGTCCGTCCAAGATGCGGGCGGCGTGCCAGGAGGCGAAGTCCAGCCCGTCGAACAGTCGCTCCCGCAGGGCGAGTTCGTCCTCCAGTGCCTCGGCCGCGAGGAGCGCCGCGCGCGGGTCGGCGACGGCGTTCACCCGGCCGGTGACGTGCGGCAGCTCGGTGCAGCCGTCCAGGCCGTCCTGGCCGTCCCCGGGGGCCCGGCCCTCGATGATGGTGACGGCGAGGCGCTCGGGCCGTTCCGAGACGGCCAGCGAGGCGACCAGGGTGCGCAGCAGCTCGGTCTTGCCGGAGCCGCGGGCGCCGCCGATCAGCAGGTGCGGGCCGCCCGGGTCGGGGGAGGGCAGGGTGAGCTCGGGGTCGGCCAGGTCGAGGGTGCACAGCTCGTCCCGGGTGGTGCCGAGCAGCGCGGTGGCGGCGCCGATGCCGCCGGCGTGGGCGGCCCAGCGGGCGGAGAGCTTGGCCGGGGTGACGGTGTCGAGCTGGAGCAGGTCGAGCAGGCGCAGCGCGTCCGGCAGCGGGCCGCGGGACGCCGGGGCGGCCTCGCGCAGCGGGGCGAGGACCCGGGCCAGCCGCTCGGCCCAGGCGTCCGAGACGGCGTCCAGCGAGACCTCGTGCAGGGTCTCCCGGCCGCGGGCGACCGGGCGGTCCAGCGAGAGCTGGGTGCCGACCTCGCCGGTGATCAGGGCGGTGGCGCCGAGGCCGCGAGGGAGCAGTTCGGGCTGTTCGGCGAGGCAGATCGGGAAGATGCCGACCGCCGGGCCCTGGCGCAGCAGCAGGTCGAGCGCGTGCCGGGCGGTCTCGCCGGTCGGGCGGCCGTCCACCACGACGACGGTGGCGGGGTGGCCGCCGAGGCCGGTCGGGGCGCTGAGCCGGGCGGTGAGCTCGGTGAGCCGGGCGATGGCCTGGTCCTCGTCGAGGCCGACCAGCAGCCGGCAGTCCTGGCCGTCCGCGGGCCGCAGGTGGGGGAGCCAGAGCGCCCAGGCCCAGGTGTCGACCCGCTCCTCGGGGCTGCGGGCCGGGTCGGCGTCGACCACGACCAGGCTCAGCCCGGTCGGCGGGTGGAGCGCGGCGAGCTGGGCGACGACGGCGCGGGTGAGCGCGTCGAGGCGTTCGCGCGGGCCGCTGAGGCCGAGGCTGCCGGCGGTCTGCAGGTCGAGGGTGACCGGGACGGCGGGCAGCATGGTGCCGGGGGTGGTGCCGGGGCCGCCGGGGCGGTCGGCGGTGCCCAGCCGCAGGGTGAGCGCGTCGGGGTGGCCGGGGCCGCGCTCCCACAGCCGGGGGCCGGGGCCGACGGCGTTGAGCAGCACGGTGGCGAGGTCGGGCCAGCGGTCGCGCTGGGCGGCGGCCTGGCGCAGCCGGACCGCGGCGTGGTGGCGCTCGGCGCTCTCCTGGCCGGGCGGTTCGGCGGCGCGGCCGGGCAGCAGCGAGAACAGGCCGCGGCCGCGGCCCTGGGCGGGTTCGGGGGCGGCGGGCGGTTCGATCACCGGCGGCGCGGGCCGGACCGGGCCGGGGGCGGCCAGCTGGAGGTGGCCGTTGCCGTCGGGCAGGGCGGCCCGGGCGGCTTCGCCGAGCGGTTCGAGGACCTGGAGGGTCGACTCGCCGATCCGCAGCAGGGCGCCGTTGTCCAGCGGGACGGCGGCCTCGGGCGGCAGCGGCGGGACGATCCGGCCGTCCAGGGTGGTGCCGTTGGTGGAGCCGAGGTCGCGGACGGTGACCCGGCCGTCGTCGCCGAGGTGCAGGGCGAGGTGCAGCCGGGAGACGTCCGGGTCGTCGAGCGGGACGTCGGCCTCGCCGGAGCGGCCGATCCGGATCTCCCGGCCGTGCAGCCGGTGCACGCCGCCGGCGTCGGGGCCGCCGACCACCCGCAGTTCGGCCGCGGCGGGGGTGTCGTCGGGGTCGTCGGCGGTCGGGTCGGGCTCGTTGAGGCTGAGGACGGCGCCGTCGAGGAGCGGGGGGTGGCCGAGCAGGGTGTGCTCGTCGACCCGGTGCGCCCCGGCGTACAGGTGCACATGGGTGGCGGCCCGCGGCCCGCGCACGCCCACGGCGCCGGCGAGCGCGCCCGCGATGGCGCCGAGCGCGGTGCCGACGGGCGCGGTGACCAGCACGTCCACGTAGGGGATGGCGGAGCCGGCGGCGGTCGGGCCGCTGCGCGGTCGGAGGACGGTCAGCCGGATCTGCATCTCGCCCGCGGGTCCCTTCTGCTGGTGTGATGCCTGGTACCGCTGCCGGGTTCGTCGCGGTCGCGCGGGGCGGTCGCGGCGGCCCTTTGGGCCACACGAGTGGCGAGTGTCCATCCTGCCATCCGGCGTGGACGGTCCGCGCACCGTACCGGATTTGACGATCTTGCGATCATCGCCATGGTGGAGGCGACGGAGGGTCAGGTCAACCGCCGCCCCGCCGGCCCCGTGCAGGAGCCCGGCGACCGCCTCCGGGCGGTCCCCTAGGGGATGTCCCCCAACCCTGCTCGGATGGCCTGCCGGTCACCCCAAAAACCAGTACGGACACCGTTAGAGTTGCCCGAACACGGGCCCGGCAGGCTCACCGCACACCGGCGGGGGAGCGCCCCGCGCGGGCGGCACGGCGAGGAGTGCGACAGGTGCGGCCAGTCGGCAGCAAGTATCTGCTTGAGGAGACCCTGGGGCGGGGTGCCACCGGGACGGTCTGGCGCGGCCTGGTGCGCCAGGACGTCCAGGTGCCGGGCAGCGAGCCCGGGCAGCAGGTGGCGATCAAGGTGCTGCGCGAGGAACTGGCGGCCGATCCGGACGTGGTGATGCGCTTCCTGCGCGAGCGCTCGCTGCTGCTGCGGCTGAGCCACCCGAACATCGTCCGGGTCCGCGACCTGGTCGTCGAGGGCGAGCTGCTGGCGCTGGTGATGGACCTGGTGGAGGGCCCCGACCTGGCCCGCTACCTGCGCGCCAACGGCCCGTTCAGCCCGATCGCCGGCGCCCTGCTGATGGCCCAGGTCGCGGACGCGCTGGCGGCCAGCCACGCGGACGGGATCGTGCACCGCGACCTCAAGCCGGCCAACGTGCTGCTCGCCTCCCTCGTCGTGCAGGGCACCGAGCAGATGCACCCGATGCTGACCGACTTCGGCATCGCCCGGCTGGCCGACTCCCCGGGTGTCACCCGCACCCACGAGTTCGTCGGCACCCCCGCGTACGTCGCGCCGGAGTCCGCCGAGGGCCGCCCGCAGACCTCCGCGGTGGACGTCTACGGCGCCGGGATCATGCTGTACGAGCTGGTCACCGGCCGTCAGCCGTTCCAGGGCGACAGCGCCATCGCCCTGCTCCACGCCCACCTGGCCCAGGAGCCGCAGCGCCCCAGCACCATGCCCGAGCCGCTCTGGACGGTGATCGAGCGCTGCCTGCGCAAGGACCCGGCGCAGCGGCCGAGCGCCACCGCGCTGGCCCGGGCGCTGCGGGTGGTCGCGGCCGGGGTCGGGGTGCACGCCTCCCCGGCGGCGGTGGACGAGGCGCTGGCGGTCGCTGCCCTGCTGCTGCCGGACCCCCAGCCGACCACCGTTCCCGGCACCGGACAGGGCGTCCCCGCCGGACCGGGTGCCCCGGGCGGCGCCGAGGACCGCACCCAGGTGCTGCCCCCGGCCGCCGCGCAGTACGACCCGGCCGCGGCGACCCGGGTGATGGGCACCCAGCCGCCGCCCGCGCCCCCGTACGGCACCCAGGACCGCACCCAGGTGATGCCCCCCGCCGCCGTGCCGCCGCCCCCGCCCGCCGGGCCGCCGGCGCCGCCGCAGGAGGAGGCGCCGCACCCGTGGCAGACCCAGCTGCGGGCGGCGCGCGACCGCAACCAGCAGACCCAGGTCGGCTACTTCGGTCCGGAGGACTTCGAGGACCCGCAGGTAGCCCCGCCGCCCTACCAGGCCGGTCAGGGGGGCCAGGGCGGTCAGCCGTACCAGGGCGGCCCGGGCCACCAGCCGCAGCCGCCGGCCGGCTACCGCCAGGACCAGCGCCGCCAGGGCCCGCCGCCCGGCTACGCCCAGCGCCCGCCGGTCGCCCCGCCGCCCTACCAGGTCAGCCAGGGCAACCAGGGGCCCCAGGGCAACCAGGGCGGCCGCGGCGGTCGGCCCGGCCAGGGCGCCGGGCCCGACGGCCGTCCGCAGCCGCAGGGCGGCTACCGGCAGGCCCCGGCCGGGTACGGCCAGTCGCAGGGCGGCTACCCGCCGCCGCCCGCGCCCACCCCGGTGCCGCGCCGGGCCGAGCCGCCCGCGCCGCAGCACCGGGAGTCCCGGCCGCCCCGGGAGGAGCCGCGCGAGCAGCCCCGCCGGGAGAGCGCCCCGCCGCGCGAGCGGCGCCCGCGCAGCCGCAACCGGATGTACATCCCGGGGCTGGGCTGCCTCAAGGGCTGTCTGATGGTGGTGCTGGTGCTGGTGGTGGCCGGGTTCGCGCTGTGGCACTTCACGTCGCTGCCGCACTACTGGGACAACGTGGTGAGCTGGTTCGACACCGCGCGCGACTGGGTGACCAGCGTCTTCGGCAGTTCCGGCCAGTAGTGCGGGAACGGGGGGGCGGGGCCGGACCCGGGGCGCGGAGCGGCTGACCCGGGGTCCGACCCCGGTCCGGAAGCCAGGATTGACGCTTTGTCGACAATTCGCGAGATTTCTCGGCCCCGAGTCCCGCTCCACGGCCCTCAGGCGGCCCGCACAGGGCGTCCGGGCGCGTAGGTTGGTCGCTGTTGTCCCGCCCCACCGAGCGCGCCCGGACCCCCGGAGCGCTCCCGCGCCGCCCACGGAGCAGCATTGGCACGCAAGATCGGCAGCCGGTACACCGTCCACCAGGTCATCGGCCGGGGTTCGGCCGGTACGGTCTGGCTCGGTGAGGGCCCCGACGGCCCGGTCGCGGTCAAGCTGCTGCGCGAGGACCTCGCCGCCGACCAGGTGCTGGTCGGCCGCTTCGTCCAGGAGCGCACCGCGCTGACCAGCCTCGACCACCCCCGGGTGGTCGGCGTGCGCGACATGGTCGTGGACGGCAGCGACCTCGCCCTGGTGATGGAGCTGGTCCAGGGCACCGACCTGCGCTCCCGGCTGGAGCGGGACGGCGCCCTCCCGCCGCAGGCCGCCGCCTCGATCATCGCCGACGTCGCCGACGGCCTCGCGGCCGCGCACGCCGCCGGGATCGTCCACCGCGACGTCAAGCCGGAGAACGTGCTGCTCGACCTCGCCGCCGCCCCCGGCCCCGGCGGCGCCCCGCGCGCCAAGCTCACCGACTTCGGCGTGGCCCGCCTGGTCGACGCCCCGCGGCGGACCCGGGCCACCCGGATCATCGGCACCCCCGACTACCTCGCCCCCGAGATCATCGAGGGCCTGGAGCCGCGCGCCGCCGTCGACATCTACGCCCTCGCCACCGTGCTGTACGAGCTGCTGGCCGGCTCCACCCCGTTCGGCGGCGGCCACACCGGCGCGGTGCTGCGCCGGCACGTCACCGAGCAGGTGCCGCCGATCCCCGGCCTGCCGGACGGGCTGTGGCGGATCATCTCCGAGTGCCTGGCCAAGGCCCCCGCCTCCCGGCTGCGCGCCGCCGAGCTGGCCTCCCGGCTGCGCGAGCAGCTGCCCTCGCTGGCCGGCCTGCCGGTGCTGGCCGTGCCCTCCCAGGGCCGCGCCCCGGCCGAGGAGCAGCTGACCCCCGGCGAGGCCGTCTACGCCGAGGTGGACGCCGGCCCGGGCGTCCACAAGCGCCGCCGCGGCCCGGCCGTCCCGCTGGTGCCCGGCGTCGCCCCGGACTCCACCCGGGACACCCACACCAGCCTGCGCCGCCCCTCGGCCGACGAACTGGCCGCGTACGCCGCCGAGTCGCGCGCCCAGCGCACCGCCCCGGGCCACCGCCGGGACCGCGCGGCCCTGCTGCGCCGCCGCCGGATGCTGGCCGTGCTGCTGGCCACCGTGCTGCTGCTGGCGGGCGCCGCCGCGGCCTGGACGGCCTTCGCGGCCACCCGGCCGGACGGCGGCCACCCGGCCCGCCCGACCGTGCACGGCACCGCCCCGCGGGCCCCGTAGCGCCGGCCTCCCGGACCGGGGAACCGGGGGTGTCGTCATGACCACCCCCGGAACCATTACCCTGGGGGCGTGGCAGCCGTCGATCCTTCCGAAGAGCTCAAGAACCTCGATACGACCATGGGGTCGATCGAGGCCGTCCTCAACCTGGACAAGATCCGGGCCGACATCGCGGTCCTGGAGGAGGAGGCAGCCGCCCCCACCCTGTGGGACGACCTCGCGAACGCGCAGAAGGTGACCAGCCGGCTCTCCTTCCTCCAGGGCGAACTGCGCCGCGTCGAGGGCCTGCGCGGCCGCCTCGACGACCTGAGCGTGCTGTTCGAGCTCGCCGAGGCCGAGGACGACGCGGACACCCGCGCCGAGGCCGAGGCCGAGCTGGTCTCGCTGCAGAAGGCGGTCGAGGAGCTGGAGGTCCGCACCCTCCTCTCCGGCGAGTACGACGCCCGCGAGGCGCTGATCAACATCCGTGCCGAGGCCGGTGGCGTGGACGCCGCCGACTTCGCCGAGCAGCTGATGCGCATGTACCTGCGCTGGGCCGAGCGGCACGGGTACCCGACCGAGGTGTACGACACCTCGTACGCCGAAGAGGCCGGCATCAAGTCCGCGACCTTCACCGTGAAGGCGCCGTACGCCTACGGCACCCTCTCGGTCGAGCAGGGCACCCACCGCCTGGTCCGCATCTCGCCGTTCGACAACCAGGGCCGTCGGCAGACCTCCTTCGCCGGCGTCGAGGTGCTCCCGGTCGTCGAGCAGTCCGACCACGTCGACATCGACGAGGGCGAGCTGCGGATCGACGTCTACCGCGCCTCCGGCCCCGGCGGCCAGGGCGTCAACACCACCGACTCGGCGGTGCGCATCACCCACATCCCGACCGGCATCGTGGTCTCCTGCCAGAACGAGCGTTCGCAGATCCAGAACAAGGCGTCCGCGATGAACGTCCTCCAGGCCAAGCTGCTGGAGCGGCGCCGCCAGGAGGAGAAGGCGGCGATGGACGCGCTCAAGGACAGCGGCAGCTCCTGGGGCAACCAGATGCGCTCCTACGTGCTGCACCCGTACCAGATGGTCAAGGACGTGCGCACCGCGTACGAGGCGGGCAACCCGCAGGCCGTCCTGGACGGCGACATCGACGGCTTCATCGAGGCCGGCATCCGCTGGCGCAAGCAGCGCGAGACCGGCGCCGAGTAGGCACCCGGACACGGAGAAGGCCCCCGACCGCTTCGGTCGGGGGCCTTCGTCGTACCTCGGGGGCTCAGCCCAGTGCCTGCCGCGCGATCAGCGCCACCACGAACAGCCCGGCCAGCAGGGCCAGCAGCAGTGCGGGGGAGAGCGCGGCGAACGGCCCCTGCTGCTCCTGCAGTCGGGCCCGGTTGGCGCGGCACACCGGGCAACGCCCGTCGCTGACGCGGCCGTTGCAGTTGGCGCACACCAGATGGTCGCACGTCATGCGATCTCCTCCTCGCTGCTACAGCCAACGCGCCGGACGGTGCTTTGGTTCCTGGTTCTGCCCTGTACGGGGGAGCGGCCGGACCCGGTCGCCACCTCCACTCTGCCAGGTTCTGGCGGTTCCGGCTCCCGGGCTGTGAGATGGCTCGCAATTATCGGGGCACAACCGGACATTCTCCCCCAGATTCAGGTTTCCGTCCTGGGCTGTCCCTGCGGACGGACCGCCGGTTCGCGTATGG
Source organism: Kitasatospora sp. NPDC096077 (assembly GCF_040303245.1). Classification (NCBI taxonomy): domain Bacteria; kingdom Bacillati; phylum Actinomycetota; class Actinomycetes; order Kitasatosporales; family Streptomycetaceae; genus Kitasatospora; species Kitasatospora sp. NPDC096077. Next base: position 72,464 of record NZ_JBEOSV010000026.1, on the reverse strand, counting down.
TCCCAAGCCGGGAGCGGCCCTTCGCGCTCCCTTCGCCCGCCCCAGGACCGGGCCTCCGGGGCGGACCGACCGAGGACTGGCGCCGCCTAGGATGGCCTCCGTGATGCAGCCGTGATCAGATTCGACAACGTCTCCAAGACCTATCCCAAGCAGAACCGTCCCGCCCTGGACAACGTCTCGCTGGAGATCGAGAAGGGTGAGTTCGTCTTCCTGGTCGGCTCGTCCGGCTCGGGGAAGTCCACCTTCCTGCGCCTGTGCCTGCGCGAGGAGCGCCCCAGCACCGGTGCGGTGCACGTCCTGGGCAAGGACCTCGGCAAGCTGTCCAACTGGAAGGTGCCGCACATGCGCCGCCAGCTGGGCACCGTCTTCCAGGACTTCCGCCTGCTGCCGAACAAGACGGTCGCGCAGAACGTCGCCTTCGCGCTGGAGGTGATCGGCAAGCCCAAGAGCGCCATCAACAAGGTGGTGCCCGAGGTGCTGGAGCTGGTCGGCCTCGGCGGCAAGGAGGACCGGATGCCCGGCGAGCTGTCCGGTGGTGAGCAGCAGCGCGTCGCGATCGCCCGTGCGTTCGTGAACCGTCCGATGCTGCTCATCGCGGACGAGCCCACCGGTAACCTCGACCCGCAGAACTCGGTCGGCATCATGAAGCTGCTCGACCGCATCAACCGCACCGGCACCACGGTGCTGATGGCCACCCACGACCAGGCCATCGTCGACCAGATGCGCAAGCGGGTCATCGAACTCGACAAGGGGTTGCTGGTCCGCGACCAGGCCCGCGGCGTCTACGGGTACCAGCACTGACCGATCGGCGCTGATCCGTAGGGCCGCCGGCCCGGACCGCCAGACCACGCAGTACCGACCCTGGAGTTGTTTCCCGCATGCGTGCCCAGTTCGTCCTGTCGGAGATCGGTGTGGGTCTCCGACGCAACCTGACCATGACCATCGCGGTCGTGGTCAGCGTCGCGCTCTCCCTCGCCCTCGCCGGTTCCTCGCTCCTGGTCCGCGACCAGGTGAACTCCATGAAGGGGTACTGGTACGACAAGGTCGAGGTGAGCATCTACTTCTGTACGAAGGCGGATGCCCGCAACTCGCCGCAGTGCGACAAGGGCGCGGCCACCGACCAGCAGGTCCAGGACATCAAGGACCAGCTGGACAAGATGAGTTCGGTGGTCCAGTCGTCCACCTACGAGAGCTCCGCCGAGGCGTACAAGCACTGGAAGGAGATGAACCCGGACAACCCGCTCATCTCCGTCCTGGGCCCGGACGCCATGCCGCAGTCCTGGCGGGTGAAGCTCAACGACCCGACCAAGTACGACGTCATCCAGAGCGCCTTCGCGGGCAAGCCCGGCGTCAAGTCGGTCGAGGACCAACGGAAGATCCTGGAGAACCTGTTCGGCCTGCTCAACGGCCTGCAGACGGCGGCGTTCGTGATCATGGTGTTGATGCTGTTCGTCGCGTTGCTGCTGATCGTCAACACCGTCCGGGTGTCGGCGTACAGCAGGCGGCGCGAGACCGGCATCATGCGCCTGGTCGGCGCGTCGAACTTCTACGTCCAGATGCCGTTCATCGCCGAGGCCGCGTTCTCCGCGCTGCTCGGTGCGGCGCTGGCCTCCGGCCTGCTGGTCGGCGGGCACTTCTTCGTCCAGAACTGGCTGGCCGACCGGGTGCAGTTCATCCACTTCATCGGCCTCAGCTCGGTGCTGGCGGTGATCCCGCTGCTGGTCGTGGTCGGCATGGGGATGGCCGGCATCGCGGCGTTCTTCACGCTGCGCAAGTACCTCAAGGTCTGATCCCCGCAGGTTGCTTCGGCCCCGTACGGCACTGCGCCGTACGGGGCCGTCGGCGTTCCGCGCTCCTCGTTCCGGCCCGCCGCGCGCGGTGCGGTGTCTACACTCCGTTGCCATGCTGCAAACTCCGCGCAGGGCACGTCAGGTGGCCGCCCTCAGCCTGGTGTTCGGCGCCGTGCTGCTGACCGGCGCCGCGACCGGTGCCTGGGGCGAGCCGGGCGACCCGCTGCGCCGCGCCCCCGCCGACCTGGCCCCGGCCGCGGCCCGGCTCCCGGCGGACCCGGCCGGCGCCGCGCTGTCCGAGCAGCAGGCCGAGCACCTGCTCGCGGCCGGCGGCGACCGCTGGGGTGCGTACTACAGCGCCCAGGAGTACGCCGAGTTCAGCCAGGGCCTGGACGGCCGCTACCCCGGGGTCGGCCTGTCGGTCGGCCGCGGCGAGGACGGCGTCACCGCGGTCTCCGAGGTCACCCCGGCCGGACCGGCCGCCGAGGCCGGGATCGCCCCCGGTGACCGGCTGCTGGCGATCGACGGGGACCAGGCCGACCGGCTGCCGGTCACCGAGGTGGTGGCCCGGCTGCGCGGGCAGGGCGACGAGCGCCGGCCCGGCTCCGAGGTCACCCTGGCCGTGCGGCGCGGCGACGGACCGGTGCGCGAACTGCGGCTGCGCCGGGTGCTGCTGGACAGCCGGCAGGTCACCGCGGAGCACCTGGGCAAGGGCGTGCTGCGGATCACCGTCCGGGCCTTCACCAGCGGCGTGGCCGACCAGGTGCGGGCCGCGCTGCGCGCCCCGCACGCCGGCGTGGTGCTCGATCTGCGCGGCAACTCCGGCGGGTTGCTGGACGAGGCGGTCGGCACCGCCGGGAGCTTCCTGGACGGCGGATCCGTCGGCTCGTACCAGGAGCGCGGCGAGACGCGGGAGTTGACCGCCCCGCCCGGCGGCGACCCGCGCACCCCGCTGGTGGTGCTGGTGGACGGCGGCACGATGAGCGCCGCGGAACTGCTCGCCGGGGCCCTGCAGGACCGCAGCCGCGCCGTCGTGGTGGGCTCCCGTACCTTCGGCAAGGGCACCGTCCAGCAGCCCAGCAGGCTCGCCGACGGGGCGGTGCTGGAGCTGACCGTCGGGCGCTACTACACCCCGGCCGGGCGCTCCCCGGACGGCACCGGGCTGACCCCGGACGTCCCGGCCGCGGCCGCCGAGGACGCCGACGCGCTCGCCCTGCGGGTGCTCGCCGGGCTGGGCACCCGGTCCTGACGGGCCGCGCCTAAAGCAGCTGCCCGACCCGGCGTCGAAGTGCGAGAATGGCCGCGCTATGGCAAAGGAAACCGGACAGAAGCTGATCGCGCAGAACAAGAAGGCGCGACACGAGTACACGATCCTCGACACCTACGAGTGCGGCCTCGTCCTCACCGGGACGGAGGTCAAGTCGCTGCGCGAGGGCCGCGCCAACCTGGTCGACGGCTACGCCTACATCCAGAACCACGAGGCGTGGATCGACAACGTCTTCATCCCCGAGTACACCCAGGGGACGTGGACCAACCACGCGGCCCGGCGCAAGCGCAAGCTGCTGCTGCACCGGCTGGAGATCCGCAAGATCGAGGCCACGGTCCGCGACGCGGGCCACACCCTGATCCCGCTGTCCCTGTACTTCAAGGACGGCCGGGTCAAGCTCGAACTCGCACTGGCGGTCGGCAAGAAGCTGTACGACAAGCGCCAGACGCTGCGCGAGAAGCAGGACACCCGCGAGACGGCCCGCGCGGTGGCGGCGGCCCGGCGGCGCCAGCGTTAATCCGCTGGACCCTCGCCGGTCGCCTCGCGTACTATGGCGTCAGCAACACGGACGGTCACCGTCCGAGCTGTTTCTCAAAAAAACATGGGGATGATCGGTTTCGACAGGGGATGTTGAAACAGGGGAAGCGAGCCGAGGAACGCGGCAATGATCTCGTTAACCACGTGTCGCAAAAAAATAATCGCCAACTCTAAGCGCGATTCCCAGCAGTTCGCTCTCGCTGCCTAATAAGCACCGATAGCGCTTGGGTGTCAGACCGGGGAGTTCCCGACCCGGACCCTGGCATAATCTAGGGAACTCAACCGTCCGCCCGGGCTGCGGGGGTGGATGGGAAATCAAACAGCAGCTGGGCCTGTTGGCGGCTTGTCCGTGTGACCGCCAGGGCCGAGAAAATCGCAGCGGACTGCGCTCGGAGAAGCCCTGAATTAACTCCACTGGACCCGGGTTCGATTCCCGGCATCTCCACCACCCCATGTTCACACCGAAGGCCGTCCACCGCTGATGCGGAGGGCGGCCTTCGAATTGTTACGGTCCCGGTGCCGCGTTGCCGCGCGCCCGGGCGTAGGATCATCCGTCCGCTCGTTTTCCGGAGCCGGATTCCGTCGCAACCCCCGAGGCCATGCAGAGCAACACGGACACCACCCCCACCCCCGATCACGAGAGCGTCCGCGAGCGCGAGATCGCCGGTGAGCAGCAGCACCTCGACACCGTCTACCACCGGCTGGAGGAGAAGCTCGCCGAGGCGGAGTACATCCTGGAGGACGCCGCCAAGCGGGTCCAGGTCGGCACCCCCGGTGCCCTCGCCGAGCGTGACGCCCAGGTCTACCGGGCCGGCGCGCACCTCCAGCGGCTCAACAACGAGTTCGAGGACTTCCTCTTCGGCCGGATCGACCTCCAGCGGGCGGACGCCCCGGAGGAACACGGCATCCCCTCGAACACCCCGCTCGACCCGGCCGACCCGGCGGTCGCCGAGACCCTCCACATCGGCCGCCTCGGCGTCCTGGACGCCGAGTTCGGCCCGCTGGTGATCGACTGGCGGGCCCCGGCCGCCGCGCCGTTCTACCGCGCCACCCCGGTGGAGCCCGGCCGGGTGATCCGCCGCCGGGTGATCCGCTCCAAGGGCCGCAGGGTGATCGGCGTCGAGGACGACCTGCTGCGCCCCGACCTCACCCCGACCCTGGGCGGCGAGGAGCTGGCCGTGGTCGGCGACGGCGCGCTGATGGCCTCGCTCGGCCGCGCCCGCAGCCACTCGATGCGCGACATCGTCTCCTCCATCCAGAAGGAGCAGGACGAGGTGATCCGGGCCGCCGCGGCCGGGGCCACCCTCGTCACCGGCGGCCCCGGCACCGGCAAGACCGCCGTCGCCCTGCACCGCGCCGCCTACCTGCTGTACCAGGACCGCCGCCGCTACGCCGGGGGCATCCTGGTGGTCTCGCCCACCGCGCTGCTGGTCTCGTACACCGAGGGCGTGCTGCCCTCGCTGGGCGAGGAGGGCCAGGTCGCCATCCGGGCGATCGGCTCACTGGTGGACGGCATCGAGGCGGGCACCTACGACACCCCGGAGGCGGCCCGGGTCAAGGGCTCGGCCCGAATGGTGCACCTGCTGCGCCGGGCCGCCCGGGCGGCGCTGGAGCTCGGTGCCCCGCAGGAGCTCAAGGTGGTCGCCCGCGGCGAGGTGCTGAAGCTGGACGCGGGCCGGCTGAAGGCCGTCCGCGGCAACGTGGTGGGCTCCGGCGGCACCCCGCTGAACCTGCTGCGCCCGCGCGCCCGCCGGCTGCTGCTGGACGCCCTGTGGCAGGAGGCCACCAGGCACCTGCCCAGGCCCGCCGACCACTACGCCCGGGAGCAGCGCCAGGAGGAGAAGGAGTCCTTCGACGAGTACGTCTCGGACGAGGCGTCGTTCCTGGACTTCCTGGACGCCTGGTGGCCGCCCCTGAGCCCGCGCCGGGTGCTCGGCACGCTCAAGCAGTCCCGGCACACCAACCGGATCGCCCGTCGCGCCGTGACCCCGGACGAGGCGCGGCTGCTGGCCGCCTCCTGGCGCCACCTCTCGCCGGAGGGCGCGGGCGAGCTGTCCGCGCACGACGTGGCGCTGGTGGACGAGCTGCAGCTGCTGCTCGGCGAGCCGGCCCGGCCGAAGGTCCGCGAGGTGGACGCGGTGGACCTGCTGAGCGGCCTGGACGAGGTGACCACCTTCGCCGACCGCAACTCCCGCCAGCGGGACCGCCGGCCGGTGGAGCGCACGGAGTACGCGCACGTCATCGTGGACGAGGCCCAGGACCTCACCCCGATGCAGTGGCGGATGATCGGCCGCCGTTCCCGGATGGCCACCTGGACCATCGTCGGCGACCCGGCGCAGTCCTCCTGGCCGTTCCCGCAGGAGGCCCAGGCGGCGATGGACGAGGTGCTGGCCGGCAAGCCGCGCCGCCGCTTCACGCTGACGGTCAACTACCGCAACCCGGCCGAGATCGCCGAGGTCGCGGCCAAGGTGCTGGCGCTGGCCGCGCCGGGCACGCCGTCGCCGAGCGCGGTGCGCCACGTCGGCGTCGAGCCGCGCTTCGCGGCGGTCACCGCCCCCGGGCCGGAGGCCTTCGGCCGGGGCGCCCGGGCGGAGCTGGAGCGGCTGCTGGGCGAGGTGGACGGCACCGTGGCGATCGTGGTGCCGATGGACCGCCGGGCCGAGGCGGCCGGCTGGGCCGAGGGCCTGGGCGAGCGCGTGGTGGCGCTGGGCAGCCTGGAGGCCAAGGGCCTGGAGTACGACGCGACGGTGGTCGCCGACCCGACCGGCATCGCCGGTGAGTCGGAGGCCGGCCTGCGGGTGCTGTACGTGGCGCTCACCCGGGCGACCCAGCGGCTGACCGTGCTGTCCGGTCCTGACGACCTGCCGGACGCGGCCGGCGTGCCCGCGCTGCTGCACGGCTGACCCGCCCACGACGAAGGCCCCTCACCGGTGGTGAGGGGCCTTCGGACGTTTAGTACACCGACCCGCCATGCTCGCCTCGCGGCAAGTGGTCCCTCTGAGGGACGAAGGTTGGGCCCGGGGGCTTGGATCGAGCCGGTGCCCGTCCAATGTAACGCATCGGCCGGGAGAGGCAAGGAGTGCGCGGTCGGGGACCGCGGGCGATCGGGCCCGGTTGTCGGATCCGCACACTCAATGAACGTTATTTCTGGCAATCCCTTGGAAGGTGCGACGATCGAGGTCTAGCATGCGCAGGCGATGCCTTCAACAAAATGTTGAGCCTGCGGGACAGACGGAAGAAGGAAGCGTCGATGGCGACGGTGCCCAGTGTCTCCAACTCGATCACGGTGCGACTGGAGGTCCCGGCCCGCGGCAACGCGGTCAGCGCGATCACCACGGCCGTGGAGTCCTCCGGCGGATCGGTCACCGGTCTCGACGTCACCGCGTCCGGCCTGGAGGCGCTGCGGATCGACGTGACCGTGGCGGCCTCCTCGGTCGCGCACGGCGAGGAGATCGTCGAGAAGCTGCGGACGATCGACGGCGTGTCGATCGGCAAGGTCTCGGACCGCACCTTCCTGATGCACCTCGGCGGCAAGATCGAGATGTCCTCGAAGCTGCCGATCCGCAACCGTGACGACCTCAGCATGATCTACACCCCGGGCGTGGCCCGGGTCTGCATGGCGATCGCCGAGAACCCCGAGGACGCCCGCCGCCTGACCATCAAGCGCAACAGCGTCGCGGTGGTCACCGACGGCTCGGCCGTGCTCGGCCTGGGCAACATCGGCCCGGCGGCCGCGCTGCCCGTGATGGAGGGCAAGGCGGCCCTGTTCAAGCGCTTCGCCGGGATCGACGCCTGGCCGATCTGCCTGGACACCCAGGACAGCGACGAGATCGTCGCCATCGTCAAGGCGATCGCCCCCGGCTTCGCCGGCATCAACCTGGAGGACATCTCCGCGCCGCGCTGCTTCGAGATCGAGGCCCGGCTGCGCGAGGCCCTGGACATCCCGGTCTTCCACGACGACCAGCACGGCACCGCGATCGTGGTGCTGGCGGCCCTCACCAACGCGCTCAAGGTGGTCGGCAAGCGGATCGGCGACATCCGGGTGGTGATGTCGGGCGCCGGCGCGGCCGGCACCGCGATCCTCAAGCTGCTGCTGGCGGCCGGCGTCGAGCACGCCACCGTCGCGGACGTCCACGGCGTGGTCCACCTGGGCCGTGAGGACCTCAACGACAGCCTGCGCTGGATCGCCGAGCACACCAACCGCTCGGGCCGCACCGGCAGCCTCAAGGAGGCCGTGGCGGACGCCGACGTCTTCATCGGCGTCTCGGCCCCGAACGTGCTGGACGGCGACGACCTGGCCACCATGGCGGAGCAGTCGATCGTCTTCGCGCTGGCCAACCCGGACCCGGAGGTCGACCCGGCCGTGGCCCGGCACACCGCCGCCGTGGTCGCCACCGGCCGCAGCGACTTCCCGAACCAGATCAACAACGTGTTGGTCTTCCCGGGTGTCTTCCGCGGCCTCCTGGACGCCCAGAGCCGCACGGTCAACACCGAGATGATGATCGCCGCCGCCCGGGCGCTGGCCACCACCGTCGGCGACGACGAGCTGAACGCCAACTACATCATCCCGAGCGTCTTCAACAAGGACGTCGCCAAGACCGTCGCCGCCGCGGTGCGCGAGGCGGCCCTGGCCGACGGCCAGGAGCCCGCCGTCCCGGCCCGTCCGACCCCCGGTATCGTCGGCACCCTGGACGCCGCCGCGTTCCCCGTGGTCAAGCTCTGAGGGGTGCCTTCCGGCGCCGTCGGCCCGGTCCGACGGCGCCGCCGCTGATCGCTCAAATGTCCGATTAGCGGCCATACCCGCCCAAGTCCGCCCCGAACCCTTGCGACACAAGGGCGAGGGGCGTGTTTGGGCTTGTCGTGCCTAGGGCGTACGGTAGCCCTGGCCGGGGCAGGCGTGTCCGACAAGTACGGAACGTCCCCCTGGTCTTCCGGCGCGTCGTCCCGACCGCCGCCCGCTCCCGGTCCGCCGGAGCCGACGGGGCGTCACACCTCCGACGGGCGGGCGACGTTCGGGTGGCTCGGCCGGGGCCCGATTGGCTTTCTCAGGGCCGGTCGGGGCAGGATTCGTACCCAGGCAGGCGGCGGGCCTCTTCAGACGGCTCCGGCGCGCGGCATCGGGTTCGGACCCGGCCTGCGACCACGCAATGCCTGCATGAGCACAGTGTGCGGACCTGCGGCCCATCCGGGTGCCCCCCGGTGGGAGCACCGATGGGCCCCCGCACACCGCAAGCGAACAGACCACAGGAGTACACATGAACCGCAGTGAGCTGGTGGCCGCGCTGTCCGAGCGCGCCGAGGTGACCCGCAAGGACGCCGACGCCGTTCTGGCCGCCTTCGCCGAGATCGTCGGCGAGGTCGTCGCCAAGGGCGACGAGAAGGTCACCATCCCCGGTTTCCTGACCTTCGAGCGCACCCACCGCGCTGCTCGCACCGCCCGCAACCCGCAGACCGGCGAGCCGATCCAGATCGCGGCCGGCTACAGCGCCAAGGTGAGCGCCGGCTCCAAGCTGAAGGAAGCCGCCAAGGGCGTCTGAACCACCCCTTGAACGCCCGAGAGGCCGGGCTCCCCGCGGGGAGCCCGGCCTCTCGCCGTGTGCGTATCCGTTACGCGTCGACCAGCTGCTCGCTGGGCAGCTCGACGTGGGCGCCGAGGTCCCGCAGCTTGTCCATGAAGTTCTCGTAGCCGCGGTTGATCAGGTCGATGCCGTGCACGGTCGAGGTGCCCTCGGCCGCCAGCGCCGCGATCAGGTACGAGAAGCCGCCGCGCAGGTCCGGGATGACCAGCTCGGCGCCCATCAGCTTGGACGGGCCGGAGACGACCGCGGAGTGCAGGAAGTTGCGGGCGCCGAAGCGGCACGGGGTGGCGCCCAGGCACTCGCGGTAGAGCTGGATGTGTGCGCCCATCTGGTTGAGCGCGCCGGTGAAGCCCAGCCGCGACTCGTACACCGTCTCGTGCACGATGGACAGCCCGGTGGCCTGGGTCAGCGCGACCACCAGCGGCTGCTGCCAGTCGGTCTGGAAGCCCGGGTGCACGTCGGTCTCCAGGGCGATCGCCTTGAGCTCGCCGCCCGGGTGCCAGAAGCGGATGCCCTCGTCCTCCACCTCGAAGGCGCCACCGACCTTCCGGAAGGTGTTGAGGAAGGTCATCATCTCCAGCTGGCGGGCGCCGCGGACGTAGATGTCGCCCTTGGTGGCGAGCGCCGCGCAGGCCCAGGAGGCGGCCTCCAGGCGGTCCGGGAGGGCCCGGTGGGTGTAGCCGTTCAGCTCGTCCACACCGGTGATCAGGATGGTGCGGTCGGTGCCCAGGGTGATGATCGCGCCCATCTTCTGCAGCACGCAGATCAGGTCGACGATCTCCGGCTCGATGGCCGCGTTGCGCAGCTCGGTGACGCCCTCGGCGAGGACGGCGGTGAGCAGCACCTGCTCGGTCGCGCCGACCGAGGGGTAGGGCAGCTCGATCTTGGTGCCGCGCAGCCGCTGCGGGGCGACCAGGTAGGTGCCCTGCGGGTGCTTCTCGATGGTGGCGCCGAACTGGCGCAGCACCTCGAAGTGGAAGTCGACCGGGCGGCCGCCGATGTCGCAGCCGCCCAGGCCCGGGATGAAGGCGTGGCCGAGGCGGTGCAGCAGCGGGCCGCAGAACAGGATCGGGATCCGCGAGGAGCCGGCGTGGGCGTCGATGTCGGCGACATTGGCGCTCTCCACGTGGGAGGGGTCGAGGATCAGCTCGCCGTCCTCGTCGCCGGTGCGCACGGTCACACCGTGCAGCTGCAGCAGGCCGCGGACCACCTTGACGTCGCGGATGTCCGGGACGTTGCGCAGTCTGCTGGGGCCCTGGCCGAGGAGGGCGGCGACCATGGCCTTGGGGACCAGGTTCTTCGCACCGCGGACGCGGATCTCGCCTTCGAGCGGGTTTCCGCCGTGGACCAGCAGGACGTCGTCGGTCATCGTTCTCGCAATCCGGGGTGCCAGAGGAGTGGGATCGGCTCCGGGGCGGAGCCGGTGGTGGACCGTGTTACGGGCGTACGGGCGCGTTCGGGCCCCCGGAGAATCCGAGTCGGCACCGTAGAGGGGCGTCCACCATCCGTAGATGGTAGTGGGCGTGCCGATGGTTCCCGTGAGCCTCTCCCGTGATGGTGCTCTCTCCGGCCCCGCTCCCGCCCTCCGGTGCGGCCGTACGGGTGTTCGTCCGGCGTGTCGGGGTTTCGGGTGTTGCGGTGTCCGACCGGTGCCGTTCTGCGGGATCATGTGTGGCATGACGGCGGCCCATTCGCACGGAGGCCGGTCGCACACCGGCCGTCTGCTCGTCGCGACGCCCGTGCTCACCGACCCGAATTTCGCCCGGGCGGTGGTACTGCTCCTCGACCACGACGTCGAGGGGGCGCTCGGCGTGGTGCTCAACCGGCCGACTCCGGTCGAGGTGGGCAGCGTGCTGGACGGCTGGGGCGGACTCGTCGGGCAGCCCGCGGTGGTGTTCCAGGGCGGGCCGGTGGCGCTGGACTCGGCGCTCGGCGTGGCGGTCGCGCCGGGGGAGCCGGGCGGCGGCGAGCCGCTCGGCTGGCGACGGGTGCACGGCGCGATCGGACTGGTGGACCTGGAGGCGCCGCCCGAGGTGCTGGCCGGGGAGCTGGGCAGCCTGCGGATCTTCGCCGGGTACGCCGGCTGGTCGCCGGGCCAGCTGGAGACCGAGCTGGAGAGCGGTGCCTGGTACCTGGTGGACTGCGAGCCGGGGGACGTCTCCAGCCCCGAGCCGGAGCGGCTGTGGCGGTCCGTGCTGCGCCGCCAGCGCGGCCCGCTGGCCCTGCTGGCGACCTACCCGGACGACCCGACGATGAACTGAGCGGAGCCCCCGCGGAGCGGGCCCGCCGCGCGATACTGGCCCGGTTTCCGGGGGCGCCCATAGACTTGGCACCCATGAGCACTCTTGAGCCCGAGCGCGGCCTCGGCACCGGCACCCTGGTCGAGCCCGTCCCGCAGGTGTCCAACGGCGACGGCGACCACGAGCGCTTCGCCCACTACGTCCAGAAGGACAAGATCATGGAGAGCGCGCTCTCCGGGTCCCCGGTGGTGGCGCTGTGCGGCAAGGTGTGGGTGCCCGGGCGCGACCCGAAGAAGTACCCGGTCTGCCCGATGTGCAAGGAGATCTACGACGGCATCGGCAAGCCGCAGGGCGGCGACGGGGACAACGGCGGCAAGTAGTCCGCCGCGGTCCGCGGGCCGCCGGTCCGTACGGCACCGGTGCGCACGGCCGCGTTCCGCACAGCACCGTTTTGCATAGCACCGCGTTTCCGAGGTGGTCTATGCCAATCGTTCCGGGCCTGGGCAGGATGTCGGAATGGACCTCATTCCCGCACCTTCGAGTGCCGTCCGGCGCCCGGACGGGGACTTCCCGCTCGACGCCACCACCACGCTGACCGCGCCGCCCGGGCTGGCCGATGCCGAGCACTGGCTGCGCGGCACGCTCTCCGCCGCCACCGGGCTGCCGCTCGGGCCGGGGCGCCCGGGCGCCGGCATCGAACTGGTCCTGGACGACGCCCTGGCCGCCGAGGCGTACCGGATCACGGTGCGCCCCGGCCACGCCCTGCTCGCCGCCGGCGGCCCGGCCGGCGCGCTGTGGGCGGCCCAGACCCTGCGGCAGCTGCTCGGGCCGGACGCCTACCGGCGCTCCCCGCTGCGCCGGGAGGGCTGGGTGCTGCCCGGCGCGGACATCGCCGACGCGCCCCGGTTCGGCTGGCGCGGCGCGCTGCTGGACGTCGCCCGGCACTTCCTGCCCAAGTCGGACGTGCTGCGCTTCGTCGACCTGCTGGCCGTGCACAAGCTCAACGTGCTGCACCTGCACCTGACCGACGACCAGGGCTGGCGGATCGAGATCAAGCGCTACCCGCGGCTGACCGCGCAGGGCGCCTGGCGGGAGCGCTCGATGGTCGGCTACCGGTCCGGGCAGCGCCGCGACGACCGCCCGCACGGCGGCTACTACACCCAGGACGACCTGCGCGAGATCGTCGCCTACGCGGCCGCGCGCGGGATCACCGTCGTCCCGGAGATCGACCTGCCCGGCCACACCCAGGCCGCCGTCGCGGCCTACCCCGAGCTGGGCAACACCGATGTGGTGGACACCGCCGCGCTGGGCGTCTGGACCGACTGGGGGGTGAGCCACCACGTGCTCAACGCCTCCGAGGAGACCCTGCGCTTCTTCGAGGGGGTGCTGGAGGAGGTCCTGGAGATCTTCCCGTCCGAGTTCGTCCACCTCGGCGGCGACGAGTGCCCCAAGGAGCAGTGGAAGGACAGCGCCGCCGCCCAGGCCCGGATCCGCGAGCTGGGCCTGGCCAACGAGGACGAGCTGCAGAGCCACCTGATCCGGCACTTCGACCGCTGGCTGGCCGGGCGCGGGCGCCGGCTGATCGGCTGGGACGAGATCCTGGAGGGCGGACTCGCCCCCGGTGCGGCGGTCTCCTCCTGGCGCGGCTTCGGCGGCGGGATCGCCGCCGCGAAGGCCGGGCACGACGTGGTGATGTGCCCCGAGCAGCACGTCTACTTCGACCACCGGCAGGCGGACGGGCCGGACGAGCCGATCCCGGTCGGCTTCGTGCGCACGGTGGAGGACGTCTACCGCTTCGAGCCGGTCCCGGCGCAGCTGGACGAGGCCGCCGCCCGGCACGTCATCGGCACCCAGGCCAACCTGTGGAGCGAGTTCATGGACAGCGCCCGGGACATCGACTACCGGGCCTTCCCCCGGCTGGTCGCCTTCGCCGAGGTCGCCTGGTCCGAGCTGCCCGCCGAGCCGGCCGAGCGCGACTTCGCGGGCTTCGAGCGGCGGCTGACCGGGCACCTCGCGGTGCTGGACGCGCTGGGCGTCGAGTACCGCCCGGCGGACGGGCCGCACCCCTGGCAGCGGCGGCCCGGGGTGGCGGGACGGCCGATCGAGGGGCCGCCCCCGGTGCGCTGAGGTGGTGCTGCCGTGCGCTGAGGTGTCCCTCGGGAACTTATGGACGGTCATCTGACGTCAAGAAAAGATGAACATCTGCTCCGGTCCCGTTCGGGCCGGGGCAGATACCGCCCGGATTCCGTCCCAATCGGGCAGTCCCGTTCACCGGTCCCGAAATGATCATCGAGCATTGTGTGCCAGAGTTGCCCAACCCGGCCCGATCGCCCGTACCCTACGGCCAGGCCGGGCTGCTGACGCGGACAGTGCGGCCACGGCCGCGGGCGGCAGACGATCGATGAGCAAGTGGAGCACGGTGGGACCCAGGTGAACCGGACGATCATGCTGCCGGCCTCGCTCGACGAGGCCGTCGACGCGCTGGCCGCCGCCCCGGCCGCGGTACCGGTGGCCGGAGCCACCGACCTCATGGAGGCCGTCAACGCCGGACGGCTGCGCCCCGCCGCCCTGGTCGGCCTCGGCCGGATCACCGAACTGCGCGGCTGGCGCTACGAGGACGGCGGCACCGCCGTGCTCGGCGCCGGACTCACCCACGCCCGGATGGACCGCCCCGACTTCGCCGCGCTCATCCCCGCCCTGGCCGACGCCGCCCGCACCGCCGGCCCGCCGCAGGTCCGCAACGTCGGCACCCTCGGCGGAAACATCGTCACCGCCGCCCCGGCCGGCGACACCCTCCCGGTGCTCGCCGCCCTGGAGGCCACCGCCACCCTGACCCGGGCCGGCGGCACCCGCGAGGTGCCGGTCGGTCACCTGCTCACCGGCCTCGACCCGGTGCGCCCCGGCGAACTGCTCACCTGGGTGCGGGTCCCGCTGCTGCACGCGCCGCAGGTCTTCCTCAAGGCCACCGGCCGCAGCGGCCCGGCCCGCGCCACCGCCTCGGTCGCGCTCGTCCTCGACCCGGCCCGGCGCGCCGTGCGCTGCGCCGTCGGGGCCGTCGCCCCGGTGCCGCTGCGCCCGCTGGAGGCCGAGGCCTGGGTGGCCGGCTGCATCGACTGGGACGGCAGCCGGGAGATCGACCCGGCCGCGGGCGCCGCCTTCGGCGAGTACGTGGCCGCCGCCTGCGTCCCCGACAACTACGGCGCCGAGGGCGCCTGGGAGGCCGTGACCGAGGGGCCGACCGCGGCCGCCGTTCGGCTGCGGCGTACCGTATCGGTGCTGGCCCGACGGGCACTGGGAAGGGCGCTGAAGTGACCACAGACCCCATCGAGACCCTCGACGCCGACCCGCTCGGCCTCACCCCCCAGGTCAGCCGGGAGCTGCGCCCGTGCGCCTCCTACACCCTGCGGGTCAACGGTTTCGAACGGCCCGTCACCGACGCCTGGATCGGCGAGAGCCTGCTCTACGTGCTGCGCGAGCGGCTCGGCCTGGCCGGCGCCAAGGACGGCTGCGAGCAGGGCGAGTGCGGCGCCTGCTCGGTGCAGGTGGACGGCCAGCTGGTGGCCGGCTGCCTGGTGCCCGCCGCACTGGCCGCCGACAGCGAGATCAACACCGTCGAGGGCCTGTCGGCCGGCGGCGGCGCGAGCGACGTCCAGCAGGCGCTGGCCGGCTCCGGCGCCGTGCAGTGCGGCTACTGCACCCCCGGCATGGCGATGGCCGTGCACGACCTGCTCCAGCGCAACCACCGGCCCACCGAGGTCGAGGCCCGGCAGGCGCTGTGCGGCAACCTGTGCCGCTGCACCGGCTACCGCGGGGTGCTGGCCGCCGTCCAGACCGTCGCGGACGCCCGCGCGCTGGAGGCCGAGGAGGCGGAGGAGGCCGCCGCGGCCGCCGCCGAACCGGCCGCGCGGACCACGGCCGCCCCGGCCGGGCGGCCCGCCGCCGTCGAGCCGCAGCCGGCCGTCGAGCCGCCGGTCCACGCCGACGCCGAGGCCTGGATCGAGCACGTCCCGCAGCCGCCCGTCGAGCCGGTCGCCGCCCCCGCCCAGGAGCAGGCCCCGACGCCCGCCCCGGCCGAACAGCCGTACGGCGACGGCGGCTACGACACCGGCGTGTACGACACCTCCGCCCTGACGGGGGCCCAGCCCGGCATCCCCGCCCAGGCCGTCGACGACCAGGTGTACTACCCGCCGCAGGGCTACCCCGAGCAGCCGTACCAGGCCACCCCCGCGCACGGCACCTACGTGCCGGCCGGCTACCCGGACGGCCACCAGCAGCACCCCGGCTACGACACCGGCTACGACGCCCCGGTGTACGAGCCCACCCCCGCGCACGGCACCCCGCTGCCCGGCGCCCGCCACGACGGCACGCCCCCGCACGGCACCCCGTACACGGACCCGCACGGCGCCCCGGCCGAGGCCGGCGTCCCGACCACCGGCGTCCCCTACGGCGCCACCCCCGCCCACGGCATCCGGCTCCCCGAGGACGACCACGCATCATGACGTCGCCTACCGACATCGGCGCAGCACTCCAGCAGGACGGCGGCGAGGGCGGCGCCGCACCGGAGCCGTTCGGCCTGGGCAGCTCCCCGCTGCGCAGCGACGCACTGCCCAAGGCGCTCGGCATCTACCCGTACGCGGCCGACCTGTGGGCCGAGGGGCTGCTCTGGGGCGCGGTGCTGCGCTCGCCGCACCCGCACGCCCGGATCCGCGGCATCGACACCTCGGCCGCGCTGGCCCTGCCCGGGGTGCACGCCGTGGTCACCGCCGCCGACCTGCCGCCCGGCCCGGACGGCCGTCCGGACGGCGCCCCGGCCGGCCCGATCGTCGCCGACCGGCCGGTGCTGGCCGCCGACGTGGTGCGCCACCACGGCGAGCCGATCGCCGCGGTCGCCGCCGACCACCCGGACACCGCCCGGCTGGCGGTCGGTCTGATCGCGGTCGACTACGAGCCGCTGGAGGCGGTCACCGACCCCGAGCAGTCCTTCACGGCGCCGGCGCTGCACCCGGACGGCAACCTGTTCCGCCACCTGCCGCTGCGCACCGGGGACCCGGACGCGGTCGGCGAGATCGTCGTCGAGGGCCTCTACCAGGTCGGCCGGCAGGACCCAGCCCCGCTGGGTGCCGAGGCGGGGCTGGCCGTGCCGCGCCCGGACGGCGGCGTCGAGCTGCACCTGTCCTCCACCGACCCGCACGGCGACCGCGACCGCACCGCCGCCTGCCTGGGCCTGGAGCCGGACCGGGTCCGACTGGTCGTCACCGGTGTGCCCGGCGCCACCTCCGACCGCGAGGACATCTCCTTCCAGGTCACCCTGGCGCTGCTGGCGCTGCGCACCGGCCGCCCGGTGAAGATGACCCTCACCCGCGAGGAGTCCTTCCACACCCACGCCTCGCGCCACCCCGCGCTGCTGCGCTACCGCCACCACGCCGACGCCGAGGGCACCCTGGTGAAGGTCGAGGCGCAGATCCTGCTGGACGGCGGCGCCTACGCGGACGTCTCCGCCGAGGCACTGGCCGCCGCGACGGCCTTCTCGGTCGGCCCGTACGTCTGCCCGAACGTCTTCGTGGACGCCTGGGCGGTGCGCACCAACAACCCGCCGGCCGGGCGGATGCGCGGCGAGGGCGCGCTGCAGGCCTGCTTCGCGTACGAGTCGCAGCTGGACCAGCTGGCCGCCCGGGTGGGCGTGGACCCGGTGGAGATCCGCCGCCGCAACGCGATGGCGACCGGCGACCCGCTGCCCACCGGACAGGCCGTCACCTGCCCGGCCCCGGTGCGCGCGCTGCTGGACGCGGTGGCCGCCGAGCCGCTGCCGGCCCTGCCGGTGGACGACCCGGACGCCGAGTGGCTGCTGCCCGGCGGACCGGGCGGGGCCGGGGACCCGGCCGCGGTGCGGCGCGGGATCGGCTACTCCGTCGGCATGGTGCACATGCTGGGCGCCGAGGGCGAGGACGAGGTCTCCACCGCCACCGTGCGGGTGAGCGGCGACCACGCCACGGTGATCTGCGCGGCCGTCGACGCCGGGCAGGGCTTCGCCACGCTGGCCCGGCAGATCGTGCAGACCGTGCTGGGCATCAGCGAGGTCTACATCGCCCCGGCCGACAGCGACCAGTCGGTCACCGGGCCGTCCGCCCGGGGCCGGCACACCTGGGTCTCCGGCGGGGCGGTCGAGCGGGCCGCGCTGATGGTCCGCCACCAGCTGCTGCAGCCGATCGCCGCCGACTTCGGGATGTCGGTGGAACTGCTGCAGATCGCCGACGGCAAGATCACCTCCTACGACGGGGTGCTCGGGATGCCGGTCGCCGAGGCGCTGGAGGGCAAGGAGCTCTGGGCCACCGCGCAGTGCCGCCCGCACCCGACCGAGCCGCTGGACGAGTCCGGGCACGGCGACGCCTTCGTCTCCATCTCCTTCTGCGCGATGCGCGCGGTGGTGGACGTGGACATCGAGCTGGGGGCCGTCCGGGTGGTCGAGATGACCGTCGCCCAGGACGTCGGCCGGGCGCTGAACCCGCGCCAGATCGAGGACCGGATCGAGGCGGGCGTGGCCCAGGGCGTGGGCCTGGCGCTGATGGAGGACCTGCGCACGGAGGGCGGGGTGCTGGCCAACCCCTCGCTCACCGGCTACCGGCTGCCCACCTCGCTGGACACCCCGGAGGTGCGGATCGCCGCGCTGCTGGAGGAGCGGGACGTGGTCGCCACCTTCGGTGCCAAGGCGGTCAGCGCGGTGCCCGCGGTGGTCGCCCCGGTGGCCGTCGCCGCCGCCGTCCGGGCCGCCACCGGCCTGCCGGTGGGCCGGCTGCCGATCCGCGCGGAGGACGCCGTCACGGCCTGAGCCGCGCCGCGGAACGCGGAATTCCGGGAGACGGGATTCCGCGGAACGGAATGCGGAATTGCCGGTCGACCTTTCCGGTCGACCGGCAATTCCTGTTCGAGGCCGTGGCGGGAATTGAACCCGCGTGTACCGCTTTGCAGACGGTTCCCTGAGCCACTCGGGCACACGGCCAGTGAATTCAGGATGGCGGAACGCCGGAATGAGGTCAACGACGTTCTGTAAATTCTGTGTGGCAATGTGTGCTACGGTCGGAAGCAGGTGGTTGTTTCCCCGCCACCCCGGACGAGCGCGTCGTACCCGGTGACGACAAGACGGCGCAGTTCAGCGGCAATCCGGCCGCTGTGGACTGCGGAGGTACGGCCGTCATGGCTTGGCTCGTTCTGATCGTCTCGGGTCTCCTGGAGACCGTCTGGGCAGTGGCCCTGGAATCGTCCAAGGGCTTCTCCCGCCTCGTTCCCAGCCTCGTCTTCGGCGTCGCGCTGCTGTTCAGCATGGGCGGGCTGGCGTACGCGATGCGCACCATTCCGATCGGCACCGGGTACGCGGTCTGGGTCGGCATCGGCGCGGTCGGCACCGCGCTCTACGGCATGGCGGTGCTGGGGGACGCGGTGACCGCGGCCCGGATCGGCTGCCTGCTGCTGATCGTCTGCGGCGTGGTGGGACTCAAGGTGCTGCACTGAGGCCCTTGGCACAGAGGCCCCGGGCGCCGAGGCCCTAGGTCCATCGGCGGAGCGGATCACCGCCGTAAGTCAGGATCCGTCGGCCCGGACGGCTCTTACGATGTTACGTATGACCACAGCCTCCCCCACCTCGGTCGACTCCGCCTCGATACCCACCGGATCCGACCCCGGTGGGGGAGTCATGAGCGCCCGGTACCGGGCGCTGACGCTGGGGATCGTGTCGGTGGTCCTGGTGATCGCCTTCGAGGCGACCGCGGTCAACACCGCGATGCCGACCGCGGCCCGTCAGCTGGACGGCCTCCAGCTGTACGCCTTCGCCTTCTCCGGCTACTTCACCACCACGCTGTTCGCCCTGGTCGTCTCCGGCCAGTGGTGCGACCGGCGCGGCCCGCTGCGGCCGCTGTTCACCGGCATCGCGGTGTTCGGGGCGGGCCTGGTGGTGGCCGGGACGGCGCCCGGCATGTGGGTGTTCGTGGCCGGCCGGGCGATTCAGGGGCTGGGCGGCGGGCTGGTGATCGTCGCGCTGTACGTGGTGGTCGGCCGGGCCTACCCGGAGCGGCTGCGGCCGTCCGTGTTCGCCGCCTTCTCCTCGGCCTGGGTGCTGCCCTCGATCGTCGGGCCGCTGGTCTCCGGGGCCGTCACCCAGCACCTCGGCTGGCGCTGGGTGTTCCTGGCCGTGCCGGCGCTGATCCTGCTGCCGCTGGCGGTGATGGGCCCGGCGCTGACCCGCTCCGAGCGGGAGCACCCGGTGCTCCGGGGCGCCGACTTCGACCGCCGCCGCACCCTGCTGGCCGCGATGGCCGCGGTCGGCGCCGGGCTGCTGCAGTACGCGGGCCAGCGGCGCGACCTGGTCGGGCTGGTCCCCGGGATCGCCGGGGCGGCGCTGCTGGTGCCGGCCGTCCTGGGGCTGCTGCCGAAGGGGACCCTGCGGGCCGGGCGCGGGCTGCCGACGGTGATCCTGCTGCGCGGGGTGGCGGCGGGGGCGTTCTTCGCGGCCGAGGCCTTCATCCCGCTGATGATGACCACTCAGCGCGGCTTCTCGCCGACGTTGGCCGGGCTCACCCTGACCAGCGGCGGGCTCTCCTGGGCGCTGGGCTCCTGGCTGCAGGGGCGGCCGGGGGCCGAGCGCTACCGCGGGGCGATGATCCGCGGCGGCTTCGTGCTGACCGCGGTGGCGATCGCGGGCTCCGCGCTGGTGCTGGTCCCGGCGGTGCCGTCCTGGACGGCCTCGGTGGCCTGGGGCGTCGGCGGCGTCGGGATGGGGCTGACGGTCGCCAGCGTCAGCGTGCTGATGATGCGGCTCTCCGCGCCGGAGGACGCCGGGGCCAACTCGGCCGCGCTGCAGATGAGCGACGCGCTGGGCAACGTGCTGCTGACCGGCCTGGCGGGCGTGCTGTTCGCGGCGCTGGGCGGCGGCTCGTTGGCCGCCGCCCACGAGGGCACCGGGGCCGACGGCTCGCCCGGCGCCTTCGCGGCGATCCTGCTGGTGATGGCCGCGGTCGCGGCGCTGGGGGCGCTGCTCGCCGGCCGGGTGCGCGCCCGGTCCTGACGGCCCCGGTCAGCTCGTGGCGGTGGCGCTGGGGGAGGGGGCCGGCGGCGCCGCCGGGGTGCCGAGGAAGGCCTCCCAGCCGCCGGCCGGGGACTGCCCCGGGCCGAGGCCCTGCAGCTTGCGCAGCACCGCCGGGTCCTGGGCGTCCAGCCAGTCCACCAGTTGGCGGAAGGACACCAGCCGGACCTCCGGCTTGTCCGCGATCGCCTTGAGCACGTCCTCGACGGCGTTCATGTAGATGCCGCCGTTCCACTCCTCGAAGTGGTTGCCGATGATGTACGGCGCCCGGTTGCTGTTGTAGGTGCGGTCGAAGCCCATCAGGTAGGCGTCCCGGGCCTGGGTCTGGTAGCCCGGGTAGAGCGCCGGATCGGCCTTGGTGTTGGGGCCGCACTGGTTGAACATGATGTTGTAGTCCATCGACAGCACCTGGAAGGTGTGCCCGGGGAACGGGATGGACTGCAGCGGGAGGTCCCACAGGGCGCCGCCCTGGATCTTCTGCGGCCACACCTGGGTGCCGTTGCCGCTGCTGTCGTAGCGCCAGCCGCGCTTGACGGCGGTGGGCAGCAGGTTGCGCTGGCCCTCCAGGCAGGGGGTGCGGCTGCCGATCAGCTCCTTGCGGTAGTCGAAGGGCAGCGCCGGCAGGTCGGTGAAGCCGGTGTTGGTGCGCCAGTTGGTGACGAAGTCCATCGCCTGCTGGATCTCGCTGTCCCACTCCTCCGGGGACCACTTGCCGACGCCGGTGGAGCCGCAGAAGTGGCCGTTGAAGTGGGTGCCGATCTCGTGGCCCTCCAGCCAGGCGGCGTGCACGTTCTCCAGGGTGTCGTGGATGTGCTGGTCGCTCAGGTAGCCGATCTCGGAGGCGCCGACCTTGTGCTGCGGCGGGCGGTACTGGTCCTTCTTGGACTCCGGCAGCAGGTAGAGGCCGCTCAGGAAGAAGGTCATCGAGGCGTTGTGCTCCTGGGCCAGCCGGCGGAAGCGGCCGAACAGGCCGTTGTCCAGCTCGCCGGCGCCGTCCCAGGAGAAGACCACGAACTGCGGGGGCCGCTGGCCGGGCTGGAGCCGTTCGACGACCGGCTGGTGCGGCTGGGGGCCGGTGTCCGAGGTGGAGCCGTCGCCGATGAGCGTGACCTGCGGCTTCTGCGGGGCCGGGGCCGGGGTGGCGCCCTGTCCCTCGGACGGTGGGGCGGCCGGGGTCGCGCCGCCGGCCGTCTGCTCGCCGCCGGCCCGGTCGCTGCCGCAGCCGGCCGCCAGGGTGGCGGCGGTGGCCGCTCCGGCGGCCAGCAGGGTTCGGCGGGAGAGTGCGTCCATGGTCACTCCGTTCATGTGGCGTTCGGCTGACGGCCGGCTCGCGTGCTGCGGGGGCGCGGCGTGCGGAAGTACGGTCCGACCGGAGAGGGATGGAGCCCGTGACCGGGTCAGCATGCCACGCGGGCCGGAACGGTCGAAGAGGCGCAGCGGACGGTCGTGATCGATCGCCCGATTGACGCAACCGAACCGGCGGGCCGAAACGTCGATGCTGTTCGACGGGTGAGAGTGCCGTGCCGGGGCGCGGAAAACGGCCGTCACGGTCCGTGGCGGAACGCCCACTCGGCGCAGGATCGGGCCGTCATCCCTGCCGATCGGCGGGTGTGGATACGACCATCGTGGGGACGTGGCCCGGCATCCGATCCGATTGAATGAGTTCCCAGGAAACTCTCAGGAAGGGGATCCGGGCCGACAGGAGGGAGCGACCGTGGGCGTCCAGCAGAGCAGGAGCCCCTGGCCGGGCACCCTGGCGGCCGGCGCGGCCCTGGTGCTCGGCGCCTGGCTGCTGCACGACGGCGGCACGCCCGTCCTGCCGCCCGCGCCGGGCGGCGGACAGGCGCTGTCCGGCTTCGCCCCGGTCTCGGTCGTCCCACCGCTCGGCCCGTCCACCCCGACCAGGATCCGCATCCCGGCCGTCCGCCTGGACGCCCCGGTCACCGAGCTGGGCCTCGACCCGGACGGCCACCTCCAGGCCCCGCCCGCCGCCGACCGCAACCTCGCGGGCTGGTACCGCGGCGGCGCCAGCCCCGGTCAGCGTGGAACCGCCATCCTGGCCGGCCACGTCGACAACCAGGCCGGGCCGGCCGTCTTCTACCACCTGGGGGCACTCCACCGGGGCGACCGGATCGAGATCGCCCGCGCCGACGGCGCCACCGCCGTCTACCAGCTGTACGCCATCGAAGTGCACGACCGAAAGGACTTCCCGGACGACCGGGTCTACCGCCAGGCCGCCGACGCACAGCTGCGGGTCATCACCTGCGGCGGCGCGTACAGCGAGGAACACGGCTACGAGGGCAACGTCGTCGCCTACGGATTCCTGGCCGACACCACACCACCGGGCAAAGCCGCATGACCACGCTCACCCTCGCCACCCGCTGGAACCCGATCGACTGGCCGCTCACCCACGGCCCCGTCCCCTACGCCGTGCTCGCCGCGGGCTGGGCCGCGCTGGCCCTGCTGGCGCTCTCCCGGCACGAGCGCTGGCGCGCCCCGCGGATGCTCGGCGCCCTGCTGCTCGGCGGCCTGCTCACCCTGCTGGTGAAGATCGCCGTCGACGACTGGTGGCGCCCGTTCCCGGAGGGCACGCCGGACTTCGTCCTGCGCTGGATCGCCGTCGCGCTGTTCGGCATAGCCCTGCTCTGCTTCCGCGCCCCGCTGCTGACCGTCCGCCGCCGGCTGTTCGCCGTCGGCGGCGTGGCCCTGGTGGTGGTGATGGCCGCCTCGCAGGTCAACCGCGGCTTCGACCAGTACCCGACCGCCCGGGCCATGCTGGCGCCGCACACCGACGAACTGACCACCGGACGGGCCGCCGCCACCGTGCAGGGCACGCCCGGCCGCCCGCTCGCCGAGGTCTGGCACGCGCCGCCCGGCCTGCCCGACAAGGGCACCCTCTCGCCGGTGACCATCCCCGGCACCAAGTCCGGCTTCACCGCCCGCCCCGGGTACGTCTACCTGCCGCCCGCCTACCGGGCCAACCCCCGGCCGCTGCTGCCCGTCGTGGTGCTGCTCCCCGGCCAGCCCGGCGCACCCGAGGACTGGGTCAACTCCGGCGCCATCCGGGAGAGCCTGGACGCCTTCGCCGCCGAGCACCAGGGCCTGGCCCCGATCGTGGTGGTCGCCGACCAGACCGGCGGCAACTTCTCCAACCCGCTCTGCATGGACTCCCGGATCGCCAAGTCGCAGACCTACCTGGCCGCCGACATCCCGGACTGGATCCACCACAATCTGCAGACCGCCACCGGCCGCGGCTCGCTGGCCATCGGCGGACTCTCGCTCGGCGGGACCTGCGCCATCCAGCTGGCCCTCAACGCGCCCGAGGTGTACGGCACCTTCCTGGACATCTCCGGGCAGGACGAGCCGACCCTCGGCACCCACCAGGAGACCGTCGACAAGGCCTTCGGCGGCGACGAGGCGGCCTTCGCCGCCGTCGACCCGATGCACCTGATGGCGGCCCGGAAGTTCCCGGACACCGCCGGGATGATCGTGGTCGGCGCCGACGACCCCTGGTACCGGCCGGGGCAGGAGAAGATCCACGCCGCGGCGCAGGCGGCCGGGATCAAGGTCGGCTACCAGACCATCCCCGGCTGGCACAGCTGGGTGGTGTTCCGGCAGGCCTTCGAGCAGAACCTGCCCTGGCTCGCGCAACAGACGGGGTTGATCCGATGACCCGACTCCTCGCCGCACCGACGACCCGGCCGACCGCCGAGCCCGGGCCCGGGCCCGACCTCGGCCCGGTCACCCGGACGCCGGAGCCCGGCCCCCAGCGGATCCGCCGGGCCGCCCGGCTGCTCCGCGACCAGCTGCGCGCGGCGCCGCTGACCCTCACCCTGCTGGCCGGGCTCTGGGCGGTCGGCGCGGCCACCGGGAGCCTGACCGACGGGCCGTCCGAGCGCCTGCTCTCCCGGGTCGGCGTCGGCCTGTCCACCCTCGGCGAGGGCCGCTGGTGGACCCCGGTCAGCTCGATGCTCTGGTCCTCGGGCACCGGAGCGTACGTCTTCACCAGCCTGCTGCTGCTCCTGGTCGGCCCGGCCGCCGAGCGCCGGCTCGGCCGGCTGCACACCCTCGCGGTGCTGGTCGGCGGGCAGGTGGCGGGCACCCTGCTGGGCGCGGCGCTGGTCCGGTTGGGCTCCGCCGCCGGGGAGCAGTGGACCGCCTCGGTGGCCGACCAGACCTCGGTCGGGCCCGGCGTCGGCCTGTTCGCCCTGGCCGGGGTGCTCGGCTACCGGCTCACCGTGCTCTGGCGTCGCCGGCTGCACCTGCTGGTGCTGCTCCTCCCGCTGGTCATGACGCTCTACGTCGGCCACCTGCAGAGCGTCCAGCGGTGCGCCGCCGCGCTGTGCGGCCTCGGCCTGGGCGCGCTGCTCAGCCGGGGGCGGCCGTACCTGCGCACCCACCGCTCCTCGCACGGCGAGACCCGGGTGCTGGTCGCGCTCTGCCTGGTCGCCGCCGCCTGCGGACCGCTGATCGCCTCGCTGTACGACAACGCCAGCGGACCGTTCAACACCTTCTCCGAGCTGTACTTCTCGCACCGGCTCAGCCCCGAGGAGGTGGCCGACCTGTGCGCCGAGTCGGTGCACAGCTGCGCCCGGGCGCACGCCGTCGAGCGGATCTTCGACACCCCCGGCCGGCTGATGGCCGCGCTGTTCCCGGCGCTGCTGCTGGTGCTCGCCGAGGGGCTGCGCCGCGGCCTGCGGTTCGCCTGGCGGATCAGCGTCGCCACCGAGCTGCTCTGGACCGCGCTGCTGGCCTGGCTGTACTTCGAGGCCGGGCCGGTCAGCGGCGACGTGGTGCAGTACTTCGTCGAGGCGATGCTGCTGCCGCTGCTGACCACCGCCCTGCTGCTGGCGACCCGGCAGCGGTTCCGGCTGCGGCTGTCCGGCCGGGCCGTGCGCCGGCTGGCCGTGGTGGTCGGCGGGGCGGCGCTGGCCGCCTCGGCCGCGTACGTGGGCCTCGGCCGGCTGGTGGCCGGGCAGTTCGAGCCGGGCGCGGGCGTGCGCGGGCTGGTGAACGGGCTGCCGGCCCAGTTCCTGCCGCCCGCGTACAACGACCTGCTGCCGGACTACCCGATAGCGGTCGGCCCGGTGGCGCTGCTCCTGGAGACGTACTGCGGGCTGGTGTTCTGGCTGGTCGCGCTGGTCGCGCTGCTCTCGGCGTTCCGCCGTCCGGTGCTGCACACCGACGCGGCCGCCGCCGCCCGGGCCCGGGCGCTGCTCGCCGAGCACGGCGGCGGGACGCTCTCCTTCATCACCACCTGGGACGGCAACCACTACTGGTTCGACGAGGGCGGCCGCGCGGCCGTCGCCTACCGGGTGGTCGGCACCGTGGCGCTGACCACCGGCGACCCCTTCGGCGCCGCCGAGGACCGGCCCCGGGCGGTGGCCGGGTTCGCCCGGTACTGCGACGCCCGGGGCTGGACGCCGTGCTTCTACAGCGTCGGCGCCGAGACCAGGGCGGTCACCGGGCAGCTCGGCTGGCGCTCGGTGCAGGTCGCCGAGGACACCGTGGTGCCGCTGCCCGAGCTGGCCTTCACCGGCCGCAAGTGGCAGGACATCCGCACCGCCCTGAACAAGGCCGGGAAGCAGGGCATCACCGCGGAGTGGTGGGCGTACCACGAGGCGCCGCTCGCGCTGCGCGAGCAGATCCGGGCGATCTCCGAGGAGTGGGTCTCCGAGAAGGGGCTGCCCGAGATGGGCTTCACCCTCGGCGGGCTGGAGGAGCTGGACGACCCGGACGTGCGGGTGCTGATCGCGGTGGACCAGGACCGGGTGGTGCACGGGCTGACCAGCTGGATGCCGGTGTACGGCGACGGCGTGCCGGTCGGCTGGACGCTGGACTTCATGCGGCGGCGCTCGGACGGCTTCCGCGGCGTGAACGAGTTCCTGATCGCCTCGGCCGCGCTCGGCTTCAAGGGCGAGGGCGCGCTCTTCCTGTCGCTGTCGGGCGCACCGCTGGCCCGCGCCAGGCAGGACGAGGAGCCCACCGGGCTGCAGCGGACGCTGGACTGGATGGGCAAGGCGCTGGAGCCGATGTACGGCTTCCGCTCGCTGCTGGCGTTCAAGGCGAAGTTCCAGCCGGAGTACCGGCCGATGTACATGGCCTACCCCGACCCGGCGGCGCTGCCCGGCATCACCAGGGCGATCGGCAAGGCCTACCTGCCGCACCTCACGGCGGCGCAGGGCGTCCGGCTGATGCGCAAGCTGTCGGGCTGACCGGCCTGACTGGGCGAGTGGCGGGGTGGCTGCCCTCCCGGGCCCCGGACCCGGGTGGCCGTCCTAAGGCCTGGGGCGACCCCCTCTGACGTCCGGAGGCGCGGGGGCGCTCCCGGACGCCGGGCGCCCCGTCAGCCGAGCAGCTGGGCGAGCGCGCGGTCGGCGTCCAGGTGCAGGTGCTCCTCGCCCTCCGGGACGAGCAGACGGCTGCGCCACAGGAAGCGGCGCAGGTCGGTGGAGTCGAACTGGAGCAGCGCGGTGCCCTCCGGGGCCCGCAGCTCGACCATGGTGCGCCGGCCGAGCGCGGGTCGGACGTGGACGTCGCCGGCCCCGGCCGGCAGCTCCAGCCCGGAGGAGAGCAGCTGGCGGGCGAACACCCAGACGATGTCCTCGGCGCTCTGGCCGTCCGGGGCGTCGTCCAGCGAGAACTCGGCGGGGAAGGCCATCCGGACCGCGAACGGGTCCTCCGGCAGGTAGGACAGCACCACCCGGAGCCGGACGGAGCGGTGCGGGGAGAGGATCAGACGGGCCTGGACGGTCTCTTCGACGGCGGAGTACAAGGGTGGGTCCCTTCGTTCGACGGGGCCGCCCGACGGCAGGTGGGGTTGGGGCGGCCTCACCCTGGTGAGAGTGCCGGGGACGATGGGGATTACCCGGTTTCGAGCGGAAATCGAGGTGACCCGCGTCACATCGACTTCCGGCCGCCCGGGCCCGGCGCGGAGCCCGGCCTGGAGGCCCGAACGGCCCCGGCCCGGTAGGCTGGGCGGGTTGTCCGACCGCCGCCCGACCGCGGGATGAGGCCGCAAAACCGCCTCTGACCTGCGATGATCCCCTTCGGAGACCGTGAGTACTGCCGCCGCCTCCTCGATGCCGCTGTTCTCCGACGTACAGGAGCAGCAGGAGCCCGTCCGGGCCGTCGGCCATGCCGCGCCCGCCGCCTCGCACCACCTGTCCCCGGCCTTCCCCGGTCGTGCCCCCTGGGGCACCGCGGGCAAGCTGCGGGCCTGGCAGCAGGGTGCGCTGGACAAGTACATCGAGACCCAGCCGCGCGACTTCCTCGCGGTCGCGACCCCGGGCGCAGGCAAGACCACCTTCGCGCTCACCCTGGCCTCGTACCTGCTGCACAACCACCTGGTGCAGCAGGTGACGGTCGTCGCACCGACCGAGCACCTGAAGAAGCAGTGGGCCGAGGCCGCCGCCCGGATAGGCATCCGGCTGGACCCGGCGTACTCCTCCGGTCCGCTCTCCCGGGACTACCACGGCATCGTGGTCACCTACGCGGGCGTCGGGGTCAACCCGATGCTGCACCGGAACCGGACCGAGGCCCGCAAGACCCTCGTGATCATGGACGAGATCCACCACGCCGGTGACTCCAAGTCCTGGGGCGAGGCCTGCTTCGAGGCCTTCGAGCCCGCCACCCGCCGGCTGGCGCTGACCGGGACGCCGTTCCGCTCGGACACCAACCCGATCCCGTTCGTGGCGTACGACGCGGGCGGTGACGGCATCCGCAAGTCCGTCGCCGACTACACCTACGGCTACGGGCACGCGCTGGCCGACCACGTCGTCCGCCCGGTGATCTTCCTCAGCTACAGCGGCAACATGCGCTGGCGCACCAAGTCCGGCGACGAGCTGGAGGCCCGGCTCGGCGAGCCGATGACCAAGGACCTGATCGCCCAGGCCTGGCGCACCGCGCTCTCCCCGCAGGGCGAGTGGATCCCCTCCGTCCTCCAGGCCGCCGACCGGCGCCTCACCGAGGTCCGCAAGGCCATCCCGGACGCCGGCGGGCTGGTGATCGCCACCGACCAGAACGTGGCCCGCGCCTACGCCAAGATGCTGCGCGAGATCAGCGGCGAGAAGGTCACCCTGGTGCTCTCCGACGAGGCCGAGGCCTCGAAGCGGATCTCCGACTTCTCGGAGGGCACCTCGCGCTGGATGGTCGCCGTCCGCATGGTGTCCGAGGGCGTCGACGTGCCCCGGCTGTCCGTCGGGGTGTACGCCACCTCGATCTCCACCCCGCTGTTCTTCGCCCAGGCCGTCGGCCGCTTCGTGCGCGCCCGCAAGCGCGGCGAGACCGCCTCGGTGTTCCTGCCGACCATCCCGATGCTGCTGGGCTTCGCCAACGAGATGGAGCTCCAGCGCGACCACGTGCTGGACCGGCCGAAGAAGGAGGGCGACGGCCTCTTCGACGAGGAGGACCGGCTGCTCGCCGAGGCCGAGCGGGCCAACGACGGCCCGGACGGCGCCGGCGGCGACGAGTTCTCCTACGAGGCGCTCGGCTCCGAGGCGGTCTTCGACCGGGTCCTGTACAACGCCATGGAATTCGGCATGCAGGCCCACCCGGGGAGCGAGGAGGAGGAGGACTACCTCGGCATCCCGGGCCTGCTGGAACCCGACCAGGTGCAGATGCTGCTGCAGAAGCGCCAGCACCGGCAGATCCAGCGCAGCAAGACCAAGCCCGCCGAGGAGGCCGACCTGCTGGAGCTGCCGGCCGAGCAGCGGCCGGTGGTCACCCACCAGGAGCTGCGGGAGCTGCGCAAGGAGCTGAACGCGCTGGTCGCCGCCTGGCACCACCGCACCAGCCAGCCGCACGGCACCGTCCACAACGAGCTGCGCCGCCAGTGCGGAGGCCCGCTGACCGCGCAGGCCACCGCCAACCAGCTGAAGGCGCGGATCGCCAAGATCCGCGAGTGGGCGAAGTAACGGTCCGGCAGGCGGGCCCGGCGCCGGCGGACGGGCGGGCCCGGCCCGGGTCCGCCGGCGCCGGGGTGTCCGGACATCGGACCGGGGTCGAACCGACATCCGGTCGGGGCAGGTGAATTGACGGGGTTCGTCCGGAATTCCCGGTGGTGGCACCGATGATCACGACCGAATTTTGGACAACCACTTCCGTCGCGACCTTTCCTTCACTACCTTTCCCCCACGCTCTTCCACCGGGCAACCCCCGCGGGACGGGCTCCGCAGGACCGTGCGGCCGTCGAGGACGACACCGCGCGGCCCGAGCGCGGCCACCCCCACCTGCGCGCGACACCGACCTTCTTGGTCCGGCGCCGCCCGCCCCGCGAGCGCCGCGGAAAGGACAGCCCGTCGTGACTGCCGAGACCTCCCAGACGTTGGACCGCGGCGTCCGCGTCCTCAAACTCCTCGCCGACTCCGAGCGCGGGCTCACCGTCACCGAGCTGGCCGCCCGGCTGGCCGTCAACCGCACCGTGGTCTACCGGCTGCTCGCCACCCTGGAGCAGCACGGCCTGGTCCGCCGCGACATCGGCGGCCGGGCCCGGGTCGGCCTGGGCGTGCTGCGGCTGGCCCACCGGGTGCACCCGCTGCTGCGCGAGGCCGCGCTGCCCGCCCTGCGCAGCCTCGCCGAGGACCTCGGCGCCACCGCCCACCTGACCCTGGTGGACGGCAGCGAGGCGCTGGCCGTCGCCGTGGTCGAACCCAGCTGGACGGACTTCCACGTCGCCTACCGCACCGGCCTGCGGCACCCGCTCACCGAGAGCGCGGCCGGCCGGGCGATCCTGGAGGCCCGCACCTTCCCCAGCCAGCGCCGGCCCGAACAGGGCTTCGTCATCACCCGTGCGGAGGAGCAGTCCGGGGCCAGCGGGGCGGCCGCCGCGCTGCTCGGGCTGAGCGGCATCGAGGGCAGCGTCGGCGTGGTGATGCTCAACGGGCTGGTGCCCGAGCGGGTCGGCCCGCGGGTGGTGGAGGCGGCCACCGAGGTGGCCGACGCCCTGCGGTAACGGGCACCGGGCCGGGCGTACCACGGCGTCGGGTGTGTTTGGATTCCCCTTGTGTCCGACACCAAGCTGCCCAAGGTCCTCCCGTCCCCGCGGACCCGCGCGCTCGCGCTCTGCGGGGTGCTGGTCGCCGCGCTGTTCGGCGTGGCGGCCTTCGTCCCGCTGCCGTACACCATCACCTGGCCGGGTCTGACCGCGGACACCCTCGGCAGCTACCAGGGCCGACCGGTGCTCACCGTCACCGGGGCGCCGCTGCGCAGCACCGAGGGCGAGCTGCGGATGGTCACCATCTCGGCCACCAACCCGGAGCAGCGGACCACCTTCTGGCGTTCCCTCCAGGCCTGGTTCGACCCGAAGGAGGCCGTCCGGCCGACCGAGACGGTCTACCCGCAGAGCAACCCGACCAAGGCCGAGGAGGCGACGGCCCAGCAGATGGCCGAGTCGCAGGACAGCGCCACCCTGGCCGCGCTCGGCTACCTCCACCTCTCGCCGGACCAGGTGAAGGTCAAGGTCGACCTGGGCGACGTGGGCGGCCCGAGCGCCGGGCAGATGCTGGCGCTGGGCATCGTCGACAAGCTCGCCGGCGACGGCAAGGGCGGCGACCTCACCGGCGGGCTGAAGATCGCGGGCACCGGCACCATCGACAAGGACGGCACCGTCGGCCCGGTGGGCGGCGTGCCGCTGAAGACCCTGGCGGCGGCCCGGGACGGCGCGACGGTGTTCCTGCTCCCCAGGGACGAGTGCACGGACGCCAAGGTGAACACCCCGAAGACGCTGCGGCTGGTGCCGGTGGGCACGCTCGCCGAGTCGGTCTCGGCGCTGGAGGCGCTGAAGAGCGGCGGCAGCGTCCCCAGCTGCTGAACCCGGCGGCCTCCGGCTTCGGTGCCGGGCGGCCCTCGGCAGCGCTCGGCGGCCCTCGGTGCTTCGGCGGCCTCCGGCGTCAGAGTCCGAAGGCCACCGAGGCGAAGTCGTCGCCCAGCCTGGTCCGCAGCTGGGCGGCGATCCCCACCAGGCGGTGCGCCTGGGCCATCGGCAGCGAGATCGAGACCGCGCCGATGCCGCTGCCCGCGACGACCGGCACCGCCGCGCCCGCGGCCCCGAGCGAGTACTCCTGGAACTGGGTGATCGGGACGGAGCGCCGCGGGCCCTGGCGCGACAGCAGCGGCAGGCCCGCCGGGTCCCGCAGGGTGTGGGCGGTGAACGGCACCATCGGGTGGCGGGCCAGGTGGTCCCGGCGCTCCTCGGCGGTCATCAGCGCCAGCAGCGTCTTGCCGGCCGAATGGGCGTGCGCGCCGGTCCGCCACCGGTGCCGGTCGATCAGCGGCGCGCCGGGCGCCTCGGCCGCGCCGATCAGCTCCACCTCGCCGTTCCGGTACCAGGTGAAGTAGACGGCGGCGGAGAGCTCCTCGGCCAGCGCGTCCAGCAGGGTCTTGAGCCGGGCCCGGCCCGCCGCCGGACCGTCGTCCCGGACCAGGCCGGCCACCGCCGGACCGGTCAGGTAGTGCCCGGAGTGCCGCTCCAGGTAGTGGTCGTGCACGAGGGTGCGCAGCAGGTGGTAGGCGGTGCCCAGGGCCAGGCCGGTGTCCCGGGCGAGCTGCTTGGCGGTGGCGCCCTTGGGGTAGCGGGCGGCCGCTTCCAGCAGGCGCAGGGCGCGCTGGGCGGAGGCGATGAGGGTGGGGGAGGAGCCGTCGATCGCGACCGGGGACGTCATGCCGGGGCCGTCCCGGGGGAGCACGGGGGCGGCACGGGTATCGGCGGACCGACGCGTGGCACGGGCAGTGGCGGAACGTTCATGTATAGATCTTGGGGCTGACGGGGCCTCATGCCTATGCCGAATCGGCACATCGCACCGAACGGACCGTCCTACTCGGCGGCCGCCTGGTCCACCAGCGGCAGGATCCGGTACGGCACCGGGTTCTCCAGCACGATCGCGGTGGAGGAGCGGACGATCCCGTCGAAGCCGACCACCCGGTCGATCACCCGCTGGAGGTCGGCGTTGGAGCGGGCCACGATCCGCACCAGCATGTCCCCGATCCCGGTGATGGTGTGCAGCTCCAGCACCTCCGGCACCCGCGCCAGGTGCGCCCGCACGTCCGCGCCCTGGCCCTGGGAGATCTCCAGGGTGGCGAAGGCCGTCACCGGGTAGCCGATCGCCGCCGGGTCGACCTCGGGGCCGAAGCCGCCGATCACCCCCTTGGCCTGCAGCCGGTCCAGTCGGGCCTGCACGGTGCCGCGGGCGACCTGGAGCCGGCGCGAGCACTCCAGCACGCCGATCCGGGGCTCCTCGGCGAGCAGTCGGATCAGCCGTCCGTCCAGGGCGTCGATGGTGTCGTTCCCGCCGCCCGCCGGGGCCGCGGCGGTGCCCTGCGGGGCGGCGGTGCCCTGCGGGGCGGTGGGGCCCGTCGGGCTGCTCGGGCCGGTGGGGCCGGTGGGGCCGGTGGGGCCGCTCGGGTCGGGGGAGCCGGGGGAGCTCGGGGAGTGGGCGGGGGGCATCGTGGCTCCGTCCTCCGGTGGGCATTCTGTACAGCGGCGCCGCCGATTCTCCCGTCCCGGGGCACAGCTTGACCAGGAGGAAACGGAACAGTTGCGCGCCGGTCGGCCCGGCGCCACCCTCCAGCCACGATCCCGTGCCCCGGGCCCCACCCCGGGCGTCGGGTGGTCCGTACGCCTACCGGGAGGCCGTCATGACCGACACCGCCGACTCCGTCCTGCTCGCCGCGGGCCTGGCCGGGGTCCCGGGGGATCCGGGACCGCTGCCGGTCGGCCGGGCCGACGCGGTGGTCCTCGCGGTCGCCGACGCGGAGCGGGCCGCCGCCCGCTACCGGGCCGCGCTCGGGCTGCGCTGCACCGCGTACGCCGGGCCGGAGACGGGTCGGCCGGACACGGTCTCCTACGTGCTCGGCGGGCCCGGGACGCGGATCGTGCTCACCTCGCCGGCGCGGGCGGGCGGCCCGCGCGGCCGGGAGCTGGCGGCCGGTCCGGCCCGCTGCGCGGACGGGGTGCTGGACCTCCAGGTGAGCGTGCCGGACGTCTACTACGCGTACGACTACGCGGTCGACCGGGGCGCGCTGTCGCTGGCCGAGCCGTACGAGACGCGGGACCGGTTCGGGTCGGTGGTGCTGGCCACCATCGCGGTGCCCGGCGGCACCAGACACACCCTGGTCGACCGGGCCGGCTACGCGGGGCCGTACCTGCCGGGGTACGAGCCGGTCGGGCCTTACGGGTCGGGTGAGACGGTCGGGCCCACGGGGCTGTTCGAGCCGGGCGAGCCGTACCGGCTGTACGACCCGTTCGGGGTGCCCGGCGGTCGGTGACGGGTGCGCCGCCGGTTCAGCGGATCGCCGTCTCCACCACCGGCGGGTGGCCGTTCCAGTAGACGAACACCGAATTGGCCTGGTTGTCCCTGGTGAAGTCCACCCGCATCCACTGGTCGCCGTTCCACACCTGCATCTGCCAGCCCGGGTCCGGGGTGGCGGACACCAGTGAGGCCTCGTCGGCGCGGATGTCCAGGGCGACCCGGCCGCCGGGGATCGGGTAGCTCTTCACCGTGGACGTGGTGGTGGTGCTCGGCGCGGGCCGCTTGGCGGACGGCGTGGGCGCGGGGCCGGCCGGGGCGCGCGCGGCGGTCGCGGAGGCGGCGGCCGGGGGCGCGGTCGGGGTCGGGGACGGGGGTGGCGACGCCGGCGGGGAGGGGGCGTCGGTCGTCGGTGTCCGGCCGGGGGTGGGGGACGTGCCGTACGGCGTGCCGACGGTCTTCGGGGAGGGCAGCGGCAGCGCCACGGGCTGCTCGGACGCGGCTCCGGTGAGCACCGCGTGCACGCCGAGCCAGGACAGCGCCACCGCCGCCCCGGTGGCCGCCGCCCAGGCGCACAGCTGTACCAGTCCGTTCCGCATCGTCCGCACATCCTGCCGTATTTCCCGGTCGGCGGGGACCGGCACCCCGGTTGTTCCGCAGGGGAGTTGCACAATGTCCGGACCCGGTCCGGAGGCACCCCCGAGGTACAGACCACTGCCCGCCGATGGCGTACCGTGCAGGGCCATGGCAACAGTGCTCGTGGTCGAGGACGACCCCTTCGTACGTTCCGCGCTCATCCGCCACCTGACCGACACCGGTCACGCGGTCCGCAGTGTGGGCACGGCCCTGGAGGCGCTGCGGGAGGTCGCCCAGGTCGGCTGCGACCTGGTGATCCTCGACCTGGGCCTGCCCGACCTGGACGGCAGCGAGGCGCTCAAGATGATCCGGGGGCTGACCGACGTCCCGGTGATCATCTCCACCGCCCGGGACGACGAGGCCGAGATCGTCCGGCTGCTCAACGACGGGGCCGACGACTACCTGGTGAAACCTTTCTCCGGGGAGCACCTGAGCGCCCGGATGGCCGCCGTACTGCGCCGGCTCGGCGGCGGCAGCGCCCCCGTCGCCCAGGTGCTGCGGGTCGGCGGACTGGCCATCGACCTCCAGCGGCGCGAGGCCGTCCTGGACGGGCGGCTGCTCGACCTGACCCGGCGGGAGTTCGACCTGCTGGCCTTCCTGGCGGCCCGGCCCGGCGTGGTGGTGCCGCGCAAGGAGATCCTCGCCGAGGTCTGGCAACAGACCTACGGCGGCGACCAGACCATCGACGTCCACCTCTCCTGGCTGCGCCGCAAACTCGGCGAGACCGCCTCCAACCCCCGCTACCTGCACACCGTCCGGGGCGTCGGGGTCCGGCTGGAGGCCGTCGCCGGGCCCGCGGAGCACCGGACATGAAGCGGTTCGTCCGCTCGTTGCGCTGGGCCCTGATCAAGGCCGCGGTGGCCGGCACCACCATGGTCGCGCTGGCCTTCCTCATCCCGCTCGGCCTGATGGTCCAACAGACCGCCCGGGACCGGGCGTTCACCGCCGCCGAACGGCAGGCCGCGGCGCTCGGGCCGGCCCTGGCGATCACCACCGACCAGGACGCCGTCAACCGGGCGCTGGCCAGTACGGACGCGGGGGCGCAGGGGCGGATGGCGGTGCACCTGCCGGTGCCCGCCGGGGCGCCGGGGGTCCCCGGGGGGCCGGAGGTCTCCGGGATGCCGGCGGCGAACGGGGGACCGGCGAGCGGGGGACCGGCGAGCGGGGGACCGGCGGTCGGGGGAGCAGGGGCGGCGGCCGGGGCCGGGGGGCCCGACGGCCCGACCCTCGGGGAGGGGCGCGCCGCCGCGGCGGACGTCGCCACGGCCGGTGGCCAGGGCCGGGCCTTCACCGTCGCCGTGCCCGGCGGCTACGCGCTGCTCCAGCCGGTCGCGGTGGACACCGGGCGGACCGCCGTGGTCGAGGTCTTCGTCGCCGAGAGCGACCTCACCCGGGGCGTCTCCACCGCCTGGCAGGTGCTCTCCGCGGTCGCGCTCGGCCTGGTCGCCATCTCGGTGCTGGTCGCCGACCGGATGGGCAGCCGGATCGTCGCCTCCGCCCGCCGGCTCGCCAGCGCCGCCCGCTCGCTCGGCGCCGGGAACCTCACGGTGCGCGTCCCGGTGACGGGCAAGCAGGTCGACGGCAGCCCCGAGGAACTGCGCGAAGCCGCCCAGGCGTTCAACACCATGGCCGACCGGGTGGTCCAACTCCTCGCGGCGGAACGCGAGTTGGCTGCCGACCTGTCGCACCGACTGCGCACCCCGCTGACCGTGCTGCGGCTCAATGCCGCCTCCCTCGGCGACGGCGACGCGGCCGACGCCACCCGGCACGCGGTGGCCCAACTGGAGCGCGAGGTCGACCAGATCATCCGTTCCGCCCGCCGTGACCCCGAGGACGCGCCCGCCGTCGCGGTCGGCTGCGACGCCGCCGAGGTGATCCGCGAACGGGTCGGCTTCTGGTCCGCGCTGGCCGAGGACGAAGGCCGTCGCTGGCAGCTGGCCGGCGCCGAACACCCCGCGCCGGTGCCCGTCCAGCGCGGGGACCTCGCCGCCGCCGTCGACGCGCTGCTCGGCAACGTCTTCCGGCACACCGCCGTCGGCGCCGCCTTCTCGGTCGACGTGCTGGCCACCGAGTCCGCGGTGATCGTGCTGGTCGGCGACGCCGGACCCGGCTACAGCGACCCGGCCGCCGCACTCAGGCGCGGCGAGGGCCACGGCGGGGAGGGCTCCACCGGCCTCGGGCTGGACATCGTCCGCAAGCTCGCCGAGTCCACCGGCGGGGACCTCGCGCTCGGCCGCTCGGCCGTGCTCGGCGGCGCCGAGACCCGGCTGCGGCTGCGCACCCGCCCGGAGGAGGCCGCGCCCGCCCGGACCGGTCGGCGACGCAGCCGGGGTGCGCTGTTCTCGAAGTGACGACGTGACGAAGTGACGGCGGGGCGGGGCGGCCCTGAGGCGGCGGTGGGGCGGGCGGCCCCGTCGATCGGGGGGCCTTCCTTAACTGCGCCCTAAGGGAGCCTTCACCCCGCGTGCGGGCCGCCCGTTCGACCCCGGACGGCGCTAGCGTCGGTGGCACCGGTCACGTCGGGCCGCCCGGGCACGGTCGCCCGGGGAGCCCGCCCAGCGGCGCCCGCCCGCACGAAGACCGCCCCGACTGCCCCGTCCGCCCGTGCCCAGCCCGCAGCCGAGCACGGTCGGCCGGGGCCCTTTCGTCACTGTACGTAGTCGATCGCGCCCAGGACGGGACCGGTCGCATCCGGTATCGTCGCTGGTTGGCCGAGCGGTGGACGGAGTGGACAGTGACAGCGGTGCAAGACGAGCGCAGCCAGGTACGGACCGTACCCGCCCCGGCGCCCGCCCCCCTGTCGGACCGGCTGCGGATCGCGCTCGGTGCCCCCGTGCGCGCGCTGCGTGAAGCCCCCCGCCGGCCGCTGCTGGTCGCCTCCGCCATGGCCCTGCTGTCGCTGCTCGTGTACGCAGTGGTCCGCCACTTCGTGCACACCTCGATGGTCGACATGGTCGTCTACCGGGCCGAGGGCGCCGCCGTCGCCAACGGCACCGACCTGTACGCACTGCGCGTCACCGAGTGGAACCTGCCGGCGACCTACCCGCCGTTCGCGGCGATGCTGTTCGTCCCGACCACCTGGTTCCCGATCCCCGTCCTTCGCGTGCTGATCACTCTCGGCAACCTCGGACTGCTCGCGCTGCTCGCCCACCTGTCCTTCAAGCTGGTCGGCTGGCCGCGCCGCGAGCTGCGCCCGATCGGCGTGGTGCTGATCACCGGCCTCGGCGTCTGGCTCGAACCCGTCTTCACCACGCTCCGCTACGGCCAGATCAACCTCGCGCTGGCCTGCCTCGTCCTCTGGGACCTCACCCGCTCGGACGGGCACCGCAGCAAGGGCATCGCGATCGGCATCGCCGCCGGGATCAAGCTCACCCCCGGCCTGTTCGCGGTCTACCTGCTGCTCACCGGCCGGGTCCGGGCCGCCTTCACGGCCGGCCTCACCTTCCTCGGCACCTTCCTGCTCGGCGCGCTCTTCCTGCCCGACGCCACCTGGGGCTTCTGGACCAAGTACCTCTACGACTCGTCCCGGGTCGGCAAGACCGAGATCGTCGACAACCAGTCGCTGCGCGGCGCCTTCGCCCGGCTGCTGCACTCCGCCGACCCCGGCGTCATCGCCACCCTCGGCGCCGGGCTGGTCGCCCTGGCCGGCCTCGCCGTCGCCGCCTGGGCCGTCCGCAGCAGCCGCTGGCTGCCCCGGGCCGAGGCCTGGGGCTTCTGCGTCACGGCCGTCACCGCCGTGCTGATCTCGCCGATCAGCTGGACCCACCACTGGGTCTGGTGCGTGCCGGTGCTCGTCCTGCTCGCCGCCGAGGCCTCGGTCGAGCACGCCCGTCCGGCCGGCGTCCGCCGGCTGCGGTGGCGGGCCGCGTTCTGGGCGACCCTGGTCGCCTTCCTGTCCTTCGCGATGTGGGCGGCCAAGCCGATCGGCACGGCCGTGCTCCACATGTCACCGCTGCGGCAGCTGCCGACCTCGGTCTATCCGTGGGTCGGACTCTGCTTCCTGCTCGCCGCCGCCATCCGGATAAGGGCCCGGCGGCGCTCCGCCGGCGCCCCGCTGGTCCGGCTGCCCGGACAGCGCGACGGCGGCGGCCCGGACGCCGCCCGCGGTCGTCAGCAGGCCCCCGCGGCCCGCTGAGCCGGCGGGGGCGCCGTCGCTCCTCCTACTGCTGTCCCTGGTCCCGTCGTTCATCCGTGCGTCGTTGATCCGCTCGTCGTTCATCCGTGCGTCGTTGATCGGCTCGTCGGCGTGCCGGAGCTCCTGGACGTGCCAGTGCACGCTGCGGCGCACGACCGGCACGCCTACGCGAGCAGCTCGGCGAGCGAGCCGTCCATGTCGAGGGCGGACAGCTCGCTGCCCGGCGGGACCAGCCGGTGCGCCCGCTCCAGCCAGGCCGCGACGACCGGCAGCGGCGCCTCCAGCAGCGCGTCCCCGGCGGGCGAGCTCAGCGCCAGGCACAGCACGCTGCGCCGGCCCGAGCGGGTCGGCCAGATCCGCACGTCGCCCTGGCCGCACGGGCGGAAGGTGCCCTCGACCAGCAGCTCGCGGGCGAACACCCAGGTCACCGGGGAGCCGGTGTCCAGGTGGAAGGTGATGTAGACGGCGTACGGGTCGTGGCTGCCGTAGGTCAGCCGGGCCGGGACGGGGACGCTGTGCTCCGGGGAGAGCACCAGGTTCAGCTCCAGCTCGTGCTCCACGACGCTGACGGGGCGGTCCATGATCGTCTTCCTCTCTGCCTTGGGTTCGTGCCCGGTTCCGGGCTCCTTGACCTTTGAGAGGGCGGACCGCGCCGGTTCTTACACACGTTTCCGAGATTTCTCCGGGGAGTTTCGCCAGGGGTGGTGAACGGCCCGGAGTGCGGCGCGCGGGTGTCGGTCGCGCGCCTGCATCCCTACCTCGGGAGGCCCTCCGCTGTCCGGGGAATCGTTAACTTCCCGTCGGCACTCCGGCGAGGTACTACCCTTTGTGACTGCCCGGCGACTGTCCGCCTCCGGTGGCGCCCCCCTGCGCACCGGGCGTCCGCGGGCGTCCGTCCCGAGTTCCGTCCCGTTCTGTTGCGAGTTCCGCTCCGACCGGACTTCGACCCGATGTGCACCGATGCGACGCATCTTGACCCGTTCAGATCTGCTGAGGCCCGGTCCCCGTTCCCCATCGGCCCTCGTCAGGACCTGACAGGAGAGAAGACCCCATGACGGACCGCCCCTTCGCCGCCGACGGCGACCCGGCCGTCGCACCCGAGCCCGGCTACTACCCCGACCCCTCCATCCCCGGCTTCGTCCGGTACTGGGGCGGCTCCGCCTGGGTGCCCGGCACCAGCCGACTCGCTCCCGCCGAGGGCGAGGTGCTGGAGCCGCCCCGGTTCGCCGCCCGGCGGCCCGCCCCGGACGTGGCGGCGGCGCGGGCGGTGCCGCCTCCGGTGGTGGTGCCGGTGCCCGCGGCCCGGTCGGACTCGCCGCTGCCGGCGTCGGTGTCGGTGTCGTCGGCGGTGTCGTCGGCGGTGTCCGCGTCGGTTCCCGTGGTCGCGCAGGAGCCCGTACCGGTGCCCGGGCGGGCGGACCGGGAGGCCCCGGGCTCGGGTGACACCGGACCGGTGTACCTCGACCAGACCACGGGCGGGGCGTCCTTCGTGGTCGGGCCGCGGGTGGCGGAGGTGATCGGCGGGCCGGTGTTCCGCACCGTCGAGCCGGTGGCCGAGGAGGACCCCGGGGCGGCCGGGGTGTCCGGGGTGCCGGGCGGCTCCGGATGGCAGGCCGATCCGCGGGCGCAGCGGGGCCTGATGGAGACCGGCGGGGCGCCGCACTGGGTCTCCTGGGGGGCGCTTCCGGGGGCGCCCGACCAAGAGGAGGGGCGCGCGGAGCCGGAGCGCGCTGCGGTTGCCGTCGAGCTGGCCGCGGCCGTCGCACCCGTCATGGCGGTGGCGGTCCGCGAGGTGCCGGCGCCGGTCGTGGCCACGGCGGCCGCCGCGGCGGCGCCGACGGTCGGGACGGAGGTTGAACCCGAGCCGGTCCATACGTCGGCCTCGTCCACCCCGACCGCGTCGTCGGCCCCGGCGCGGACCCGGGCGACCGTGGCCCCCGCCCCCACCCCCGCCGGCGCGCTGCCCGTGGTGCGCCCGGCCCGGGAGGCGCCCGTCCGGCACCGTCCGGCGGCCCGGGTGCCCGCCGGCCCGGCGCGGCGGCTGGCGGCCCGGGCGGTGGACACCGCGGTGCTGCTGGTGGTCGCCGTCGCCGCCGGCATCCCGCTCGGCGGCTCGGTCGCCGACCACCTCCAGGAGAAGCTGGACCAGGCCAGGATGGCCAGCTCCCTCACCCGCCGTCAGGTGCAGGTCTGGCTGGTGGACGACGTGGTGCTGGCCAAGCTCGCCGCCCTGGTCGGCATCCTGGTGTTCGTCAGCCTGGTCTACGAGGTGCTGCCGATCGCCCGGACCGGCCAGACCTTCGGCAAGCGGCTGGCCCGGATCCGGGTGGTGGACGCCACCGCCCCCGGCGGCCGGACCCGGCTGAGCCTCGGTCGCTCGCTGCTGCGGTGGGCCGTCCGGCAGCTCGGGGTGGTGCTGCTGCTCGGCCTGGTCTGGCCGCTCCTCGACCGTCCGGCGCGGCGCGGCTGGCAGGACCGGGCGGCCCGGACGCGGGTGGTCCGCGACTGAGGGGGCGGCGCGATCCCAGGCCCGCCCCGGGTGCTGCGGCCGTCCGTACCGCCCGCCGATCGGGCTGCGGATCCCGTCGGCCGATGGCAAAACGGACAGAATGTCCCAAAGCTTGAGAATGTGTGATGTTCTACTCGGGGGATGAGCACCCACGACCCCTCAGGCCCCCAGCCGGAGGGGGGCGGTCAGCCCTCCTTCGACAAGCAGCCCCCCACCCCGGGCGGCGGCACGCCGGAAGGCGAACCGCCGCACCCCACCCCGACCGGCACCCCGGCGGACGCCCCTTCCGGCACCCCGGCCGACGGCCCCGGCGCCTACCAGGGAAACTACGGCGGAACGACCCCCGGTCAGGACCCGTACGGCCAACCGCCCCACGGCGGCCAACCCCACGACCAGCCCCCGCCCGGCTACGGCGCGGGCCCCGGCCCCTACGGCACCGCCACCGGCGGCCCCGTCCCCGGCATGCCGCCGATCGGCACCTGGCCCAAGCGGATCCTCGCCCGCCTCATCGACTACGTGCTCATGCAGGCCGTCGGCGTCATCGTCGTCGGCCCCTTCGTCGACCTCAGCACCCGCCAGGGCACGACCGAGGCCTTCTGGCTCGGCTGTGCCATCTACCTCATCTACGAGGCCCTGATGCTCAGCCGGGACGGCCAGACCCTCGGCAAGAAGGCGATGAAGATCCGGGTCGCCATGCTGGTCGACGGCAACCCGCCCACCCAGTCCGCGGCCTGGACCCGGGCCGCCGTCTACATCCTCCCGGCCGTGCTCTGCTGCGCCGCCCTGTGGTGGATCGTCGACGGCCTGTTCGGCGTCTTCGACAAGCCCTACCGGCAGTGCCTCCACGACAAGGCCGCCAAGACCGTCGTGGTCACCACCGAGATCTGAGGCACCACGGCGGGACGACGCCCGGCAGCGGATCAGCGCGGCCGGGCGTACTCGCGCCCGGCCGCGGCCGGGGAGCCCCCGGGACGGCCGGCCGCCGCGCCGGAACGGGCGGAGACGGACAGCGAGAGCAGCGTCACCACGGTGCCGAGCGCCAGCGCGAAACCCACCAGCACCGCGACCTCCAGGACGCCCGCGGCGCCCGAAACGGCCAGCAGTGCCACCGTGGTGGCGACGACGGTGAACGAGCCGAGGCAGAACTGGGCGGCGGACGGACGTGGCATGGCGGGGGGTCCTTCGCACGTCGGGGGGAACGGGCGGAACTGGAGCCGGTGCCAGAAGCCATACCCGGCACGGAAGTTCGGTACGACCAGGCTAGCCCGCGAGTCCGGGGGCACAGGGGGCGCACGGGCTCACCCCGGGGTCGGCCGCCCCCTCGGTACGGTGGAGCCCGTCCGACACCACACCGACCGGGGGAAACCGACCGTGCCCATCCCCGCCGACTGGCCCACCACCGAGGCCCAGGCGCTCGCCGAACAGGAACGGCTGCGGCCCCTCGTCCGGGCCCAGGACGACGACACCCCGGCCCGGCTCATCGCCGGCGTCGACGTCGCCTACGACGACGACCACGACCTCGTCGCCGCCGCCGCCGTCCTCCTCGACCGGGACACCCTGGACGTCGTCGAGGAAGCCACCGCCGTCGGCCGGATCGCCTTCCCATACGTCCCCGGACTGCTCGCCTTCCGCGAACTCCCCGCCGTCCTCGACGCACTGGCCGTCCTCACCCGCACCCCCGACACCGTCGTCTGCGACGGCTACGGCCTCGCCCACCCGCGCCGCCTCGGCCTCGCCAGCCACCTCGGCGTCCACACCGGACTCCGCACCCTCGGCGTCGCCAAGACCCCCTTCACCTTCACCCACCACGAACCCGCCCCCGAACGCGGCTCCTCGACCCCGCTCACCGACCCCGCCACCGGCGAAGAGGTCGGCCGCGCCGTCCGCACCCGGCCCGGCGTCAAACCCGTCTTCGTCTCCGTCGGCCACCGCATCGGCCTCGACACCGCCGTCCGCACCACCCTCGACCTCGCCCGCCGCTACCGGCTCCCCGAGACCACCCGGCACGCCGACTCGCTCTGCCGCCGCGCCCTCGCCGAAGCCCTCCGCACCAGGACGCCGACGAACTGACCGTGCACCGGGCGGGATCCGGGCCCGGTGTGTTAGACATGAGGAACCGGGGCCCGGCCCCGACCACCAGGAACGGACGCACGGGGGGCGCCGCCATGGGAACAGGGACCGGCTCGACCGGTGGAGCCAGCCAGGGCTACCGGATCGAGGTCGAACAACTGCGCACCTTCGCCGGCCAAGTGCGGCTGCTGCTCAAGGAGTTCGAGA
This sequence comes from Kitasatospora sp. NPDC096077, assembly GCF_040303245.1. Lineage (NCBI taxonomy): Bacteria > Bacillati > Actinomycetota > Actinomycetes > Kitasatosporales > Streptomycetaceae > Kitasatospora > Kitasatospora sp. NPDC096077. The sequence goes on along the minus strand of NZ_JBEOSV010000026.1, from coordinate 29,177 downwards.
AGGACGCGAACGGCAACACCGCCCACGGCCGCAGCGGCCTCGGCAAGACCGCCTTCGGCACCTTCGCCGAGGCCACCGAGATCCACGGCCGCTACGGCACCATGCGGGACGCACTGCGGGACGTCCTGAACCAGCTCCAGAGCGCCATCGACGAGGCCCAGCACAACGCCGACCTGACCGCGACCAACTACGAGGAGCACGACCACCACGTGAGCCGGAAGCTCAAGCTGTCCGACGACGGCTGGTCCGTCGCCCAGCCCTCCGCCACCAGCGAGGTCGCGTACCAGGCCAACCAGGTCCCGTCCCAGCACGGCAACGCCACCATCTGACCCGTCGCCCGACCGGAGGTGAACCACCCGTGGTCTACACCGACTTCACCAAGTACAGCCACGCCGATCTGCGCAAGATGGCCCAAGCCCTCGACCCCGGCGCGGTGATGGCCGCCGGCGACCCCTGGCGCAAGGCGGCGACCACCCTCAAGGAGATCCGCAAGACCCTCACCACCGCCAGCACCGAAGCCGCCACCGCCTGGGACGGCACCACCAGCGACTCCTTCCACACCTCCATGCTGACCCTCGCCGCCAACATCAACGAGGCCGCCGCCTACGCCAACGACGCGGCCAACACTCTGCACAACATGTCCGAGGCGATGGCCACGGCGAAGCGCACCATGCCCGAGGAACCGGGCAGCTGGGACCAGTTCAAGGACAAGGTCGGCGACTTCTTCAGCAGCGAGGACGACCACATCCAGCTCACCGACCGCAAGAAGGCGGAAGCGGCGGCAGTCATGCAGACCCTCGCGATGCACTACCGCATCGCGACACCGGCCCTGAAGGCTCCGCCGATGCCGGGCTCCAAACCGCCGGCGAAGCCGGGGTTCTTCGGCGAAGACACGCGTGACGTCGGATCGCAGAATGACCCGACCGGGGCGGCGGCCATGGCAGCTGCGGTGATCTCGGGAACCTCGTTCGGAGCCGGGGGAACGTCGGTGAGGTCGACCTCGACCGCTGCGCCGCAGCGGTCGAGGTCATCCATGCCGTTGGTGACTTCCGGTTCCTCGCCGAGGAACGCAGCTGTTCCGACGGACTCCGGAATCAAGGGTGGGACGGCACAAGCTCCGCCGAAATCGTCGGCGATGAAGAGTAGCGTCCCTGAGGCTGGCATCTTGGGTACTCCGGCGCCGAGTCCAGGCCGGAATGCGCTTAGTCCTGTTACCTCTGGGACCCAGACGTCCACCCTGAGCACCAGCGCGTTCGCGAGCCCTTCGGGACTGGTGGCCGGCGGTGGGGGACAGCCGCCGATCGGCGCTCCTCCGGGGCCGACTGTCCAGGGCACCCCGATCGGCCCCGATTTCGGTCAGACCAGGACTGGTTTCGGTGGAAAGGAGCTTCCCGTCGGTGCGTCTCCAGGCGTCGGCGTCGGGGGCCGCGGAATGTCCGGAGCTCCGCCGGGGGGCGGCTCCTCGGCCCGGCCCGGTGGCGCTGTGCGAGAGATGCCACCGGGAGCTGGGGCAGGCAGGCAGGCTTTCACCGAAGGCGGATCAGGGCTGAGGGCGCGTAACCAGGTCGGGGTCGAACCCGGGGCCCGTGGGACTGGCGTCATGTCTCCCGGCATTCCTATGAGTGAAGCGCAGCGCCGCAAGAAGGAACAGGGGAATGGCGGCAAGCGCCCGGACTACCTCGTCGAAGACGAGGAGACCTGGGCGTCGGACGAGCCTGTCAATCCGAACGTGGTGGAATGAGGCCGGTCCGTGAACGGACGGGTGATCTGATCTTTGAGTTGGGGTGACCGGGTTTGACGAGCCGCCTGTTGGCGCGAGGTGCGGCGGTTCTCGCTGCCGGGGCATTGGTCTGGAGCGTTGCCGTACCAGGGGCATCGGCTGATCAGATCAGGGACCATCAATGGGCCTTGAAGACCCTCGGCGCAGAGGCAGGGGTCTGGTCGGTCAGCGAGGGCGACGGGGTTGTTGTCGGCGTGGTCGACTCCGGGGTGAACCAGGGTCACCAGGATCTGACCGGACAGGTCCTTCCCGGAGCCGACTTCTCAGGTGGGAATTCCGATGGTCGCGTGGACGACAAGGGTCACGGAACCGGAATTGCGAGCCTGATTGCGGGGCACGGGCACGGGGCGCAGGAGGGGGTCATGGGGCTGGCTCCCAAAGCCAAGATCCTGCCCGTGAAGGTGGGAGCGGAAGGTGATGGCTCCAATCCCCAGCAAACGGGGTTCGCGGATGCGATCCGATTCGCGGTCGATCACGGTGCGAACGTCGTCAACTTGTCTCTGGGAGGGACGTTTCGTCTCGATACGGAGTTGAGGAAGGCCGTCAACTACGCAATCTCGAAGGATGTCGTGCTGATTGCGGGGGTCGGAAACTTTGGCGAGGACGCGGATGGCGTTCGATACCCGGCGGCCTTCCCAGGGGTTGTGGCCGTAGGAGCCGTGGACTCCAAGGGAGACGTATGGGACCGTTCCACGCCAGGTCCCGAGACCACACTTGTCGCGCCGGGCGTGGACATCTACCTCGCAACGGCCAAATCCTCGACGAGCTATGGAGCTGGGGACGGTACGTCCGAAGCCACCGCGTACGTCTCCGCCACCGCCGCACTCATCCGCTCCAAGTACCCGAGCCTGTCCGCCGGTCAGGTGATCAACCGGATGATCAAGACGGCCACCCCTCCCGCCAACGGCACCGTGGTGCCCAACAACCACTACGGCTACGGAATCGTCTCGCCCGCGAAGGCGCTGGAAGCGAACCCGGCAGTGGACAACGGGCCCCGGGAAAATCCACTGGTGAAGCGGGCGGAATCGCACGGCACGCCACCGAGCGACGACGAGACCGATCCCACGGACCAGCCCACCGTCGCCCCCGAGGCCAACGCCGGTGGCGGCAAGGGCGACGGCACCGGTCTGGTGGTCGCCGCCGGGGCGGTCGGGGCCGTGGTGGTGGGGGCTGCGGTGGGTGCGGTGGTGGTGGCGCGGCGGCGGAGGCGGCGGCTGGGTCAGTGAGTGCTGAGCCAGTCCTCGACGGCGAGGGCGAGCCGGTTGGGCCGTGCAGGGTGGCAGCCCCCCGTGCCGGGGATCACTCGGCGCTGGCGGAGGGGGCGGGCCTGGCGGTATTTCGGTGTTCGCTGGCGTTCGGGCCGCTGGTGGGGCCGGGGCGGGGTGGCCATGCTGGTGCCCATGAGTACTCCGGAGCGCCCCGTGACCCCCGCCGACGCGACTGTCGCCGCCGACGACGCGATCGTCCCCGACACCAAGGACTGGACCTGGGTGCTGGAACGCCCCTGCCCCGACTGCGGGTTGGACACCCCGAAGGTGGCCGTGACGGACGTCGCCGGGCTGGTGCGGGCCAATGCGCGGAGTTGGCAGGCGGTGCTGGCGGGTGACGGGGAGGGGCTGCGTCGGCGGCCGCGTCCGGAGGTCTGGTCGGACCTGGAGTACGCCTGTCACGTCCGGGACGTCTTCCGGCTGTTCCTGGTCCGACTGGGGCTGATGCTTGATCAGGACGGTGTGCTGTTCCCGAACTGGGACCAGGACGAGACGGCGGTCGCGGGGCGTTACCGGGAGCAGCGGCCGGAGGCGGTGGCCGGGGAGCTGGCGGCGGCCGCGGAGGCGCTGGCGGCGGCGTTCGACGCGGTGTCGGGGGAGCAGTGGCAGCGGACCGGGGTCCGGAGTGACGGGGCGCGGTTCACGGTGGGGTCCTTCGCCCGCTACCTGGTGCACGACCCGGTGCACCACCTGTTCGATGTGACGGGCGCCCGGGCCTGAGGCCCACAAGCCGGAGCCGGGCCGGTGCCGGGCCGGTGCCGGCCCCCGCGGCTTCACCAGCCGGAGGCCTCGTGGAGCATGGTGCGCCGGAGCCGTCCGGCGACGCTCGCGGTGTCGGTGCCGATGACGTCGGCGATCTCGGGGGCGGCCAGGCCGACGACGTAGTGCAGGATCGCCAGGTCGTCGTCGGCGGGGTGGCGGTCGGGGGCGACGGGCTCCTGCCGGGTGTGTTCGGCGACGGTGCCGCGCAGGATCTGCCAGGCGAGCGCGGTGGGGTTCGGGCTGGTGAGCAACTCCCGCCATTGGACGGCGATTTCGGCGAACGCCTGTTGTACGGCGATGGCCGCTTCGGCGGACTCGGTGAGCCACACCCGGGCGTAGCTGAGGTACCGGGGGCGGTGGAGTTCGCAGAAGGCCGCGAACTCCAGTGGCACGTCCTCCGGTTCGCCGGGCCCCGGGGGAGGTCCGGCGTCGCTCGTGTGACGGTTGGTCATCTCGTCTTCTCGGAAAGGGAGATGGGTTTCTGATGGTCGATCATCTGTGCTCACTCTACGGTAGGCCCTCGGTGCGCTGGGTGACCAATCCGATGGAATGCCCGGAACCCGTCGCCACCCGGCCGGTTCGGGTGGCGGCCGATGCGACCCGGCGGCGGTACTGCCGGTGGAGGGCTGGTCGAGAGGCGGTCGAGGGCCGGTCGGGGAGCGTCGCGCAGTGCTGCGGGGGACGTAGATGCGAGCGTGTCGCAGCTGGTCAGAGGCTGTAGGAGGGTGCTGGTCGCAGGGCGGTCGAGGTGCCACCGTAGGGCCTGGCGGGGCTGGCGTCCACGCTCAGGGCGCGAAGTCGCGTCCGCACAACCGTCCGCGCAACCGCACTCACGATGGGGGTTGCGCCGGGGCGGGTCGGGATGGGCCGGGGCGGGCGCATCGAGTGCGCCCCGGAGGCCGGCGGCGACCGGGGCGCGGGTCGGGGCGGGGTGGTGCCGCCCGGTCAGGGGTTCGGGCGGGCCTCCGTGGGGGAGATCCGGTCGTCGGCGGTGCGGCCGCGCTCGACCTGGGCGGGGAAGGACTCGACGGCCCGGCGCCGGGCCAGTTGGGCGGCTGCCGCGGCGGCGACCGCAGCCGCGGCGGCGGCTCCTGCGGCGGCCTCCTCGCGCTCGCAGCGGTGGCCGACCGGTGCACCGGTGGCGTGCCCGCTGCCCGGGTGCGCCCCTCCGGTGTGCGTCGCGCCCGCGCGCGCCCCCGCCGCGCGCCGCCGGCGACCGAGTTCGATCCGTTCGGCGTGCTCCTCGGCCGCCTGTCTAGCGGCCAGGTAGGCCTGCACGGCTGCCATGCCGTAGACCGGCTGGATGAGCTGGTGTCCCTTGAAGAAGGGTCTGGCCGGGGCGAATCCGGCGGCGACCACGAGGTCGCGGATCTCTGCTATCTCGGCCTCGCTCCGGGCGGTGAAGCGGACCTCCCAGCCCTTCTTGTACGTATGGCCCTTTTCACCGCTGCGGCGGGCCGGGTCCGGGCGGCGGACGTATCCGGGCAGACGACCGAGGCGGAGCTGGGCCGCGCGGAGGCCGGCGGTCTCGTCACGTGACATGACGTAAGCCTAGGCAATCCCAGGGGTGCGATTGACGCTCCGAGGGTCCCTCGCCGTATGCCCTTGATCACTCTGGGTCAGGCGACCAGGTCGACGATCGTTTTCGATCAGATCCGATAGCCATATGAGCGGCATTTACTCCAAATGAGTGAGGGTATGAGGACTTTAGTGCGGGCTGATCCCGGTTTCGCGACGGTTGCGTAACAGTGCGTCAGGCTGTGTCGCGCAGCTCGCGGGGGTTGGGGATGGTGGGCGCATGAGCGAGCGCAGCGAGCTGGTCAGCAAGAGGTGCGCACGGGCGGACGCCCCTGCCGAGGGTAGCGGGGTGGGGGCATGACCTACCGGATCCCCGCGCCGCCGCCGTCCCTTGAGGAGCTGGCGAAGCGTCAGCAGAACGTCGTCACCGCGAGTCAGCTGCGCGCCCGGGGCGTGCCGGCCCGGGTCATCACCGAGCACTGCCGCCGGGGCGGCCCCTGGCAGCGACTGCTGCCCCGGGTCTACCTGCTGCAGTCCGGGGAGCCCACCCCGGAGCAGCGGATGTGGGCCGCGCTGTTGTACGCGGCGCAGAACGGCCGGGAGGAGGGCCGGCGCGAGGGGGCGGTGATCACCGGCGCGGCGGCGTTGGCGCTGTACGGCTTCGCCGCCGTGCCCCGGCTGCCCGCGGTGACCGGGGTGGACGTCCTGGTGCCCCGTCAGCGTCGGCTCAAGGATGCCGGCGAGGTGCGGATCCGGCGCACCGAGCGGGAGTTGGTGGCGCGCTCGGTGCACGGGCTGGCCTGCGCGCCGGTCGCCCGGGCGGTCGCGGACGCGCTGTACGAGTGGACCGTGGACGGGGGCCCGGCGGGCGCCCCGGCGCCGGTGCGCGAGGTGCTGCGGGAGGCCGTCGCCCGGCCGGAGAACCGTTGCACGGTACGGGAGTTGGCCACCGAGCTGGTCGAGTGCGGACTGACCGAGGAGCCCCGGGTGCGCGCGGCACTGGACGAACTCCTCGCCGCCGAGCGGGAGTTCGTCCTGGAGCGGGTCGACCGGCTGGTGGACGAGTGGCTGCTGCCCGCCCCGCTGGCCGCGCCGGAACTGCGGATGCGCGGCGGCACCTACATCGGCGTCCCGGACCTCTACTGGCCCGAGCAGGGCGTCGCGGTGGAGGTGGACTCCGACCTGCGCTGCGTCAGCGAGGGCGAGGCCGCCTGGGTGCGCGGCGGCCAGCACCGGATGGAGTACCTGGGCATCCGGGTGGTGTACGTCTCCGGCGCCCGGTTGGCCGCCGATCCGGAGGCGGTCGGCGGCGAGCTGCGCGAGGCCTACCGGGCCGGCGGGACGGACGTGGTGGAGCTGCTGGTGGTCTGAGCCGGTCCGGGACCGGTGTCACAGGACCGGAGTCACGAGGACCGGACCACCGGTGCGCCGACCAACTCGACCCCGGCCGCCCGCAGTTCCTCCAGCGCGGCGGTGGTGGTCGCCGGCGCCACCCCGGCGGTGAGGTCCAGCAGCACCCGGGTGGTGAAACCGGCCCGCGCGGCGTCCAGGGCGGTGGCCCGGACGCAGTGGTCGGTGGCGATGCCCACCACGTCGACCTCGTCGACCTGCCGCTCGCGCAGCCACTCCACCAGGCCGCGGTCGTTCTCGTCCAGCCCCTCGAAGCCGCTGTACGCCGCCGAGTAGGCGCCCTTGTCGAAGACCGCCTCGACCGCCCCGGAGATCACCGCGGGCGCGAAGTTGGGGTGGAAGCCCACGCCCTCGGTCCCGGCCACGCAGTGCACCGGCCAGCTGGAGACGTAGTCCGGCTCGGCGGAGAAGTGGTCGCCCGGGTCGATGTGGTGGTCGCGGGTGGCGAGGATGTGGTGGTAGCCGGGGGAGGCCTCGGAGATCAGGTCGGTGATGGCGGCGGCCACCTCGGCGCCACCGGCGACGGCCAGGCTGCCGCCCTCGCAGAAGTCGTTCTGCACGTCGACGACGATCAGTGCCCGGTGCATGGCTCGCATCCTCGGATGTGGGGGCGGTGCGCCCCGGTGGTGGGGTCCTCGCGGAGGCCGGCCGGCGCGGGAGGAACTCCAGGGGAACTCTACGGCTGACTCTAGGGAGTGGCGCGCGGGGGCGGAAGGCTTGGGGCGGCTCTTCGACCTCCCGGCCGCCGGGCGGGGACGGGGCCCGCCGCCCGGCGCCCGCCGCCGGTCCGTCCCGATGTCGACCACGCGCCGGGCGGGCGTCGACCACGCGCCGGGGGCGGCTCGGCCGATCGGCCCGGTCGATCGGTTCAGTCGATCAGCTCGGTGGGGATGACCGGGTCCCCCTTGGAGAGCTGGGTGGCCGACAGCGGCAGCGCCGCCCGGGCCCGGACGTGCCGTTCGCGGGCGGCGGTCAGCGGCTCGCGCCCGACCGTCTCGCCGGCCAGCACCAGCGGGACCTGCACCAGGTGCGGCCGCAGCTCGTCCGGGACCGGTCCGGTGCCGATCACCTCGGCCTCGGCCACGCCCTCGGCGTCGGGGCGGCGGGCGGCCCACTTGCGGCCGCCGATGCTGGTCTTGCCGCCGGCCGCGCGCTTGGCCACGGGCACCAGCGGGCCGTCCGGGGTCTCGGCCCGGGCGACCAGCTTGTAGACCATCGCGCAGGTCGGGTGGCCGCTGCCGGTGACCAGGCTGGTGCCGACGCCGTAGCCGTCCACCGGGGCGGCGGCGAGGGCGGCGATCGCGTACTCGTCCAGGTCCGAGGTGACGATGATCCGGGTGTTCTCGGCGCCGAGTTCGTCGAGCTGACGGCGGACCCGGTGGGCCGCCAGGATGAGGTCGCCGGAGTCGATCCGGACCGCGCCCAGCTCGGGCCCGGCCACCTCGACGGCGGTGCGGACGGCCTCGCGCAGGTCGTAGGTGTCGACCAGCAGGGTGGTGCCCTTGCCCATGGACTCGATCTGGGCCCGGAAGGCGTCCCGCTCGCTGTCGTGCACCAGGGTGAAGGCGTGCGCGGAGGTGCCGGTGGTCGGGATGCCGTGCAGGTAGCCGGCCTCCAGGTCGGAGGTGGCGGCGAAGCCGGCCACGTAGGCGGCCCGGGCGGCGGCGACGGCGGCCTGCTCGTGGGCCCGGCGGGCGCCCAGCTCGATCACCGGCCGGCCGCCGGCCGCGGCGGTCATCCGGGAGGCGGCGGCCGCCACCGCGGAGTCGAAGTTGAGGATCGAGAGGATCACCGTCTCCAGGATCACCGTCTCGGCGAAGCTGCCCTCCACGGTGAGCACCGGCGAGCCGGGGAAGTGGACCTCGCCCTCGGGGTAGCCGTGGATGTCGCCGCGGAAGCGGTAGTCGGCGAGGAAGCGCAGGGTGTCGTCGTCGACCACGCCCTGCTGGGACAGCCAGTCCAGTTGGGCGGTGTCGAAGCGGAAGTTCTCGACGGCGTCCAGGACCCGGCCGGTGCCGGCCGTCACGCCGTAGCGGCGGCCGCCGGGCAGGCGTCGGGTGAACACCTCGAAGACGGAGCGGCGGTGCGCGGCCCCGCTGCGCAGGGCGGCCTGCAGCATGGTGAGCTCGTAGCGGTCGGTGAGCAGCGCGGTCGACCCGGCCGCGCGCACTGAAGTGGCGTCCATGAGGATGATGCTACTACCACTTAGCGTCAGTTTGACGATTTCTCACGGCGCGACCCGGGCCGGAATCGCCCGGGTGTCCCCCGGATGGCAGCATGGGGCGTGAGGAACCGTGGACGAGTGTGCAACGAGGAGGCCCGTCGGTGAGTGTCGCGCCCGTGGAGATCGAGCGCCCGGAGGTCGAAGGACAGCCGGTGGCGGAGCCGGACACGCCGTGGGTGACCATCGTGCACAACGACCCGGTCAACCTCATGAGCTACGTCCAGTACGTCTTCCAGGCCTACTTCGGCTACCCGAAGGACAAGGCCAGGAAGCTGATGATGGACGTGCACACCAAGGGTCGCGCGGTGGTCTCCAGCGGCTCCCGCGAGGAGATGGAGCGGGACGTCCAGGCGCTGCACGGCTACGGCCTGTGGGCGACGCTGCAGCACGACTGACCGCCCATCCGGCGGACCAGTGACTGACCGCCCGCCCGTGGGGCGGCGCGGCCGAAGACGACGAAGACGGGCTGACCGATACAGATGGCTGGGTTGTTCGAGAGCACCGGCGATGGCGGCGCGGCGATCGCGCTGGACGAGGTCGAGGCCTCCATCCTGCGCTCGCTGGAGGTGCAGATGCTGGAGCTGATCGGCCCCGGCCCGGGCGGGCACGGGGACGACCCGCTGGCGGCGCTGTTCGCCGAGGGCCCGACCGAGGCGCCCGCCGACCCGGCGCTGGCCCGGCTCTTCCCCGACGCCTACGGCGATCCGGCCACGCCGGCCGACGACGAGGTGCGGGCCGCCTCGGCCGAGTTCCGCCGCTACACGGAGCTCGACCTGCGGGCCCGCAAGCGGGACGACGCGCTGCAGGTGGTCCGCTCGCTGGACGGCCTCGGCGGTGCCGGCGGGGTGCTCAAGCTGCCCGCCGCCGACTGCCCGCGCTGGCTGGGCGCGCTCAACGACCTGCGGCTGACCCTCGGGGTGCGGCTGGAGGTCGCCGAGGAGGACGAGCAGGGCCTGTACGAGCTGCCGGACGGCGACGAGCGCAAGCCGCTGGTGATGGCCTACCTGTGGCTGGGGGCGCTCCAGGAGTCGCTGCTGGAGGCGATCACCGACTGACCGCGGACCGGTGGCGGAGCCGATCGTTCCGCTCTGTCCGGCGATCCTGCCCGCTTTCGGGCAAGCCTCGGCCGTTTCGTCCAGCATGTGGACGATCAGTCGGGGCATTTTCGCATAAATCGGGCAAAACGTAGCAGGTCATGCTCAAATATCGCTCAGATGAACACCGGTATCCGGATCGTGCGTGGTACGACTTCTCCCCACAAACGAGACCCACCAGGACGGTGACCATGGCCGAGCAGACCTTCGACGAGGTGGTCGACCCGAAACCGGACGAGGAGGGCTACGAGCGCGGGCTCGGCAGCCGCCAGATCCAGATGATCGCCATCGGCGGCGCCATCGGCACCGGCCTGTTCCTCGGCGCCGGCACCGCGATCTCCAAGTCCGGGCCCAGCCTCATCCTCTCCTACGCGGTGGCCGGCCTGGTCATCTTCGGGATCATGCGCGCCCTCGGCGAGCTCCTCACCTACCGCCCGGTCTCCGGCAGCTTCGCCGAGTACGCCCGGGAGTTCCTCGGCCCCTTCGCCGGCTACGTCACCGGCTGGACCTACTGGCTGTTCTGGGTCGTCACCGGCATGGCCGAGACCACCGCCGCCGCCGTCTACGTCAAGTTCTGGGCACCCGACATCCCGCAGTGGGCCAGCGCGCTGACCTTCCTGGTCATCCTCTACGCGGCCAACCTGATCTCGGTGAAGCTGTTCGGCGAGATCGAGTTCTGGTTCTCCATGGTCAAGGTCACCGCCATCATCGGCATGATCCTGATCGGCATCGGCGTGCTCACCCTCGGCTTCAGCAAGGCCGGTGACACCGCGTCGATCACCCACCTGTGGTCGGACGGCGGCTTCTTCCCCAAGGGCATCGGCGCCACCGTGATGACCCTGCAGATCGTCATGTTCGCCTACCTCGGCGTCGAACTCGTCGGCGTCACCGCGGGCGAGAGCGAGAACCCCGAGAAGACCCTGCCGCGCGCCATCAACACCCTGCCCTGGCGCATCGCGCTGTTCTACATCGGCGCCCTGACGATCATCCTCGCGCTGGTGCCCTGGCGGGAGTTCCAGCCCGGCGTCAGCCCGTTCGTCGCCGCCTTCGGCAAGATCGGCATCCCGGCCGCGGCCGGCATCATCAACTTCGTGGTGCTCACCGCCGCGCTCTCCTCCTGCAACTCCGGGATGTACTCCACCGGCCGCATGCTGCGCGACCTCGCCCTGCGCGGCCAGGCCCCCGGCCGGCTCACCACGCTCAACCGCCGCCGCACCCCCGCCGTCGCGATCACCCTCTCCTGCCTGCTGATGGGCGCCGGCGTGGTGCTCAACTACCTCGTCCCGGCGCGGGCGTTCGAGTACATCACCTCGGTCGCCACGGTCTGCGGCCTGTGGACCTGGGCGATGATCCTGATCTCCCAGATCCGCTACCGCAAGGCCTGGCGGGCCGGCCACCTGCCGCCGCCCACCTTCAAGGCGCCCGGCGGCGCCTGGGTCAGCTGGGCCGCCCTCGCCTTCCTCGTCCTGGTCGTGGTGCTGATCGCGCTCGACAAGGACAACCGGATCTCGCTGTACGTCTTCCCCTTCTGGGCGCTGCTGCTGGTGATCGGCTACCAGGTGCTCAAGCGCCGCAACCCCCAGGCCGCCCACGGCACCGCCCACGACCACCTGCACGCCCGCAAGGACGGCTGACCCCGACCGCTCCGGGAGACCGGGCGACCGGGTGGCGGACACCCGGCGACCGGGCCTCGGACGCCCCGGCGGACAGCCGCCGGGGCGTGGCATCCTGACCGGCATGCTGACCATCACCCGAGAAATCCGCGACCGGATCGTGGCCCACGCCCGCGCCGACCACCCGGACGAGGCCTGCGGCGTGGTCGCCGGACCGGCCGGCAGCGGCCGGCCCGAGCGGTTCATCCCGATGCTCAACGCCGCCCGCTCGCCCACCTTCTACGAGTTCGACTCGGGCGACCTGCTCAAGCTCTACCGCGAGATGGACGACCTGGACGAGGAACCGGTGATCGTCTACCACTCGCACACCGCCACCGAGGCCTACCCCTCGCGCACCGACGTGAGCTACGCCTCCGAGCCGTTCGCCCACTACGTCCTGGTCTCCACCGCCGACGGCAACGGCCCGGACGACCCCTACCAGTTCCGCTCGTTCCGCATCGTGGACGGCGAGATCACAGAGGAAGACGTCCAGGTCGTCGAGGCCCACCCGGCCTGACCCGCACCCACCCGGACCGGGCCCGCCGACCCGCCGCGCGCGGCCGGCGGGCCCCCGCCGTCTCAGCATCAGAAACAACAACATCCGGATCCTGGGACGGGCATGTCCGAGCGGGCCCGGGAATCTATACGATGAGCCCATGCGTTCCGTCGATGTGAGCAACCAGGCCCCGGGCACCCGCCTCGTGGCGCGCCTGCACATCGACCTGTGCCGGCACGCCGGCGCGATCTGTCCCGGCACGCCCGCGCGCTCGCGCTGAGAGCCGCCCCGCCCCACCCGGGCCCCACCGCCGAACCGGCGGCGTCGAGCCCCGGGCACCCTCCGCCCCGCCGCGCCCGCTGCGGCCCACCCACCTCCACGACGCACACAGGAGCGCACCCATGGCCATCGAGGTCCGCATCCCGACCATCCTCCGCACCTACACCGACGGCGCCAAGGCCGTCGAGGGCAACGGCAGCAACCTCGGGGAACTCTTCACCGACCTCGACGCCCGCCACCCCGGCATCGCCGCCCGCCTGGTCGACGGCGGCGAGCTGCGCCGCTTCGTCAACGTCTACCTGAACGACGAGGACGTCCGCTTCCTGGAGGGCATCTCCACCGCCCTCGCCGACGGCGACAGCGTCACCATCCTGCCCGCCGTGGCCGGCGGCGCCCGCTAGGCCCGGTCCGGCCGATCAGCTCCCGGCCCCCCCGCCCGGCGGCGGGGGAGCCGCCCTCCTCACCCTCACCGCCGTGGCCGGAGGCCTCCCTTGCGATACGACAGTCCGCTCGAAGCCGTCGGCAACACCCCGCTGGTCCGCCTGCCGCGGCTGTCCGCCGCCGTCCCCGGCAACGACCGCAGCCTGGTGACCCTCTGGGCCAAGCTGGAGGACCGCAACCCCACCGGCTCGATCAAGGACCGCCCGGCGCTGCACATGATCGAGCGCGCCGAGGCCGACGGCCGGCTCACCCCCGGCTGCACGATCCTGGAGCCCACCAGCGGCAACACCGGCATCTCGCTCGCCATGGCCGCCAAGCTCAAGGGCTACCGGATGGTCTGCGTGATGCCCGAGAACACCAGCGAGGAACGGCGCGAACTACTCCGGATGTGGGGCGCCGAGATCATCCCCTCCCCGGCCGCCGGCGGCTCCAACACCGCCGTCCGGATGGCCAAGGAGATCGCCGCCGAGCACCCCGACTGGGTGATGCTCTACCAGTACGGCAACCCGGACAACGCGGGCGCCCACTACGCCACCACCGGCCCCGAGATCCTCGCCGACCTGCCGACCGTCACCCACTTCGTGGCCGGCCTCGGCACCACCGGCACCCTGATGGGCGTCGGCCGCTACCTGCGCGAGAAGGTCCCCGGCGTGCGGATCGTCGCCGCCGAGCCGCGCTACGACGACCTGGTCTACGGGCTGCGCAACCTCGACGAGGGCTTCGTGCCCGAGCTGTACGACGCCGAGGTGCTGACCACCCGCTTCTCGGTCGGCTCCGCGGACGCCGTCCGCCGCACCCGCGAACTCCTCCAGCAGGAGGGCCTCTTCGCGGGCGTGTCCACCGGCGCCATCCTGCACGCCGCGATCGGCGTCGGCCGCAAGGCGGCGGCCGCCGGGGAGCGCGCCGACATCGTCTTCGTGGTCGCGGACGGCGGCTGGAAGTACCTCTCCACCGGCATCTACACCGCCGAGACCACCGAGGCGGCGGTCGAGGCGCTGCAGGGCCAGCTCTGGGCCTGAGTCTCGACCGGCCCGCTAGCCCAGGACCTGCTGGGCCCGGGTCCAGACCTGGCGGTCCAGCGTGCCGGCCCGGCGGCGGAAGGCGGACAGCGGCACCTCGCGCAGCTCGTCGGTCTCCAGCCAGCTGGCCCGGCCCTGCCGGTCGCCGACCGAGCCGGGCGGCAGCGCCAGCACGCCCGGGCGCTCGGCGTGGTGCTTGCTGGTGATCTTCGCGACGGTGGCGGTCCGGCCGTGCACCCGCAGCACCAGGCAGGGACGGTCCTTGGCGCCCGGGCCGTCCTCGAACGGGACCTCGGCCCACCAGATCTCCTGCGGCTCCGGGCGGGCCCCGCGGCTCGGGCGCGAGCGCGGGCCGGCGGGGCCGGTCGGACCCGTCGGGCGCGGCGCCGGGCGGGTGCGCCGCACCAGCGCGCCCGCGACGGCGGCCAGCACGGCGACGCCCGTGACCAGGAGGACAACCCAGATGCCAGTCATGCGGCGAACCGTACCGGGCCGGCGGTGAACGCCACCACCGTGGCCGCCGTGACGGTCGGCCATTTGTCCGTAGGTTGCTCCCGGTTCGTCACGGAACCGCCACGACGCCCGTTCCGTCACCCTCGCCCCGGTGCCGCCCGGAAAGGCTGCTTCACGAACGTCCGCCCCCGTCCCCCCGGAGGTGCTTTCGTGAACAGGCACGAACTCTGGTCGTACGCCGAGATCGCCCGGCACATCAACGTCCAGCCCGAGACCGTCCGCAACTACCGGCGGCACGGACTGCTGCCCGAACCGGACGTGGTCGACGGCAGCGGACACCCCCGCTGGTACCCCGGGACCATCCGCGACTGGGTCCGCAACCGGCCCCGGCACCGCTGAACCCACGGCACCGCCCCCGCCCCCGCGGTCTGGGTGATTCCAGCCACAGCCCGGCACGGGGACGGGGGCAAAGTGCCGGTCCGCCCTTACCCTCGACACACCAACGCAGTGCTACCGGCCGGACCACCGGCCCGGCCTGCCGTTTTCCATGCCGTTTTCACGCTGTTCCCCGTGCCGCTCCACCGACACGGGGAGCGGCCCAACAGCAGCCAGGACGTGTCGGGGCGGAGGGGCTCGGATGAAACTGACCGTGGTGGGGTGCTCGGGGAGCTTCCCGTCCGCCGACTCCGCCTGCTCCAGCTATCTGGTCGAGGCCGACGGCTTCCGCGTGGTGCTGGACCTCGGCAACGGCGCGCTCGGCGCGCTGCAGCAGCACACCGGCCTCTACGACGTC
The DNA here is from genome assembly GCF_040303245.1 of Kitasatospora sp. NPDC096077. Classification (NCBI taxonomy): domain Bacteria; kingdom Bacillati; phylum Actinomycetota; class Actinomycetes; order Kitasatosporales; family Streptomycetaceae; genus Kitasatospora; species Kitasatospora sp. NPDC096077. The sequence continues at coordinate 13,988 of NZ_JBEOSV010000026.1, read as the reverse complement.
GACGCCGTCCTGCTCAGCCACCTGCACGCGGACCACTGCGTCGACCTGTGCGCCTACTGGGTCGCCCGCAACTACCGGGCCGAGGGCTGCCCCGAACTCCTCCCGGTGTACGGGCCGACCGGCACCGCGGCGCGGCTCGCCCGGGCGTACGACATGCCGGAGAACCCCGGAATGAAGGAGGTGTTCGAGTTCCGCACGCTCACCCCGGGCAGTTTCGGGCTCGGCCCGTTCCGGATCACCGTCGCCCAGGTTAACCACCCCGTCGACGCCTTCGCCTTCCGGCTGGAGCACGCCGGCCGCTCGCTGGTCTACTCCGGCGACACCGGCGAGTGCCCCGAACTGGTGGAACTCGCCCGCGACACCGACCTGTTCCTCTGCGAGGCCGCCTACCTGGACGGCCGCGACACCTTCCAGGCCGTCCACCTCAACGGCCGGGAGGCGGGCGAGCACGCGGCCGCCGCGGGGGCGCGCCGACTGGTGCTCACCCACATCCCGCCGTGGACCGACGCCGAGCACAACCGCCGCGACGCCGCCGCCGCGTACCCCGGCCCGGTCGAGCTGGCCCGGCCGGGCGCGGTGTACGAGCTCTGAGCCGCCGCCCGGGAGGGGGCACCTACCGCCGTCCGGGCACCGGCAGGCCGAGGTGGTCGCGCAGGGTCGGGCCGGTGTAGTCGGTGCGGAAGACGCCGCGCTCCTGGAGCAGCGGGACCACCCGGTCGACGAACTCGTCCAGGCCGCCCGGCGTGAGGTGGGGGACCAGGATGAAGCCGTCGGCCGCGTCGTGCTGCACGAAGCGGTCGATCTCCCGGGCGACGGTGGCGGGGGAGCCGATGAAGGACTGCCGGCCGGTGACCTCGATGACCAGCTCGCGGCTGCTCAGCCCCTTTTCGGCGGCGAGGGCCCGCCAGCGGGCGGCGACGCCCACCGGGTCCGCGATCCGGACCCGGCCCTGGACCAGGGCGCTGTCCGGATCGGGGTCGACGGTCGGCAGCGGGCCGTCCGGGTCGTGGTCGGACAGGTCGATGCCCCAGACCTGTTCCAGGTGGTTGATCGCGGTCTGCGGGCCGACCTGGGCCCGGCGGACCTCGGCGGCGCGCTCGGCCGCGTCGGCGTCGGTGTCGCCGAGGACGAAGGTGGCGGCCGGCATGATCTTCAGCTCGTCGGGTTTGCGCCCGTACGCGGCCAGTCGGCGCTTGACGTCGGCGTGGAAGGCCCGGCCGTCCTCGAAGTGGGAGTGCCGGCTGAAGACGATGTCGGCGGTGGCGGCGGCGAACTCCCGGCCCTGGTCGGAGTCGCCGGCCTGGATGACCACCGGGTGGCCCTGCGGCGGGCGGGGCAGCGAGAGCCGGCCCTCGACCTCGAACTGGGGACCGCGGTGGCGGACGGTCTGCTCGCCCGAATCCCAGAACTCCCTTGCCAGTTGGACCGATTCGGCGGCCCGGGTGTATCGGTCGGCACGGTCGAGGTAGCCGCCGCGGCGGAAGTTCTCCCCGGTGAAGGCGTCCGAGGAGGTGACCACGTTCCAGGCCGCCCGGCCGCCGGAGAGGTGGTCCAGGGAGGCGAAGCGGCGGGCGAGTTCGTACGGTTCGTTGAAGGTGGCGTTCACCGTGGCGGCCAGGCCGATCCGTTCGGTGACGGCGGCCAGCGCGTTCAGCACGGTGATCGACTCGGGGCGGCCGACCACGTCCAGGTCGTGGATGCGGCCGTTGGTCTCGCGCAGCCGCAGGCCCTCGGCGAGGAAGAAGAAGTCGAACCGGCCGCGCTCGGCGGTCTGCGCGAGGTGGCGGAAGGACTGGAACTCGATGTGGCTGCCGGAGGCCGGATCGCTCCACACCGTGGTGTTGTTGACGCCGGGGAAGTGGGCGGCGAGGTGGATCTGCTTGAGCGGACGGTCCGTCATCGGGTCACCTCGGCGAGGGCGGCGCGGGCGGGGGATTCGGCAGGGGACTCGGCAGGGGAGTCGACGGGTGCGGCGGCGTAGCGGCTCGCCGGGCGGGCCAGACCGAGGTGGTCGCGCAGGGTGCGGCCGGGGTAGCCGCTGCGCAGCAGCCCGGTGGCGCGCAGGGCCGGGGCGATGCGCGCGGCGAGGGCGGCGAGGTCGCGCTCGGCTGCGGCGGGGACGAGGTGGAAGCCGTCCACGCCGGTGCCGGTGGCGCTGAGTTCGGCGAGCAGCCGCTCTTCGGCGGCCCGGTCGGGCAGGGCGATGTCCAGCCGGGCGAGGATGCGCAGCTGTTCGCCGGAGCGCAGCCGCAGTTCGGTGGCGGCGGTCAGCCGCGCGGCCCGGTCCGGGGCGTCCAGCAGCACGACGTCGGCGTACCGGATCGCGGTGTCGACGCGGGCCCGGCCGTCGGCCGGGGCGTCCCGGGCCAGGTCGGCGGCGGCCACCGGGACCACGACCACCGGGCGGCCCTGCGGCGGGCGCGGGGTGATGGACGGCCCGCGGACCGAGAAGTGCCGGCCCTCGAAGTCGACGTAGTGCAGCTTGTCGCGGTCGACGAAGCGGCCGGTCGCGGTGTCGCGGATCTCCGCGTCGTCCTCCCAGCTGTCCCAGAGCCGGGCGGCGACCTCGGCGGCGTCGGCCGCCTCGGCCCAGAGCTCGTCCGCGGGGGCGACCGCGCGGCGGCCGAAGGCCCGGGCCTCGGCCTCGGTGTCGGAGACGCCGACCAGCCAGCCGGCCCGGCCCTCGCTCACCCAGTCCAGGGTGTTGAGCGAGATCGAGGTGTGGAAGGGCTCGGTGTGGGTGGTGGTGACGGTGGGCACCAGGCCGATCCGCGAGGTCAGCGGGGCGATCCGGGCCAGGGTGGCGAGCGCGTCGGGGCGGCGGGGTTCGGCGGTGAAGGAGTCGTCGAGGGTGACGAAGTCCAGGGTGGCCCGCTCGGCGAGGCGGGCGAGGCCGGTGTAGTGGGCGGCGTCGAACCGGCCGGGGTCGGCGGCGCGGTCGATGGCGGGGCTGATCGTGGCGTCGGTCGTGGCATCGGTCGTGGCGTCGATGGCGGCGGAGAGGTGCAACTGGCGGGGCATGGCGAGCCTGACTTTCCTCGTGCGGATGCGCCGCCGCGCCCCGGTCGGTGCGGGGGCGGGTGCGCGGTCGCGCGGTGACGGCCTGCGGACGGGCGGGACCCGTGCGGGCGGAGGGGAGGAGGCCGGTGCCGGGCGGGACGTCAGCCGGGCGGCGGCGGGGGAACGGTCAGCTCAGCCGCGACACGCCGCGGACCACACGCGACCGAAGTCGATGTGGCTGCGGGTGACCAGCGGGCACGAGGCGTTCACCGGTTCAGTTGACCAGGGCCTCCGTCGGTTCGTCAACCGCCGTTGTCGCCGGGGTACGCGGAAGGCCCCGCCCCGCCGCTGGGGGAGCAGCGGCGGGGCGGGGCCTTCGGGGAGTACGGGACCGGCGTCAGGCCTTGGTCACGTCCTCGATCTCGTCGTCGTCCTCGCGACCGGGGGTCTTGAGGTTGAACTTGGTGATCGCGAACCGGAAGAGGAAGTAGTACAGCGCCGCGAAGACCAGGCCGATCGGGATGATCAGCCAGGGCTCGGTGGCCTTGCTCCAGGCGAGCGCGTAGTCGATCAGACCGCCGGAGAAGGTGAAGCCGTCGTGCACGCCGAGCGCCCAGGTGACGGTCATCGAGACGGCGGTGAGCAGCGCGTGGATGACGTACAGGACCGGGGCGATGAAGACGAAGGAGAACTCGATCGGCTCGGTGACACCGGTGACGAAGGAGGTCAGTGCGAGCGAGACCATCATGCCGGTGACGGCCTTGCGGCGGTGCGGCTTGGCGGCGTGGGCGATGGCCAGCGCGGCGGCGGGCAGCGCGAACATCATGATCGGGTAGAAGCCCGCCATGAACTGTCCGGCGGTCGGGTCGCCGGCGAAGAAGCGGGTCAGGTCGCCGTGCACGACGGTGCCGTCGGGCTTGGTGAAGTCACCGGTCTGGAACCAGGCGTAGGAGTTCACGAACTGGTGCATGCCGACCGGCAGCAGGCCGCGGTTGACCAGGCCGAAGGCGCCGGCGCCGAGCGCGCCCGCACCGATCAGGGTGTCGTTCAGGCTCTTGATGGCGTCGCCGATCGGGCCCCAGGTCAGGGCGAACAGCACACCGACGGCGGTGCCGACGAAGGCCATGATGATCGGGACCAGGCGACGGCCGTTGAAGAAGCCGAGCCAGTCGACCAGCTTGGTGCGGTGGTACTTCTGCCACAGCACCGCGGCCAGCAGGCCGATCACGATGCCGCCGAGCACGCCCGGGTTCTGGTACGTCGGGGGGACCCACTTGCCGTCGGCGATGTGGCCGTCGGTGATCGGGAACGCGGTGAGCACGTTCTTGTACACCAGGAAGCCGACCAGCGCGGCGAGGGCGGTGGAGCCGTCCGCCTTCTTGGCGAAGCCGATCGCGATGCCCACCGCGAACAGCAGCGGCAGGTTGTCGAAGACACCGTTGCCGGCCGTGGCGAAGACCGAGGCGACCTTGTCCCAGCCGAGGCCGTCCTTGCCGAACACGTCGTCCTGGCCGAGGCGCATCAGCAGGCCGGCGGCGGGGAGCACCGCGATGGGCAGCTGGAGGCTGCGACCGATCTTCTGCAGACCCTGGAGGACGTTCTGACCGAACTGCTTGGCGGGGCTGGGCGAGGCCGGAGCCGTGGCGGGCGCCGGTGCCTGCGCAGACTGACTCATGGGGGTGGGTTCCTAACGGCATGGCGGTCGGTCGGGGGAGAAGGCACAGGGGGGCCAACCGCGAACTGGTCTACACCACGTGTGGTGTAGACCAGTTTGTAGCACGGGTGGAGAAGCCGGGGAACCCCGAAAAGCACCGTCGCCGGGAAGCGCTATGAAATCGAAACCTGGACCCGGAGCGACGATCATGATTTCAGTCGCGATTGTGATTTTGGCTATTTGCGCAACAAAAAGCGCGGAGGCCATGGGGCGACAGGGCGACGACCGGTCCGGGGTCGTGGTCGGACGATCCGCCCACTCCGGGGAGTGCGCGGCGGCTGCTGAGAGTGACCGGAGCGGGTGCGGGCGGGTCCGGAGGCATCCCCCCACCGTCGGCCGGTGCCCTTCCGGAGTGCCGGCCGGGTCGACCGGATCGCCGCCGAATTGTCTTTCCGGTGTTTATCGGGCCGGGAATTAAGTCCTACGGTGAAATGCCGAAGGCCCTCGGACCGATGGGTCCGAGGGCCTTTGCGGCGACGGTTCCGGGGCGACCGGATTCAGGCTTTGGTGACGTCCTCGATCTCGCTCTCGTCCTCCCGGCCCGGTGTTTTCAGGTCGAATTTGACGATGACGAACCGGAAGACCGTGTAGTACACCGCGGCGAAGACCAGGCCGATCGGGATGATCAGCCAGGGTTTGGTGGCGAGTCCCCAGTTGATCACGTAGTCGATCAGGCCGGCCGAGAAGCTGAAGCCGTCGTGCACCCCCAGCCCCCAGGTGACGGCCATCGAGGCGCCGGTCAGCAGCGCGTGCAGGCCGTACAGGGCCGGGGCGATGTAGGCGAAGGAGTACTCCAGCGGCTCGGTGACGCCGGTGACGAAGGAGGTCAGGCCGACCGAGAGCATCAGGCCGTAGATCTCCTTGCGGCGGTGCGGCTTGGCCGCGTGCGCGATCGCGAGGGCCGCGGCGGGCAGCGCGAACATCATGATCGGGAAGAATCCGGACTGGAACTGGCCGGCCGTCGGGTCGCCCGCGAGGAAACGCGGGATGTCGCCGTGCACGAGGCTGCCGTCCGGCTTCGTGAACTCGCCGAACTGGAACCAGACGAAGGTGTTCAGCAGTTGGTGCATACCGATCAGCAGCAGCGCCCGGTTGAACAGGCCGAAGATGCCGGCGCCGCCCGCGCCGAGATCGGCCAGGTTCTGCGAGAAGTCGTTCAGGCCTCGGCCGATCGGCGGCCAGACCCACAGCGCGATGCAGGCGGTGACCAGGCCCACCACGGCGGTGATCATCGGCACCAGGCGGCGGCCGTTGAAGAAGCCCAGCCAGTCGACCAGCTTGACGCGGTGGAAGCGGACCCAGAGCCAGGCCGACATCAGGCCGATCAGGATGCCGCCCAGCACCCCCGGGTTCTGGTACGTCGCCGCCGCGGCCTTGGCCGAGGAGTAGTCCACGCACTGGGCGGTCCAGGCGTCGGGGACCTGGACGGTGCCGGCCTTGCAGCTCTCCGGGAAGGCGTGCAGGACCTTGTAGTACACCAGGAAGCCGACCACGGCGGCCAGCGCCGTCGAGCCGTCCGCCTTCTTGGCCATGCCGATCGCCACGCCGATGCAGAACAGCAGCGGCAGGCCGAGCGAGGAGTCGAGCAGCGCGCCGCCAGCCGCCGCGAAGACCTTGGCCACATCGGTCCAGCCCAGGCCGTCCTTGCCGAACACGTCGGGCTGGCCGAGTCGGTTGAGGATGCCCGCGGCCGGGAGCACCGCGACCGGCAGCTGGAGCGAGCGGCCCATCTTCTGGAGACCGCCGTAGAAGCCGTGCCACCACACGGTCCGCGGAGCCGTGGCGCCTGCCGAACTCATCCTTCGCCCTCCGAGAGCAGTTGCCGAGCAGCGGGCCCCGGCGGGACCCTCGGGTGGGGCTCAGGAACACCCGGGGTCCTTCCTGCGTTCATCGGAGTACACATATATTGGTGTAGACCACTTTGGGACGCAGGCCGGACGCCGGGACGCGAGCCCCCGCTGATCGTCATCCTCGGGTGGCACTCGGGAGCCTGCGCGCCGGAATGGGCCAAAAGTGGACTAACGTGGCAGACCGGACCGGCTCGGGTCATGCTGGTCGCGCTGCCCGGCAGCGCGACCCCGGCTGAACCCGCGTCAGCCACCGGCACGGACCTCACCGCCCGACGGACGAGGACCGACCCGCGGACCCCAGCACAGCGCAGGACGGCACCCGGCAGAGCAGCCGGCGGGCCGAGACAGAGGGAGAGAACCAGATGGCCAGCAAGGCTGAGAAGATCGTCGCCGGTCTGGGCGGCATCGACAACATCGAAGAGGTCGAAGGCTGCATCACCCGCCTCCGCACCGAGGTCAAGGACGCCTCCCTCGTCGACGAGGCCGCCCTCAAGGCCGCCGGCGCCCACGGCGTCGTCAAGATGGGCACCGCGATCCAGGTCGTCATCGGCACCGACGCCGACCCGATCGCCGCCGACATCGAAGACATGATGTGAGCTGAGCCACCCAGGCTCGACCACCCACGGCCCGCCGACCCGCTCAGGGGGACGGCGGGCCGAGGTGCATCCGCGACCGTCCGTCCGTCCGCTCACACATCCGTCCGCCCCGTCCGTCCGCAGCCGGACGGCACGCCCCGAGCGGCTACGCTCAGTGGCTATGTCACGCATCGACGGCCGCACCCCCGACCAGCTCCGCCCCATCACCATCGAGCGGGGCTGGAGCAAGCACGCCGAAGGCTCCGTCCTCGTCTCCTACGGCGACACCAAGGTGCTGTGCACCGCCAGCGTCACCGAAGGCGTCCCCCGCTGGCGCAAGGGCAGCGGCGAAGGCTGGGTCACCGCCGAGTACTCCATGCTCCCGCGCGCCACCAACACCCGCGGCGACCGCGAGTCCGTCAAGGGCCGCATCGGCGGCCGCACCCACGAGATCAGCCGCCTCATCGGCCGCTCCCTGCGCGCCGTCATCGACCACCGCGCCCTCGCCGAGAACACCATCGTCCTCGACTGCGACGTCCTCCAGGCCGACGGCGGCACCCGCACCGCCGCCATCACCGGCGCCTACGTCGCCCTCGTCGACGCCGTCTCCTGGGCCCGCGAGCGCAAGCTCCTCCGCGCCAAGGGCCAGCCGATCACCGGCGGCGTCAGCGCCGTCAGCGTCGGCATCATCGACGGCGTCCCGATGCTCGACCTCCAGTACGAGGAGGACGTGCGCGCCGAGACCGACATGAACATCGTCTGCACCTCCGACGGCCGCTTCGTCGAGGTCCAGGGCACCGCCGAAGGCGCCCCCTTCGACCGCGCCCTGCTCGACCGACTGCTCGACCTCGGCACCCTCGGCTGCGCCGAACTGGACGAGATCCAGCGCAAGGTGCTCGAAGGCTGACGCCACCTCCGCGGTCGGACGGGTGTGCGGACCGCTGTACACGTCCGGCCCGCAGACCGTACGGTTCCCGCAGCACCACCGCTGCGGGAACCACGCAACCGGTGGCGCACGTCCCTCCCCATGGAACCCCCGCCCACCAGGAGGACCGGATGCCGTCGAGCATCGCCCGCCCCGCCGCCCTCGCCGTGGCCGGACTGATCGCGATCCTCCCGCTCAGCATGGTGAGTTGCTCCGCGGCCCAGAAGGCGATGGACTGCGGCAACACCGCCGTGAAGATCACCGCCGACCTCGCCGACCTCACCAAGGCCTACGACAACTCCAGCAACGACTCGGCCGCCGCCGGGAAGGCGCTGCAGAAGCTCAAGGGCGACCTCGACCAGGTCGGCAAGAACTCCAAGAACACCGACGTGGTCAAGGCCGTGACCGACCTGCAGAAGCAGGCCGACCTGGTCCAGCAGGCCGTCGACAAGAAGCAGGCCCCCGACCTCAAGCCGCTCGGCGACGCGGCGGGCAACCTCACCTCGGTCTGCACCGGCTGACACCCCCGGGCGCTCGATAGGGTGGGCGATATGTCCACCCGTCTGATCCTCGCCACCCGCAACCGGCACAAGGTCGCCGAACTGCGCGCCATCCTCACCGAGGCCGGTCTCGACGTCGAACTCGTCGGCGCCGACGCCTACCCCGAGATCCCGGACGTCCCCGAGACCGGCGTCACCTTCGCCGAGAACGCCCTGCTCAAGGCCCACGCCCTGGCCCGCGCCACCGGCCTGCCCGCGGTCGCCGACGACTCCGGCCTCTGCGTCGACGTCCTCAACGGCGCGCCCGGCATCTTCTCCGCCCGCTGGTCCGGCAAGCACGGCGACGACCTCGCCAACCTGGACCTGCTGCTCGCCCAGCTCTCCGACATCGCCGACCCGCACCGCGGCGCCCACTTCTTCTGCGCCGCCGCCCTCGCCCTGCCGGACGGCACCGAACGCGTCGTCGAGGGACGGCTGCTGGGGACGCTCCGGACCGCCCCGGCGGGCGACGGCGGCTTCGGCTACGACCCGATCCTCCAGCCGCTGGGGGAGACCCGGACCTGCGCGGAGATGACGGCGGACGAGAAGAACGCCATCAGCCACCGCGGCCAGGCGTTCCGGGCTCTGGCGCCGGTGGTCAAGGACCTCATCGGCTGACGGGTCGCAGCAACGAGGATGGCCCGCTTCCCTTCGATTTGAAGGGAAGCGGGCCATTTCACTCGGTACGCCCGGTGGGACTCGAACCCACGACAACATGCTCCTAAGGCATGCCCCTCTAGCCAGCTGGGGTACGGGCGCACATCAGAGCTAGCCTACCGGGTGTCATGCGTACTGGTGGCCCGATTCTTGTTCCGCCCGCAGTAGGTATCTGTGGTGGCGTGGCAGTTGGGGCAGAGCAGTCGGAGGTTGTCCGGGCGGTTGTCCGACCAGTCGCCGTTGATGTGGTCGACCTCCAGGGTCATCGGTCGTCCGCGCCATTCGGAGCCGGTGCCGCAGCCCTGGCACTCCTCCGGGCGACCGAGTTCCGCAAGGGCTCGGCGGATGCGGAAGCCGGGCAGTCGATTGGCCTCCGCCGGGCGCTGGATGAGGACCTCCCTCGGGGGCAGACGCCGAGGCGAGGACTTGCCGCGATTGTGCGCTTCCCCGGTGAAGTGGGAGGTGTCGATTCCGAAGTCCTTGATGCGGCGGCCGACAAGGGCCTGCGTGCCGCCGCCCTGGCGCCGATTGAGGTGGCGGAGCACTCCGGCCACGCTCTGCGAGGCTGCAACGGCCTCCTCCAGGAGCGCCTTCGTGTAAAAGGTCCCGGGCTCGGGGAAGTGCGAGGCGTCGATGCCGTACGCCTTGATCCGCTGGCGCAGGTACGACCGGTTGTACGGGTTCGGCTCGCGGTCGAGCGCGATCAGCATCTCGTCCAGCGTGGTCGCGGCCGCCGCCGTGGCGGCGAGCAGGTCGCGGGTGTACTTGACCGGCATGGCGGTCTCCTTCGGGCAGTTGTCGTGCCCCTTCCCCGGTATGCGAACGACCGGGGCCGTTTTTGGTCACGGGCTGGCCAGGGTTTGCCGAGTGATGACCAATTGGTACAGACCTATTGACCTGTGTGGTTCAGACCACATAGCTTCGGCGCCAATTGTGAATCCCCCACGTGCGTGCTCCCCCACGGGCATGCGCCGACACTCTCTCCTGGAGGACCGAGTGTTGATCCGAAGCACGGCCGAGCGGCGTCCCACCGCCGCTCGCCGAGGTAAGAGTCCGGCGGCCCGGGCGGGTGTCGCGTCGTTGGCGGCGGCCGCGTTGGCCGGGCTGTTGACGGCGACGCTGGGTGCGGCGCCCTCGCAGGCGTCGGCGGCGGTCGACAACGCGGCCTGTCGGCCGGACGGGCTGTACCAGACCCCCGGGGTGGACGTCCCGTACTGCTCGGTCTACGACACCGGCGGGCGCGAGAAGATGGGCGCGGACCACCAGCGGCGCATCATCGGGTACTTCACCGGCTGGCGCACCGGGAAGAACGGCGATCAGCCGTACCTGGTGAGCGACATCCCCTGGGACAAGGTCACCCACCTCAACTACGCGTTCGGGCACGTCGGCGGCGACAACAAGCTGTCGGTCGGGACGGACGGTCCGACCAACGCGGCGACCGGGATGTCGTTCCCCGGGGTGCCGGGGGCGGAGCTGGACCCGACGCTGCCGTACAAGGGTCATTTCAACCTGCTGACGAAGTACAAGAAGCAGTATCCGAACGTCAAGACCCTGATCTCGGTGGGTGGTTGGACCGAGACCGGCGGCTACTTCGACGACGGCGGCAGCCGGGTGAACTCCGGCGGCTTCTACTCGATGACGGTCAACCCGGACGGCAGCGTCAACCAGGCGGGCATCGACACCTTCGCCGCCTCCTCGGTGGACTTCATCCGCAAGTACGGCTTCAACGGCGTCGACATCGACTACGAGTACCCGACCTCGATGAAGGACGCGGGCAACCCGCTGGACTGGCAGCTGGCCAACGGCAAGCGCGGTTCGCTGGCCAAGGGCTACGCGGCGCTGATGAAGACCCTGCGGGAGAACCTGGACAAGGCGGGCGCCGCCGACGGCCGGCACTACCTGCTGTCGGTCGCGGCGCCGTCCTCCGGCTACCTGTTGCGGGGGATGGAGACCTTCCAGGTCGCCCAGTACCTGGACTACGTCAACATCATGTCGTACGACCTGCACGGCGCCTGGAACAAGTACGTCGGCCCGAACGCCTCGCTCTACGACGACGGCAAGGACGGCGAGTTGGCGGCCGCCAACGTGTACGGCACCGCGCAGTACGGCGGCATCGGCTACCTGAACGCCGACTGGTCGTACCACTACTTCCGCGGGTCGATGCCGGCCGGCCGGATCAACGTCGGGCTGCCGTACTACACCCGTGGTTTCAAGAACGTGCAGGGCGGCACCAACGGCCTGTGGGGCACGGCCGCGGCGACCAGCTGCCCGGCCGGGTCCGGGCTGACCTCCTGCGGTGACGGCGCGGTCGGCATCGACAACATCTGGAACGACAAGGACACCGCGGGCAAGGAGTCCCCGGCCGGGTCGAACCCGATGTGGCACGCCAAGAACCTGGAGAAGGGCGTGCTGCCCGACTACCTCGCCAAGTACGGGGTGACGGACACCGCGCTGCAGGGCAGTTACACCCGCAACTACAGCGACGCCCTGGTGGCGCCGTGGCTGTGGAACGACGCCAAGAAGGTGTTCCTGTCCACCGAGGACGAGCAGTCGGTGGGCGCCAAGGCGGACTACATCGTCAACCAGGGTGCCGGCGGGGCGATGATCTGGGAGCTCGCGGGCGACTACAAGTGGGACGCCACCGCCAACGGCGGCAAGGGCGAGTACGTCCCCGGTTCGACGCTGACCTCGCTGATGTACGACAGGTTCAAGGCGGCGAGCCCGTACGGCGCGACGCGTTCGACGGTGCCGCTGCCGCAGCAGACCCTGCCGGTCGACGTGTCGTTCACCAACTTCGCGCTGGGCGACTCGAACTATCCGATCAACCCGAAGCTGCACATCGTCAACAACTCGACGCTGACCCTGCCGGGCGGCACCGAGTTCCAGTTCGACTACTCCAACTCGGCCCCGGGCAACGCCAAGGACCAGTCCGGGTTCGGGCTGCAGGTGATCCGGCAGGACAACCCGGGTCCGGGCAACACGGGCGGCCTGAAGGGCACCTACAACCGGGTGTCGGTCAAGCTGCCGGGGTGGCAGTCGCTGGCGCCGGGCGCCTCGGTGGACATCGACTTCGTCTACTACCTGCCGGTGTCCACGCCGTCGAACTGGACGGTCAATGTGGGCGGCACGCTGTACGGGCTCAAGGGGGACCTGACCCGGGGCACGGTGGACGGCGGTACGCCGACGCCCACGCCGACGCCGACGGGTACGCCGACCGGTACCCCCACGGGTACGCCGACCGGCACTCCGACGGGCACCCCCACGGGTACGCCCACCGGGACCCCGACCGGCACGCCGAGCCCGACCGCGACCCCGACCTCGGGGTCCTGCGCGGCCGCGCCGGGCTGGGACGCGGGCACCACCTACGCGTCGCCGACCAAGGTGTCCTGGAAGGGCCACTACTACCAGAACAAGTGGTGGACCAAGGGCGACGACCCCGCGGCCAGCGGCGCCTGGGGCGTCTGGAGCGACCTCGGGGCCTGCTGACGCCGACGGCGCCGGAGGTCACCCGAGGTGAGGAACGGCGGTGGCGGCCCACCCGGTCGGGGGGTGGGCCGCCACCGCTTCGTACGGAGGGATCCCGGGGGATCAGGCCTCGACCTTGAGGTCGCGCAGCAGCTTGGCGACGTGGCCGGTGGCCTTGACGTTGTACAGCGCGCGCTCGACCTTGCCCTGCTCGTCGACGATGATCGTGGAGCGGATGACGCCCTGGTAGGTGCGGCCGTAGTTCTGCTTCTCGCCGTAGGCGGCGTAGGCCTCCAGGACCCGGTGCTCGGGGTCGGAGAGCAGGGTGACCTTGAGGTCTTCCTTCTCGCGGAACTTTCCGAGCTTCTCCGGCTGGTCGGGGGAGATGCCGATGACGTCGTAGCCGGCGCCCGCGAAGACCTCCAGGTTGTCGGTGAAGTCGCAGGCCTGCTTGGTGCAGCCGGGGGTGAGCGCGGCCGGGTAGAAGTAGACGATGACCTTGCGGCCGAGGTGGTCGGCGAGCGAGACCTGGTTGCCGTCGGCGTCGGACAGGCTGAAGGCGGGCGCGGTGTCGCCGGGCTGGAGGCGCTCAGTCACGGTCGTACTCTCCTGGAGGCTGGACGGGCGGTCGTACGCGGTCGTACCACGGCAAACTTACCCCCGTTGGTGGGTGGGGCCGCGCGTCCGTGCTCGGCAGCTGACAAACTGGGTTGGTCGCACAGGACGACAGGACTACATCGGCAAGTGAATGGGGTGGCCCGAGTGGGCGAGGCGAGCACGCAGGACAAGCCGGCGCGGACGGCTGCGCAGATCGAGGCCGACATCGAGCGCACCCGCGACCGGCTGGCGGCGAACCTGGACGAGCTGGCCGTGCGGATCCACCCGACCACCATCTCCGCGCAGGTCAAGGCCAAGGCGATGGCCACCGTCGAGGAGAAGACGGCGCGGGCGTACGTGGCCGCGAACGGCCTGGTGGAGAAGGTGAAGGCGCAGTTCGTGGACGAGCAGGGGCAGCCGCGCAAGGAGCGGATCGTCCCGGCCGCGCTGGTCGGCCTGGGCCTGGTGGTGCTGCTCGCCTCCTCGCGCAAGCGCGACAAGGACTGACCGCGGTTCCGCGGGGGCCGGGGGGGGGGGGGGGGCCCCCCCCCCGCCCCCCCCCCGGGGGGGGCGCCCGCCCCCCCCCCGCCCGCCCCACCCAGCGGGGGCCGGCGCCCCCCGGCCGGGCGGGGGGCGGGGGGCGGGGGTGTCCGCCCCCGCCGCACA
>NZ_JBEOSV010000025.1:77980-122518 GCF_040303245.1 Kitasatospora sp. NPDC096077 | reverse complement strand
CGTGCCGCTCGCCTTCGACGGGCCGGCCATGCTGCGCGGGCTGGCCCGGGCCGAGGCGCTGGCCGTCGTGCCGCCCGGCGGGGCGGACGCGGGGCGGGTCGTCGAGCTGGTGGAGGCGCCGTGAGCCGGCTGCGGCGGATCTCGGCGCCGGGCACGGAGCCGTGGGCGGACGCCGGGATCGTGCTGCCCGCCCGGCGCACCGCGCCCGCGATGGCGCAGGTCGGCTCGCGGCTGCTGCTCGCGCTCGCCGTGCTGGTCGCCACCTCGGTGATCGTCTACCTCGACCGGGGCGGCTACCACGACAACGCGGGCGGCGAACTGAGCTTCCTGGACGCGGCGTACTACGCCACCGTGACGCTCTCCACCACCGGCTACGGGGACATCACCCCGTACAGCGACGGTGCCCGGCTCACCAACATCCTGGTGATCACCCCGCTGCGCGTGCTGTTCCTGATCATCCTGGTCGGCACCACCCTGGAGGTGCTCACCGAACGCACCCGCCTGCAATGGCGGTTGAACCGCTGGAGGTCCACCGTGCGCGAGCACACCGTCGTCATCGGGTTCGGGACGAAGGGGCGCAGCGCCGTCGACACCCTGCTCGGGCAGGGGGTGAAGGCGGAGGAGATCGTGGTCGTCGACCCGCAGCGCAAGGTGATCGAGAGCGCCTCGCAGCACGGCCTGGTCGGGGTGGTCGGCGATGCGACCAGGACCGACACCCTGGTCCGGGCCGCCGTCCCCAACGCGGCCCGGATCGTGGTCGCCCCGGAGCGGGACGACACGGCGGTACTGATCACCCTGACGGCACGCCAGTTGAACAAGGCCGCCACCGTGGTCGCGGCGGTCCGGGAGGACGAGAACGCGCCGCTGCTGCGGCAGAGCGGGGCCGACGTGGTGGTCACCAGCTCCAGTTCGGCCGGGCGGCTGCTCGGGCTGTCGATGCTCAGCCCGCACGCCGGGGCGGTGATGGAGGACCTGCTGACCTACGGGAACGGGCTGGACGTGGTGGAACGGCCGGTCACCCGGGCCGAGGCCGGGCACAGTCCGCGCGAGTGCGAGGAGTTGGTGGTCGCGGTGGTGCGCGGCCGGCGGGTGCTCAACTACACCGAGCCGGAGGCCGCCGTGCTCCAGCTCACCGACCGGGTGATCGTCATCAAGTCCTCCGGTCCGGGCGGGGCCTGAACTCCGAACCGCCGTACGGCGCAGTAGGTTCGGGGCATGCATGCGATGACGATTCCCGTACCCGGCGGCCCCGAGGCGCTGGTGTGGTCCGAGGTCCCCGATCCGGTGCCCGGCGAGGGCGAGGTCCTGGTGGAGGTGGCGGCCACCGCCGTCAACCGCGCCGACCTGCTCCAGCGGCAGGGCTCCTACAACCCGCCTCCCGGCGCCTCGCCGTACCCGGGGCTGGAGTGCGCCGGGCGGATCGTCGCCCTCGGTCCGGGCGTGGCCGGCTGGGCGGTCGGCGACGAGGTGTGCGCGCTGCTGGCCGGCGGCGGCTACGCGCAGAAGGTCGCGGTGCCGAGCGGGCAGCTGCTGCCGCTGCCGAAGGGGCTGAGCCCGGAGCAGGCCGCGGCGCTGCCGGAGGTGGCCTGCACGGTGTGGTCCAACGTCTTCCTCACCGCCCACCTGCGGCCGGGCGAGACGGTGCTGCTGCACGGCGGCGCCAGCGGGATCGGGACGATGGCGATCCAGCTGGCCAAGGCGGTCGGCGCGCGGGTCGCGGTGACGGCCGGCAGTCCGGCGAAGCTGGCCCGGTGCACCGAGCTGGGCGCGGACATCGTGATCGACTACCGCGAGCAGGACTTCGTCGAGGTGCTCCGGGAGGCCACCGACGGGGCCGGGGCGGACGTGATCCTGGACATCATGGGCGCCAAGTACCTGCAGCGGAACGTGGACGCGCTGGCGGTCAACGGGCGACTGGTGATCATCGGGCTGCAGGGCGGGGTGAAGGGCGAGCTCGACCTCAACGCGCTGCTGCGCAAGCGGGCGGCGGTGATCGCCACCAACCTGCGCGGGCGGCCGCTGGCGGAGAAGGCGGCGATCGTGGCGGCGGTGCGGGAGCATGTCTGGCCGCTGGTCGAGTCCGGGGTGGTGAAGCCGGTGGTGGACCGGGTGCTGCCGCTGACCTCGGTGGGCGACGCGCACCGGGTGCTGGAGGCGGGCGAGCAGGTCGGGAAGGTCGTGCTGACGGTCTGAGCGGGGCCGGGCGGCTTCCGGCGACTGTCCGAAATGCTGTGTTTGTCGGTTTGTGTGACGCTGGTCCGGAGCTGTCCCGCCGCCGATGCCGCCCCCCGGGCGCGGTCGGCCGTCGGAAGGACTCCGACCGTGGCCGCAACTCCGCACGCCGTCCTCGGGCCGCTGCCCGCCGCGCCGTACCGCTGTCGTGACCGCTGTGATCGCCGTGACCGCCGGACCCGCGCCGCCCGTCCGACCGGCCGGGCCCGGCGGCTGCTCGCGGCGGCCGTGCTGGGGCTGACGCTCCCGCTGGCCGCCGCGACCGGGGCGGTGGCGGAGTCCCCGCCGAGTGCCTCGGCTCAGGCGGCGGGCTTCCCGGTGGCGGGCTTCCCGGTCTGGGGTGGTGATGGGGCCCAGGACGACGACCAGGCCCAGGGGGACGACCAGGCCCAGGGCGATGACGGGACCTGGGCCGACGACGAGAGCCAGGGTGCCGACGGGCCGGCCGTGTCGTCCGGGCCGGCCGTGGCGTCGCCCAGGGCCGCGCCGCCGCAGTACGTGCTGCCCGACCGGTCCCGCCCGGACTTCGCCGCACTCCGGGCGCACCGCCACCGTCCCGCCCTCGCGCCCGACCAGGTGCCGGATCAGGCCCCCGACCAGGCGTCCGAGCAGGTGCCGGACCGGGCCGGCGGGCAGCTGCCCGAGCAGGTCCAGGACCAGGGCGCCACGGCCGACCAGCCGGACGCGGACGCCCCGGAGGCGTCCGCCCCCGCCCCCGCCGCCGGGCCGGACACCGCCACGGTGGCCGCCGGTCGGTCCGAGGCGGTCGCGGTCGCCCCCGTCCTGCTCCCGGCCCGCTGGCAGGACCCCTCCACGCTCCAGCTGCCGCTGGGGGTGGGGCTGGGGTTGATCGGCTGCGGCCTGGGGCTGGTGGGGCTGCGGCTGCGGAAGGGCTGAGACGAGCGCGCGCCGGGGCGTGCGTCCCGGGGAGTGGAGATTCGGTGCGGGTTCCCGGCGGGTGTGTCCGAGGAGTGGGGTGGGTTTCGCGGGGTGTCGGGGGAGGTGCTGTGCGCGCCCGGGGCGGGGACGGACGGTGGGAACCGAGTATCCGTACGGATTCCCGCGGGGGCCGTCGGGGCGTACCGTCGTCACGGGTGGCGCAGGACGGCGGAACGCACGGGGGCTTCCGCCCGACCAACCCCAGTGAGAGAGAATGTTGTTCATGACGAATCCGATGAACGAGCGCTCGTCGCAGGAGCCCTTCCGGGCCGCCGGCGGGCAGTCGCAGGACGGCCAGAAGGTGCTGATCGTCGGACCGGACGGGCTGCCCGTGGGCCAGGGGTTCGCCACGGTGCCGCTGGAGGGGGACGACGAGGCGGACACGCCGCGCGAGCTCCCGGTGACCGAGATGGTCGAGCAGCCCGCCAAGGTCATGCGGATCGGCAGCATGATCAAGCAGCTGCTGGAGGAGGTCCGGGCGGCGCCCCTCGACGAGGCCAGCCGGGTCCGGTTGAAGGACATCCACGCCAGCTCGATCAAGGAGCTGGAGCTCGGACTGGCCCCGGAGCTGGTGGCCGAGCTGGAGCGGCTCTCGCTGCCGTTCACCGACGACACCATCCCCACCGAGGCCGAGCTGCGGATCGCCCAGGCCCAGCTGGTGGGCTGGCTGGAGGGCCTGTTCCACGGCATCCAGACCGCCCTGTTCGCCCAGCAGATGGCCGCGCGGGCGCAGCTGGAGCAGATGCGGCGCGCGCTGCCGCCCGGTCTGCACAACGGGGAGCCGGACGAGGAGGACCCGGGCCAGGGCCGCGGCATCCGTTCCGGCCCCTACCTGTAGGTCCACTGTCGCGGGGCCCGTCGGGGGGACGGGACGTACCGCGACGATCCGCCCCCGGACCACGGCGCCGCGGCCCGGCGCCGGTGGTCCGGGGGCAGGATCGGCCCTGGACCGATCACCGTCGGCGGAAGCCGATACCCTGACCCCTGTCGCTGGCCGGTCGAGCCGCCGCGGCAGGGGGTTCGCCGGGCCCGCGGGCCGGGCCCACCACGCACGGACGAGACCTAACGTCACGGTTGCGGCAGCACCACCGCGCCGAGGGGGAGCAGAGGACCATGAGCGAGCACGGCAACGCGGCGGTCGAGGGCTCCGCGCTGGGCCACGGCCGCTATGTGCTGCAGCGGCTGCTGGGCGAGGGCGGCATGGCCTCCGTGCACCTCGCCTACGACAGTGTGCTGGACCGGCAGGTCGCGCTGAAGAGCATGCACAGCGAGCTGGGCCGGGACGACTCGTTCAAGGAGCGGTTCCGCCGCGAGGCCCAGGCCGTGGCCCGGCTGGAGCACCCGAACATCGTCACGGTGTACGACAGCGGTGAGGACGTCGCCGCGGACGGCTCCAGCACGCCGTACATCGTCATGCAGCTGATCGACGGCCAGGGCCTGCGCGAGGCGATCAACGAGGCGGTGGTCCAGTACGGCGCGATGCCGACCGAGCAGGCCCTGCGGGTCGTCGTCGGGGTGCTGAACGCGCTGGAGGCCTCGCACGACATGGGCCTGGTGCACCGCGACATCAAGCCCGGGAACGTCATGTTCGACCGCAAGGGCAATGTCAAGGTCATGGACTTCGGCATCGCCCGGGCGCTGGAGTCGGGGGTCACCTCGATGACCCAGACCGGCATGGTGGTCGGCACCCCGCAGTACCTGTCGCCCGAGCAGGCGCTCGGCAAGCCGGTGGACGCCCGTTCCGACCTGTACTCGGTCGGCGTGATGCTCTTCGAGATGCTCACCGGCCAGCTGGTCTTCGACGGCGACTCGGCCTTCTCGATCGCCTACAAGCACGTCCAGGAGGAGCCCCCGGCCCCCTCCGGCCTGAACCGCTCGATCACCCCCGTGGTGGACGCGTTCGTGGCCCAGGCGCTGCGCAAGGATCCGGCGCACCGGTTCCAGAGCGCGGCCGCGATGCGGGACGAGGCGGAGCGGCTGATCGCGGAGCTGAAGGGCGGCGGTGCCGGGCACGCGCTGCAGGCCAGCTCCCCGCTGGTGATCAAGGAGGGCCCGCGCTCGGTGTCCGCGACGCCGCAGGCGCCGCAGACCCCGCACCCGTTCCAGCAGCAGCCGCCCCAGCACCCGCAGCACCCCCAGCAGCAGCACCCCCAGCCGCAGTACCGGACGCCGCCGCCCGCGTACCAGACGCCACCGCCGGCCTACCAGCAGCAGCGCCCGCAGTACCAGACCCCGCCGCCCGCGTACCAGACGCCGCGGCCGCAGGCCCCGCAGACGCCGCAGCCCTTCCGCCCGCCGATGCACGCCCCGGGCCCGCAGCCGATGCCGCCGTACCAGCAGCCGAAGCCCAGCGGCGGCGGCTGTTCGACGGCCTTCGTGGTGATCGCGATCATCGTCGGCGTGCTGGTGCTGGCCGGCATCATCATCGCGATCGTGGTCAACAAGGCGCAGACCACCACCAACGGCAAGTTCCATTCCGAGCGTCCGGCCGCGGTCGTGCTGGTGGGCCCTGAGGCCGACCGGAACGGGCTGGTCTGACCTTTTCCAGCCGCTTCGCACGTGTCACGGCCGCGCGCCGGAAGCGGTAGCGTTCGGGGATACGTAAGCGACAGGGCACCGCGATTCCGAGCGAACGCCCGGGGCGAGGAGCGATGGCACAGACGCAGCAGCCGGACGACGAGGCGGGTGCCCGCGCGAACGGAGCGACCGGCGGAATGCCGCGGATCCCCGAGCCGGGCAGTGAAGCCGCGACCTCCGCGCTGCCGCCGTTCGGCGGGGCCGGCGGGCTGCACACTCCGGGCCGCGGGGTCCCGATGGGCACGGTCGGCGACGGCCGCTACCGGCTGACCCACCGGCTCGGCCGCGGTGGCATGGCCGAGGTGTTCGCCGCCGAGGACATCCGGCTGGGACGCACCGTCGCGGTCAAGCTGCTGCGCGGCGAGCTGGCGCAGGACGAGGTCGCCCGGGTGCGTTTCACCCGCGAGGCACACGCCGTCGCCGCGCTGAACCACCACTCGATCGTCGCGGTCTACGACACCGGCGAGGAGTACGTCGGGGACGAGTCCACGCCGTACATCGTGATGGAGCTGGTCGAGGGCCGGACCGTCCGCGAGCTGCTGGTGGACGAGGAGGCGCCGCCGGTCGACCAGGCGCTGATCATCATCGCCGGGGTGCTGGAGGCGCTGGCGTACAGCCACCGCAACGGCATCGTGCACCGCGACATCAAGCCCGCCAACGTGATCATCACCCACGCCGGCGCGGTCAAGGTGATGGACTTCGGCATCGCCCGGGCGCTGACCGGTGGGGCCACCACGATGACCCAGACCGGCATGGTCATGGGCACCCCGCAGTACCTGTCGCCCGAGCAGGCGCTCGGCAAGGCGGTCGACCACCGCTCCGACCTGTACGCGGCCGGCTGCATGCTCTACGAGCTGCTCACGCTGCGCCCGCCGTTCACCGGCGACACCCCGCTGTCGGTGGTCTACCAGCACGTCCAGGACATGCCGGTGCCGCCCTCGCAGGCCAACAGCCGGGTGCCGCTCGGCCTGGACCCGCTGGTGCTGCGCTCGCTCGCCAAGAACCCGGACGACCGCTTCCAGGACGCCGACGAGTTCCGCGCCCATCTGCAGCACGCGCTGCGCGAGATGCACGGCGCGGCCGGGGCCGGCTGGGTCGGTACGGCCGCCGGGATGCCCGGCGACACCGGGGCCACCCAGGTGCTCCGGCCGGACCAGGCGGCGGCCACCCAGGCCTTCGGCGCGGTCGGCCCGGGCGACCAGACCTCGGTGCTGCCGTACTCGCCGGGCGGCCCGCACACCCCTGCGCCCTACCAGGGGGCGCACGGCGGTGGCGGCGACGACGAGTACGACGACCACGACGACCACGGCCGTCGGCGGCGCGGGCCGTGGGCCTGGGTGGCCGGCGGGATCGCGGTGCTGGTCGCGGCCGGGGCCGGGATCGCCTTCGCGCTCAGCGGGGGCGGCGGCGGCAACCTGCCCGTCCAACCCAGCACGCCCGCACCGGCGGTCAGCACCGTCGAGTCGACCACGCCGAACCAGAACGGCCAGCAGACCCAGCCGCCGTCGACCTCCGGCAGCCGGCGGCCGAACCAGCCGGCCGACACCGGGACGTACGGCAGCGGTGGCGGCACCGGCGGCAACAACATGTCGCCGTCGCCGGGTTCGGGCAAGCACTCGACCTCGCCGTCCCCGACGCCGAGCCACTCGGCCTCCGCCAGCACGACGCCGACCGGCGGGGCGAGCACCGCGCCGACCTCGGGGACGGGCGAGGGCAGCGGTTCGACCGTCCCGAAGCCGCCGCAGCCGTCGACGAAGCCGCCCGGCGGCAGCGGTGGTGCCGGTGGTGCCGGTGGCGCCGGCGGTGCGGGTGCCGCCGGTGGTTCCGGCGGCGGGCCCACGCTGCCGGCCGCCGGCTGACGGGATCAGTTGGCGAAGGCGTCCAGGACCTGCTCGTACTCCTGGCACCACCACGCCAACTGGCCCGCCGAGGCGGGGTAGAGCGGGTCGGCCCGGTGGTCGGCCCGCTGGTAGCGCCACTGCAGCATCCAGAAGTCGTTCAGCCGCTCCCACCAGACCCGGTGCGCGGCGGCCGCCAACTGCTCGGCGGTGGCGGCTCCGGAGGCCCGGTAGGCCTGTGAGTAGCGGCGGACCCGGACCAGGTCCAGGGCGCCGCCGGTGCGGTCGTTGAACAGCAGGGTGGCGGCCCGGACGGCCTCCTCGGCGCGCGGCTGCGGGCCCAGCTTGTCCCAGTCCAGGACGGCCGCGACCCGGTCGCCGTCGTACAGCAGGTTGAGCCCGTGGAAGTCGCCGTGGGTCCATCCGGTGGGCGGGGTGGCGAGCGGGTCGGGGCGGCGGTGGGCGTTTTCGGCGAGCAGTTCCAGCCGTTCGTCGAGCCGTTGGACGACCAGGGCGTCCAGGTCGCCGTACGGGCGGTGGGCGCGGGCGCGGTCCCGCAGGTCGCGGGCGAGTTCGGCGCTGTCGAGGGGGTCGGCGCTGCGGTAGCCGGCGGGTTGGTCGAGGAGGGCGCAGACCTCGTCGAGTGCGCCGTGCAGTCGGCCGAGCAGCGCGCCGAGCGCGTCGCACTGCGACGGTTCGAGCTCGGTGCCGTGCCGGTGTCGGCCATCGGTCCAGGGGAACAGCGCGAACAGCCGGCCGTCCAGGCCGGCCACCGTCCCGCCGCGGCCGGAGCAGCTCAACGGGGGTGCCACGGGCAGTCCCAGGGCGTGCAGGTCGGTCATCGCGCGGTGGTGGGCGAGGATCTTCGGACGGTTGGCGGTGGCGGCGTCGACGTAGCACTTCAGGAAGTACGTCCCGGCCTCGGCGGTGACCCGGTAGCCCCGGTTCAGCAGGCCTTCGGCGACCGGTTCGGCGGTCAGCAGCCGTCCCACCCGGAAGCGGGCCAGGACCTCGGTGAGTGCGCTGCGCGGGACGGGTGGACTGAGGGTCCCTATCGGCGGTGCGGCGAGGTCGGGGCGGGCCGGGGCGCAGGCGAGGGTCTGGCTGAAAGTCACGTGCAGAGGTTATGGCCCCCTGGTGGGGGCCCTTGACAAACCATCACATGTGTGAAGTGCCGTATCAGTACTGATGATCGGCCTGGTGCCGCGCCACGTAGGCGGCCGCCTGGGTGCGTCGCTCCATGCCCATCTTGGCGAGCAGACTGGAGACGTAGTTCTTCACCGTCTTCTCGGCCAGGTGCAACTCGTTGCCGATCTGACGATTGGTCATCCCCTCGCCGATCAGATCGAGGATCCGCCGCTCCTGCTTGGTGAGTTGGGACAGCCGCTCGTCCTCCTTCTCGCCGCCGTCGCGCAGTCGGGCGAGCACCCGGCTGGTGGCGACCGGGTCGAGCAGGGAGCGGCCGGCCGCGACGTCCCGGACGGCGGTGATCAGGTCGGTGCCGCGGATCGCCTTCAGGACGTAGCCGGAGGCGCCCGCCATGATCGAGTCGAACAGCGCCTCGTCGTCCGAGAACGAGGTCAGCATCAGGCACTTGATCTCGGGCAGCCGGGAGCGGATCTCGCGGCAGACCTCGACCCCGTTGCCGTCCGGCAGTCGGACGTCGAGCACCGCGACGTCGGGGTGGACCGCCGGGATCCGGGTGAGTGCCTCGGCGGCCGTGCCGGCCTCGCCGACGATCTCGATGTCGTCCTCGACGGAGAGCAGATCGTGCACGCCCCGCCGGACGACCTCGTGGTCATCGAGCAGGAACACCCTGATTTGTCCGTTATCAGTCACGTGCAAAGCCTCCCATATCACCGTACTCAAGGCCTATCGTGTCCAGCTTCGCGAAGGCGGGATCAGGCCACAACCGACCGAAACCGATACCGAGAACCCCCTTACGTACGGGCGTCCGCCCGGATAACGTGCGCTGGTGTCCTGAAGGCGCTCGAATTGAGAGCTGCGTCACGCCGACCGTCACCCCCACCCTTCCGACGGCGAGCCGGGCGCGGCACCCTCGGGGTCGTAGGCCCTGAACAAGTAGGACGTCCTAGCGCAAGCGCGCCAAGGGCGGACGCTGGGTAACGTTCTCGTGAGGGCCGCCGTCGGAACAGGATCACCACCTGCCACGCCATGGGTGCGCACACCCACGCGCGCCCCGCGAGGCGGTGACCGGACCGGTCACCGGCGACCCCGGGCGGCCGGACAGACCGAGGAGTGAACGTGACCGTCAAAAGCACGGCGAGGACCCGCAAGAAGGCGGCCCCCGCTGTCCCTGACACCCTCCGCGCCACGGGGACGGACGCCCAGCCGGAGCTCGTCCAACTGCTCACGCCGGAAGGCGAGCGGGTCGAGCACCCGGACTACCCCCTCACCACCACTCCCGAGGAGCTGCGAGCCTTCTACCGCGACCTGGTGCTGGTGCGCCGGTTCGACGCGGAGGCCACCACGCTCCAGCGCCAGGGCGAGCTGGGCCTGTGGGCCTCGCTGCTCGGGCAGGAGGCCGCCCAGGTCGGCTCCGGCCGGGCCATGCGTCCCGGCGACTACGCCTTCCCCACCTACCGCGAGCACGGCGTGGCCTGGTGCCGCGACGTCGACCCGCTGAACCTGCTCGGCATGTTCCGCGGCGTGAACCACGGCGGCTGGGACCCGAACGAGAAGAACTTCCACCTGTACACCATCGTGATCGGCGCGCAGGCCCTGCACGCCACCGGCTACGCGATGGGCATCACCAAGGACGGCGCCGACGACGCGGTGATCGCGTACTTCGGCGACGGCGCCTCCAGCCAGGGCGACGTCAACGAGGCCTTCACCTTCGCCTCGGTCTACAACGCGCCCGTGGTGTTCTTCTGCCAGAACAACCAGTGGGCGATCTCCGAGCCCACCACCACCCAGACCAAGATCCCGCTGTACCGCCGCGCCTCCGGCTTCGGCTTCCCCGGCGTCCGGGTCGACGGCAACGACGTGCTGGCCTGCCTCGCGGTCACCCGCTGGGCGCTCGACCACGCCCGCAGCGGCAACGGCCCGGTGCTGATCGAGGCCTTCACCTACCGGATGGGCGCGCACACCACCAACGACGACCCGACCCGCTACCGGCCCACCGAGGAGACCGAGGCCTGGAAGGCCAAGGACCCGATCCTGCGGCTGCGCACCCTCCTGGAGAAGGAGGGCCTGGCGGACGAGGAGTTCTTCGCCGCCGTCGACGCCGAGAGCGAGCAGCTGGGGCTGCGGGTGCGCGAGGGGGTGCGTGGGATGCCGGACCCGGACCCGACGCTGATCTTCGACCACGTGTACAGCGAGCCGCACGCGTTGGTCGATGAGGAACGGGCCGGGTACGTCGAGTACGCGGCCTCCTTCGAGGCGGGGGAGAAGCACTGATGGCCGGGCAGCTGAGCATCGCCAAGGCGCTCAACGAGGCGTTGCGCAAGTCGCTGGAGAACGACCCGAAGACTCTGCTGATGGGCGAGGACATCGGGAAGCTCGGCGGCGTCTTCCGGATCACCGACGGCCTGCAGAAGGACTTCGGCGAGGACCGGGTGATCGACACCCCGCTGGCCGAGTCCGGGATCATGGGCACCGCGATCGGCCTCGCGCTGCGCGGCTACCGTCCGGTGGTGGAGATCCAGTTCGACGGTTTCGTCTACCCGGCGTTCGACCAGATCGTCTCCCAGCTGGCCAAGATGCACGCCCGCGCGCTCGGGCACGTCAAGATGCCGGTCACCGTCCGCATCCCCTACGCGGGTGGAATCGGCGCGGTCGAGCACCACAGCGAGTCGCACGAGGCGTACTTCGCGCACACCGCCGGTCTGCGGGTGGTCAGCCCGTCCAACGCGCACGACGCGCACTGGATGCTGCGGCAGGCGATCGAGTCGGACGATCCGGTCATCTTCCTGGAGCCCAAGCGGCGTTACTGGGACAAGGGCGAGGTCGGGGCCGCCGCGGACCTCGGGCTGCACGACGCCCGGATCGTCCGTCCCGGCGCGGACCTGACGCTGATCGCCTACGGCCCGATGGTCAAGGTCTGCCTGGAGGCCGCCGCGACCGCCGAGGAGGAGGGCCGCCGGGTGGAGGTCGTCGACCTGCGCTCGCTCTCCCCGATCGACTTCACCGCGCTGGAGGAGTCGGTCAAGCGCACCGGGCGGGCCGTCGTGGTGCACGAGGCGCCGGTCTTCATGGGCATGGGTGCGGAACTGGCCGCCCGGCTCACCGAGAAGTGCTTCTACCACCTGGAGGCACCGGTGTTGCGGGTCGGCGGCTACCACGCGCCCTACCCGCCGTCCCGGGTCGAGGAAGCCTTCCTGCCCGACCTGGACCGCGTGCTCGACGCCGTCGACCGCGCGCTCGCGTACTGATCCGGGGGAGCGAAGATGACCACCGAAGTTCGCTCGCTCCGCGAGTTCAAGATGCCCGACGTGGGCGAGGGCCTGACCGAGGCCGAGATCCTCAGCTGGTACGTCAAGCCCGGTGACACCGTCACCGACGGGCAGGTCGTCTGCGAGGTGGAGACCGCCAAGGCGGCGGTGGAGCTGCCGATCCCGTTCACCGGGGTCGTCGAGCAGCTCTTCTTCCCGGCGGGCACCACGGTCGACGTCGGCACCGTGATCATCACGGTGGCGGTCGCCGGTGGGGCGGGGGCCGCCCCGGCCGCGCCCGCCGCTGCCGCGCCCGCCGCTGCCGCGCCCGCCGCCGCCCAGGCGCCGGCCGCCGAGCCGGAGCCGGAGCGGCGGGAGGTGCTGGTCGGGTACGGCCCGCGCACCGGCGCCACCCAGCGCCGGGCCCGGCGGACGACCACCACGACCGTCACCGCGTCCCAGCCGGCCCCGGTCGCGGCTGTTGCCGCCCCGGTCGCGGCCCCGGCCCCGGTCCCGGCCGCCCCGGCGGTCGTCCCGTCCGTGGTCGAACTTCCGTCCGGCGACCGGCCGTTGGCCAAGCCGCCGGTGCGCAAGCTGGCCAAGGACCTGGGCATCGACCTGCGGGCCGTCACCCCGACCGGCCGGGACGGCGTGATCACCCGCGAGGACGTGCACGCCCACGCGGCGGCCCTGACCGCGGCGCCGGCGACGGCGCCGGCCGTCGGGCAGCCGGTCGCGGTCGAGGCGGCCGAGGCCGTGCCGACGCCGCTGCCGGTGTCCACCGCGGGCGACGTCCGGGTGCCGATCAAGGGCGTTCGCAAGGCGACCGCGCAGGCGATGGTGGCCTCGGCCTTCACCGCCCCGCACGTCACCGAGTTCGTCCAGGTCGACGTGACCCGCACCATGAAGTTCGTCCGCAAGCTCAAGGAGAGCGGCGAACTGGGCCGGGACGTCCGGGTCAGCCCGCTGCTGCTGGTCGCCAAGGCGCTGCTGGTGGCGATCAAGCGGCACCCCGAGATCAACGCCCAGTGGGACGAGGCGGCCCAGGAGATCGTGATCAAGGGTCAGGTGAACCTCGGCATCGCCGCGGCCACCCCGCGCGGCCTGATCGTCCCGAACATCAAGGACGCCGGCGCCAAGACCCTTGCGGGCCTGGCCACTTCGCTCGGCGAGCTGGTCGAGACCGCCCGCCAGGGCAAGACCTCGCCGGCCGACATGCAGGGCGGAACGGTCACCATCACCAACGTCGGCGTCTTCGGCGTCGACACCGGCACCCCGATCCTCAACCCGGGCGAGGCGGCCATCCTGGCCTTCGGCGCGGTCCGGGAGCTGCCGTGGGTGCACAAGGGTAAGGTCGTCCCGCGCCAGGTCACCACGCTCGCGCTCTCCTTCGACCACCGGCTGGTGGACGGGGAGTTGGGCTCCCGGGTGCTGGCCGACGTGGCCGGGCTGCTGGAGTTCCCGAAGCGCCTGATCACCTGGGGCTGACGGCCCGCCGGGCATGACGAAGGGGCCCTGTTCCGTACCGCCGTACGGAGCAGGGCCCTTCGTCGTACCCGCCCGTCGACTACCGCTGGCGGCGGAGGCGCCGGACGGCGAGCAGGACGCCGCCCCCGAGGGCGAGCAGCACGGCGGAGGAGGTGGCCAGGAAGGCGTTGGTGGCGGAGGCGCCGGTGTGGGCGAGCTCCGGGGTGCCGGCCGGGGCGGTGGTCGCCGGGGCGGCCGTGGGGACGGCCCCGGCGGCGGGGGCGGCGGTGGTCTTCTCGGCGGCGGGCTGGGCGGCCTTGGCCGGGGCGGGCTTGGCCGGGGCGGGCTTGCCGGCCGGGGCCTGCTGGCCGGCGGTGTCGGCGGCGGGCGCGGTCCTGGGGTGGGTGACCTTCACGGTACGGAAGTCCCAGGACTCCGGCGTGAACTTGTCGTTGCTGGCGTCCGTCACCAGGTTCAGCGAGGTCAGGCCCTTCGGGGCGTCGGGGGAGAGGGACACCCGGAACGTGAAGTCGGCGGTCTGGTGGTTGGCCATCGGCTGCGTCAGCGAGTCGGTGTCGACGTCGATTCCGATGCAGCCCGCGTTGAGCTTCAGCGCCTTCCAGGTGCCGTGCTGCTTGACCTCGACCCGGAGGTCCTTGGTGCGCAGGGGAGCGCCCTGGCCGGCGGACGCCAGGCCGAAGGACGGGGTGGTCCGGGCGACGTCGGCGCCGCTGTCGTTGGCGACCGTCAGACCGAACTCGCTCCAGTTGCCGTCGGCGGCGATGCTGGTGGGGTCGGAGTGCAGGAACGCCGAGGTCGGGACGGTCGGTCCGGCGACGACGGGCGGGGTGTCGTACCGCTGGTCGCCGCAGGCCCAGCCGGTGTCGGCGGCGATGAACTGGACGCCGCCCGCGAGGACGGTGGTGGCGGCGAGCACGGCGATGCGGCGGCGGCCGGAGAAGGCGCGGTCGTTCTTCGCAATACGGGTGATAACGGACGTACGCATGACGTGACTCCCCAAGGTCATGGGTCTGACGGTGTGTGGGTGAAGACGACCGGCCCCGCTCCTGCTGAGCGGAAGCGCCCCCCGGCTCTGCCGGTCTCGCTCTCCGTGCCTTCACCCTGATAGACGTCCATCCCCGCCGGGGGTTGCAGGTGGATCGAAAAGTTTTTTTCGGGAGTCTTCGACCGGGCTTCGGGATACTGCCGGAATGACGGATGAGCTGACGATCCGGCCGGAAGCGCGGTCGGACGAGGGTGGGGAACGTCGGTCGCTGCGGCGGGACGCTTCGGCGCCGGCGCTGCTGGCGGGGCTGATCTGCGTCGTGGTGTCGTTCTCCGGCCCGCTGGTGGTGGTCCTCGCCGCGGCGGCCGCCGGGCGGCTGGACCCGGCGCACACGGCGTCCTGGATCTGGGCGGTGGCGATCGGCAGCGGGGTGAGCGGCTTCGCGCTCAGCTGGTGGACCCGGACGCCGGTGATCACCGCCTGGTCCACCCCGGGGGCCGCGCTGCTGGTGACCAGCCTGGGCGACTACCCGTACCGGGAGGCGGTCGGGGCGTTCCTGGTGAGCGCGGTGGTGGTGACGCTGTTCGGGGTGACCGGCTGGTTCGGCCGGCTGATCGCGGCGGTGCCGGTCGGGATCGTGAACGCGATGCTGGCGGGCATCCTGTTCTCCTTCGGCGCCGGGATCTTCGGCGCCGTGCACAGTGCGCCGGTGCTGGTGGTGGGCAGCTTCGCGGCCTTCCTGCTGGCCAAGCGGCTCGCACCGCGGTACGCCGTGCCGGTCGCGCTGCTGGTCGGCGGGGTGCTGGCGGCGGTCACCGTCGGGCTGCCGCTGCACCCGGGCCCGGGCGGGCCGACCGTGCCGGTGCTCACGGTGCCGGCGTTCTCCTGGTCCGCCGTGGTGGGACTGGCGCTGCCGCTGACGATCGTGGTGCTGGCCTCGCAGAACGCGCCCGGCCTCGGGGTGATGCGGGCCTTCGGCTACCGGGCGGACGACCGGCTGCTGATCGGTGCCACCGGCGCGATGTCGCTGCTGATGGCGCCGCTCGGCTCGCCCGGGGTGAACCTGGCGGCGATCACCGCGGCGATCTGCTCGGGCCCGGAGGCCCACCCGGACCCGCGCCGCCGCTACGTCGCGGGGATGTCCTCGGGCGCGGGGTACGTGCTGGTGGGCAGCTTCGGCGGAGTGCTGGTGAGCCTGTTCACCGGGTTGCCCAAGGAACTGATCGCGGTGATCGCCGGGGTCGCGCTGCTGGCCTCGCTGCAGGGCAGCCTGGCGGCTGCGGTCGCCGAGGAGCGCGGCCGGGACGCGGCGGTGGTGACCTTCCTGGCGAGCGCCTCGGGGATGAGCCTGTTCGGCATCGGCTCGGCGTTCTGGGGGCTGCTCTTCGGGCTCGGCACGCACCTGCTGCTGGACGTCGGGCGGCGGCCGCGGGGTTGAGCCCCCGTCGGCGCTCCGAATCCCTCGGAATTGATTGGTATGACCTGGACGATGTGGATCGTTCGGCCAGGCCGGTGACATTTTCGTCCGCCGGTGGGGGCGACACGCCGGTCCGGGTACGTCTCCGCTCCACCACCTGGGCGACACCGGGTGACCGGAACCCCGAGGACGCACCCGAATGCCTGCTGGCAACCCTGGCCGTCTCGTCCGGAGTCTGGCCGCCCTCGTACTGGTGTCCGCCGCCGGACTCCCCGCCGCCCTGGAACTGGTCGGTCCCTCGCCGTTCGGCGCGATCGGCGCCGGCGTCCCCCTCGACCTGGCGCTGCCGCCGCACACCGCACTCCGCGCCGACCAGCGGATACCCGCGGCCGCGCCGACCTTCGACATACGTCGGACCGGGGACCCGGCCAACCGGATCACCCTGGTCCTGCTCGGCGACGGCTACACCGCGGACGAACAGGAGGTGTTCCGGCAGCAGGCCGACAAGGCCTGGCACTCGCTGATGGACATCGAGCCGTTCCGCACCTATCAGGGGTTCTTCAACATAAGGCGGGTCGAGGTGGTCTCCCCGGCCTCCGGGATAGCCGAGAGCGAGGGCCGCGGCCGCCACCCCGCCACCCCGCTGGGGATGCACTTCTGGTGCGAGGGCACCGCCCGGCTGCTCTGCGCCGACGAGGGCGCCACCGCCCGCTACGCCGGGGACGGCGCCGGGCCGCAGTACCTGATCGCGCTGGCCAACTCGGTCGAGTACGGCGGCGCCGGGGGCACCGGGGTGACCACCCTGGCCGGGGGCAGCCCGGACGCCGGGCGGATCATCCAGCACGAGATCGGGCACACCGTGGGGGACCTCGGCGACGAGTACGACAGCGCCCCGGACGACGCCGACTACCCCAACCTCTCCACCCTCGACGCCGACGACATGCGCAGGAAGCAGACCAAGTGGTGGCGCTGGCTGGGCGCGGTCTCGCCGGACGGCGCCGGCACCGTCGGGGCGTACCGCAGCGCCAACGGCCTCTACCGGCCCACCCCCGACTCGGTGATGCGCACCCTGGGCAGCGCCTACAACCTGCCCTCCCGCGAGGCGATCATCGAGGCGCTGTACCGCAAGGTCCGGCCCACCGACGCCCCCTCGCCGCCGCCCGGCGAGGTCACCGGCCGCCCCCGGCTGGACGTCCGGCCGCTGCCGCTGACCGGCACCCGGCAGCTCGCGGTGGACTGGAAGGTGGACGGCGTCCCGGTCACCCCGCCGGCCCCGGACGGCGGCTGGCTGGACACCGCGGGGCTGGACCTCGCCCCGGGCCGGACGGCGACGGTGACCGCGACCGTCCGGGACACCACCGACTGGGTGCGGGACGAGGCCTTCCGGGACCGCTACATGACCCGGTCGGTGTCCTGGACGGTCACCGGCTGAGGCCGGTGAGCGGCGGGTCCGCGAGGTCGCGTCCCCCGGGGCCGGGGGTCCGCGAGGTCACACCCCCCGGATCTGGGCCTCCCATCATGGGATGACTAACCTGGACGGACTATGACCGTGGAGCCCGCCCGTTCAGCCCCGCCCCTGTCCGTTCCCGCTCCCCGAGCCACCGCCGAGCCCGCCGCCGAGCCCGCCGTCCCGGCAGGAACCGGCGTTCCCGCGCCGCCCGGTGTTCCCGTGCCGCCCGGCGGTCGGGCGGCCTGGCTGGCCTGGTCCGTCGGCGTCAGCGTCTACGTCCTGGCCGTCATCCACCGCACCAGCCTCGGCGTGGCCGGGCTGGACGCCGCCGAGCGCTTCGGCATCGGCGCCTCGGCGCTGTCCACCTTCTCGATCCTCCAGGTGCTGGTCTACGCGGCCATGCAGGTCCCGGTCGGCCTGCTGGTCGACCGGTTCGGGCCGCGCCGGGTGCTGCTGCTCGGCGTCCTGCTGCTGAGCACCGGTCAGCTGGCCTTCGCCTTCAGCTCCTCCTTCGCCCCGGCGCTGGCCTCCCGGGCGGTGCTCGGCTGCGGCGACGCGATGACCTTCATCAGCGTGCTGCGCATAGCCGCCCGGTGGTTCCCGGCCGCGCAGAACCCCTTCGTCGCCCAGCTGACCGGCCTGGCCGGGATGGGCGGCAACCTGGTCACCACCGTGGTGCTCGCCCAGGCGCTGCACAGCGAGGGCTGGACGCCGACCTTCACCGCGATCGCGCTGATCGGCGTCGCGGTGTTCGCCCTGGTCGCGCTGTTCCTCAAGGAGGCACCGGCGGCAGCCGTGCCCGTCGTCGCGCCCGTCGCCCGCCCGGGGATCCGGCGACAGGTCCTCGACTGCTGGCGGGAGCCGGGCACCCGGCTGGGCCTGTGGGTGCACTTCACCACCCAGTTCCCCGGTAACGCCTTCGGCCTGCTCTGGGGCATGCCCTACCTGGTCGAGGCCCAGGGGATGTCCCGGGGCGAGGCGGGTGGGCTGCTGACCCTGCTGGTGCTCTCCAACATGAGCTGCGGCTTCCTCTTCGGCCGGCTGCTGTCCCGCACCGCCCGGGCCCGGATGCCGATCGTGGTCACCGTCATCACCACCACCGGGCTCGGCTGGGCCCTGGTCCTGGCCTGGCCCGGCGGGCACCCGCCGATGTGGCTGCTGATCGGGATCATCCTGGTGATGGGCAGCAACGGCCCGGCCTCGCTGGTCGGCCTCGACTACGCCCGCTCCCGCAACCCGGCCGAGCGGCTGGGCACCGCCTCCGGGATCGTCAACATGGGCGGCTTCATCGGCACGATGATCACCCTCTTCGGCATCGGCGTACTGCTGGACGCCCTCTCCCCGGCCGGCGCCGAATCCTACTCGGCCACCGCCTTCCGCTGGGCGTTCTGCTGGCAGTACGTCCCGCTGGCGGTGGGCACCGCGATGATCCTCCGGCTCCGCCGGAAGGTCGTCGCGGCCGATGCGTAGGGTTTCTGACCTGCGGAAACGCGATTAACCTTCCTAGTAGGAAGGTTAATCGCGGGATCAACCCAACCAAAGGTCAGACATACGGTGTTCGAGTCAGCACCGGTACTCCCGCATGAACTCGGCCATCTGGGAGGCCGTCCCGTAGATGCGGGCGATCTCGCCGACATTCAGTTCCGCGTGCATGAGCCCGCGGGCGGGCGTCGGCGGGTGGCTCGGGTTCCTCGGTAACCCAGTCCTGGAACGGCTTGGAGGTCGTCTTGTTGGACCTCATCAGCAGGGCGTAGAGGCCCGCCTCGCTCACCACCCGCAGGAATGGATTTCCACGGCCGTACAGTTTCTGACCTGCGGAAACGTCGAATGCATCACTTTTAATGATGGTTACCGACCGCATATCGACGGTGCGGTGCTGATGGCCCTCCAGGCCCGCGTGGTTGACGCATGGATGCGCGAGTGGTGCCGACCCGGCGCGCGGTCGTGCGTGTACGCCGGGTGGTGCGCGCTGGTGGGCCTCAGATGGTGACGGCGAAGTTGGCCAGCACCCGTTCGGCCAGTTCCTTGTCGCCCTCGACGCCGACCGGGCCGGGGCGGCCGCGGCCGCAGGCGAGCCGGACGTACGTCTCCCAGTCCATGGTCAGCTGGACGTCGGGGGCCAGGCTGATCGACTCGTCCACGGTGCCGCGGCCGGCCGCGTCCACCCGGACGGTGCGCAGGAACTCCACCGGGCCGGTCACGTCCACCACCAGGGCCGTCCCGGCCGGGGCGCCGGCGCCGTGGGCGACGGCCTTGGGCAGGAACTGCAGCAGGTAGTCCCGGGTGACCAGGGCGCCCGGCGAGTCCAGGTTGCCCGGGACCTCCAGGGCCCGGCGCAGGTCCTGCTCGTGCACCCAGACGTCGAAGGCCCGCACCCGCAGCAGCTCGTGGTACGGGACGTCCGTGGCCAGTGGACCGGCCGGCCAGCGGACCGGCTCCTGCGGCGTCTGCTTGGCGTTCCGCAGCGCCCGGGAGCGCCGGATGACGGTGTACTCCAGCTCGCTGGTCATCTCCAGCGCGGTGTGGCAGCGGCGCTTGTCGACCGGCAGTTCGACGTAGCGGGCGAACTCGGTGGTCACGTGGCGAAGATCACGCGGCAGCGAGTGGATCGGGCGCGGGTCCCCGAGCAGCTCGGACTCCACCGCGATCACGTGCGAGACGACGTCCCGGACCGACCAGCCGGGGCACTCGGTGGCCCGGTTCCAGGAGCCTTCGGGGAGGGGGGCGACCAGCTCCGATATGGACTCGATGCTCTGCGTCCACGCCTCCGTGTAAGCCTGCACGGTCTGGTTGTCCGTCACGGGAATCTCCGGCCCTCCGTCAGCTTTCCTACGCTCCGCGCCCGGCCGTCGCGGTCGGCCGGGATGGTCCGGCTTCCGGGCGCGCACGCTAACCGCACGTTACGCTGCCGGGAGACAGCTGGGCAGCGCTTTCGGGTGACGATCGTAGGTCTCTTGCCGTGGACGGTGGTACTGTGCGCGCTTCATTGATCCAACTCGCGGTCTCGGACGCCGAGCCGCCCGCCGAGCGACGGGCCAGGGCCGCGTCATTGGTGCGGGCGCAGCAGGGTGCCGACCTGGTGGTGCTGCCGGAGCTCTGGCCGCTCGGCGGTTTCGCCCACGACCTCTGGTCGGACGGCGCCGAGACGCTGGACGGGCCGACCTCGGACGCGATGGCGGCGGCCGCCCGGGCCGCCGGGGTCTGGCTGCACGCCGGTTCGATCGTCGAACGCGACCCGGACGGGCCGATCTACAACACCTCGCTGGTGTTCGCGCCGGACGGCGAGCTGGTGCACACCTACCGCAAGATCCACCGCTTCGGCTTCGACAGCGGCGAGGCGGTGGTGATGGGCGCCGGGCAGGAGATCGTCACCGCGCCCACTGACTTCGGCACCCTGGGCCTGGCCACCTGTTACGACCTGCGCTTCCCGGAGCTGTTCCGGGCGCTGCTGGACGCCGGGGCCCAGCTGCTGGTGGTCCCGGCGGCCTGGCCGGCCAAGCGGCGTGACCACTGGACGCTGCTGGCCCGGGCCCGGGCGCTGGAGGAGCAGGCCTTCGTGCTGGCCTGCAACACCGCCGGGACGCACGCCGGGGTCGAGCAGGCCGGGTACAGCGTCGTGGTGGACCCGTGGGGCCGGGTGCTGGCCGAGGCGGGGGCGGGCGAGGAGGTGCTGACCGTCGAGTTCGACCCGGCCGAGGTGGGCCGGGCGCGGGAGGAGTTCCCGGTGCTGCGGGACCGGCTGCTGGGCATCCCGGCGCCCGTCCAGCGCTAGGCCCGGTCCGGCCGATCTTGCCGGACAGGACCTGGCGCATCCCTTTTCGGAGGGTTGGTTCGTACCTACCCCGGGCCGGTTTGAGAAGATGAGCACTCGTCGTGTTCCCTGCCGCCGGTCGGCCGGTCCGTCGCGGGTCGGTTCGGCGGCCCGCCCGAGGAGGTCGCGCGCATGTCCGGCACCGGCGCCGGCGACACCCCCCGCCCGGTCATCCACCGCAACAGCCTGCGCGAGCAGATCGCCGGTGCGCTCCGCGAGGAGATGATGGCCGGCCGGTTGGAGGCCGGCCGCAACTTCACCGTCAAGGAGATCGCCGAGCTCTACGGCGTCTCCGCGACCCCGGCCCGGGAGGCGCTGGTCGACCTCGGCGCGCAGGGGCTGCTGCGGGCCGAGCACCACCGCGGCTTCACCGTGCCGGAGCTGTGCTGGGACGACTTCCTGGAGATCTTCGAGTCCCGGGTGCTGATCACCGACAGCTTCTACCGCCAGTTCGCCACCCGCCGGGCGCTGCCCGACCTCACCCGGCTGCCCTCGCTGCGGCGCCGGGCCGACGCGGCGGTGCGGGCCGCCCGGGCCGGGAACCTGGATGTGATGGTGGGCTGCGACCGCCGGTTCTGGCAGGAGGTCTCCGCCCTGCTCGGCAACCGCCGGATCGAGGAGTACCTGGACTGGCTGCGGGTGCAGTCCTGGATGTACGCCGCGCCCTACCTGCGCGCGCTGCCCACCCTGGCCGGGGTCTGCTGGGACCGCCACCCCGAGCTGGTCGAGGCGATCGGGGACCGGGACCTGGTCGGCGCGCACCGGATCATCTGCGAGTGCAACCTGTTCACCGCCCGACTGCTGGCCGGGCTGGCCGGGCGGCCGCTGGAGTCGGTGACGGTGCTCGGGCTGCTCACCGAGGCCGCCGCCGGGGAGCCGCTGCCGGTCCCGGTCGAGCCGCCGCCGGCCGCGCCGTCCCCGGCCCGGCCGTCCGCCGGGTCCGCGACCCCGTCCGTGGACGCGTCCGGGTCCGGGGTTCCGTCCGGGGCCTCGTCCGGGGCCCCGTCGGAGTCCGGGACGCCGTGGTCGGCACGGTCCCGGCAGGGCGACGAGGTCGGCCGGGAGCTGGGCCGTGAACTGGGCCTGGGCCTCGGCCTGGTGCCGCAACCGCGCTTGGGGCCGCACACCAGGTTCGGCCGCCGACTGTCCCAACCCCGGCTGTCCGAACCGCCCCCCGAGGCCCCGCAGGGACGGCCCGATCCGCACCCCGCTCCGGGCCGGTAGGGTGGCGGGCGTCGAACCTCGGTACCCGTACGGGCCGTCCGGGTACCGACCCCGCCCCCCGTCGTCGTCCCGCCCCGCGGGCGATCCCGCCGTCCGGAGAGGAACTGCCGGCCATGGCCTGCGACCTCTGGCTCGTCCCGCTGGTGGACGTGCTGAGCCACAGCCCCGACAACCCCTTCCGGGACGACCTCGCGCACTACAACGCGGTGCTGACCTCGCGCGGACTGCCCGAGGTGCCGGTCTACCGGTTCGTCCCCGGGCTGAGCGGGGCGGTCGAGCCGATAGCCGCCTTCGACTACGACTCGCTGCACTTCCTGCGCCGCGCCTACCTGTTGGGCCTCACCGGCCTGGACATCACTCCGGTCGACGCGCTCGGCGGCGACTACGAGCAGCTGCTGGAGATGTTCGAGAGCAGCGCCGAACAGTCCCACCTGGTCTGGCACTTCGACCACGCCGGGGCGTACGTGCCGATCGAGTTCCCGGCCCCGCTGGTGGACGACACGCTGCTCGCCTCCGGCGGTCCGCTCGGCTCCAGCCACGGGCTGCTACGCGAACTCCAGGCCGTAGCGCCGGTGTTGGGCATCGACCCGGCCAACCCGCCGGCCCCGACCCGGCCGCTCGGCCCGACCGGCCTGGAGCAGCCGTTCGGCCCGCCGATCGACGACCTGCACCCCTTCGCCCGTGAGCGGCACGCCTGGTCGGGCCTGTACGCGGCGGCGGTCCGGAGCCTGGAGCAGGGCTCGATGATCGTCTTCGCGTAGCGCCCGGCGGGCTCCCGGAGACGGGAGTGCGAAGACGGGCCCTACCGCAGCGGCCCCTCCGGCGGCCGCTGGCGCGGCATGGTCGGCCTGGTCCCGGGCGGCGGCAGCACCCGCACCTGGGCGCCCACCCCGGGCTCGGTGCGCCCGCCCCAGGTCCCCGCGGACTGGGTGGGCAGCTGGGTCATCGACGCGCGGAACTCCAGCATCCACTCCGAGGTCTCGGTGCGGACCATGTCCGAGACGTCCTCGCAGAACCGGCGCAGCACCCCCAGGCAGCGCTCGGCGGCCTCGCCCGCGGTGCCCTCGGTGGGGCCGAGCACCTCGCGCACGCACTCCGACGCCCAGTCGAACTGGAAGGCCTCCAGACGGCGTTGCAGCGCCTGCGCGGTGGAGACGTCCCGCATCCAGCCGGAGGTGCACCCGAAGGCCCGGTCGGCGCCGTAGCAGGCGGCGGAGAGCGCCAGGCCGACGTAGCCCCAGGCGGCGCCGTGGGCGACGGCGCCGGTGAGGTCCACCAGCGGCGCGGTCACCCCGCCGACCGCGAAGCCAGCCGACCCGAAGCGCAGCACGCGCGCCCAGCGGCGCTTCCAGACCCGGTCACGGCGGTACCACTCG
Organism: Kitasatospora sp. NPDC096077; assembly: GCF_040303245.1. Lineage (NCBI taxonomy): Bacteria > Bacillati > Actinomycetota > Actinomycetes > Kitasatosporales > Streptomycetaceae > Kitasatospora > Kitasatospora sp. NPDC096077. Next base: position 98,787 of record NZ_JBEOSV010000025.1, on the reverse strand, counting down.
ATGGCCTCGACCGCCCGCTCCTCGGACCAGCGGTAGAGCTCCTCCAGCCGCTCGGCGGGCTCGCCCCAGTCCCCGAGCGGGAACTGGCGGGCGCTCAGATCGGTCCGGCGACGGGTGGAGGCCCGCCGGGCCACGGCTGCGGCGGGCTGGTCCTCCTCACCGATCTCCTTGCCCCAGGCACTCTCCTCGGGCTGCATTTCCGGCTGGCTCACCTGTGGGGCTCCCTGTGGCGGGCGGGCGGCTCGGTCTGTCGGCGCATCGGCTGACCCGACGTCCGCTGACCCGACGTCCGCCGGTCGTTGTCCAACAGCACTTCTTACCGCCAAATGGCTTACCGCGGGGCGCTTCCCCGGTGATCGTTACCGGTTTCGGCCACCGGAAGCCCAGGCGGGACGGTTGCGGCGGTCGGCGAGATTTCACCCGTCCGAGCGAGGGTCCGGTGACCCGCCGTCCTGACCCGGGCACCCGCCGCTCATCCGACCCGGTCCGGCTTGGAGGAACCTCCGACGTCGTCGGCGTACGGAGCGCTCCGACTGGAGGATCGGACGGGACCGGGGAGCGACCGGAACAGGCCACCGACTACGCTGCCAGGCGTGAAGGTCCTCGTCATCGGCGGCGGCGCCCGCGAACACGCCCTGTGCCGCTCCTTGTCCCAAGATCCCTCCGTGACCGAGTTGCACTGTGCCCCGGGCAACGCCGGGATCGCCCAGGTGGCGACGGTCCACCCGGTCGACCAGCTGGACGGCGGCCAGGTCGTCGCGCTGGCCGCGAAGCTCGGCGCCGACCTGGTCGTGGTCGGCCCCGAGGCCCCGCTGGTGGCCGGCGTCGCCGACGCCGTGCGCGCGGCGGGCATCCCGGTCTTCGGCCCCTCCGGCGCGGCCGCGCAGCTGGAGGGCTCGAAGGCCTTCGCCAAGGACGTGATGGCCGGGGCCGGAGTGCCCACCGCCCGCTCCTACGTCTGCACCACCGCCGAGGAGGCCGCCGAGGCGCTGGACGCCTTCGGCGCCCCGTACGTGGTCAAGGACGACGGCCTGGCGGCCGGCAAGGGCGTCGTGGTCACCTCCGACCGCGCGGCCGCGCTGGCGCACGCCGCCTCCTGCGAGCGCGTGGTGATCGAGGAGTACCTGGACGGCCCCGAGGTCTCGCTGTTCGCGATCACCGACGGCACCACCGTGCTGCCGCTGCAGCCCGCGCAGGACTTCAAGCGCGCGCTGGACGGCGACGAGGGCCCCAACACCGGTGGCATGGGCGCCTACTCGCCGCTGCCGTGGGCCCCGGACGGGCTGGTCCAGGAGGTGCTGGACACCGTCCTGCAGCCGACCGTGGACGAGCTGCGCCGCCGCGGCACCGAGTTCTCCGGCCTGCTGTACGCGGGCCTGGCGCTCACCTCGCGCGGCACCCGGGTGATCGAGTTCAACGCCCGCTTCGGCGACCCGGAGACCCAGGTCGTGCTGGCCCGGCTGCGCACCCCGCTGGCCGGCGTGCTGCTCGCCTCCGCCACCGGCACCCTGGGCCAGCTGGAGCCGCTGCGCTGGGACGAGGGGGCGGCCGTCACCGTGGTCGTCGCCTCCGAGGGCTACCCGGCCGCGCCGCGCACCGGCGACCCGATCGAGGGCCTGGCCGAGGCCGAGGCGGACGGCACCGCGTACGTGCTGCACGCCGGGACGGCGGCGGACCAGGACGGCCGGGTGCTCAGCGCCGGGGGCCGCGTCCTGTCGGTCACCGCGACCGGCACCGACCTGGCCGAGGCGCGCGACCGCGCGTACGCGGCCGTGGACCGGATCTCCCTCAAGGGCGGCCAGCACCGCACCGACATCGCGCTGAAGGCGGCCACCGCCTGAGGCACCCGAGCCCCTCGCGGCCCCCGGGCGGACCCTCGCCCGGGGGCCGCGCCGTGCCCGGGGCCCCAGGGCCGACGGGCCGGCGCCCCGCCGCCAGTCCTGCCGCGAGCTCTGCCGAGAGCCCTGCCGAGAGCCCGCCGCGAGCCGCGCCGGGCCCGAACGGGGTGCCCGACAACCCGCAGGGCGCAGCGCCCAACGGCGTTTCCGGGCCGGGAGCGGTTCCCGGGCCGCCACACCGTTCGGCGGGCGGAATCCAGCACATCGGGTGACAGCACCCGCATCCGGCTGACGTAACCGGGCGCCCGGCCTTATGGTGCGCTGGATCGCCGTGTGACGGTGCCGTGCGCCGGGGTCGCCGCCGGGTAGCGGCGCGCCCGCGGGGGGATGCTGGACGGCGATCGGCCGGTCGGCCGCCCGGTGCTTCGCACCGGACCGGTCGCGGGCGCCCCGGCGGCGTCGTCGAACGGACCGCGGCGTCACCGGAACAACCGGGCGACGTCACCGGGACGAGTGGAAACCGGGCCGATCCGGAACACCCGCCCGGACCGGGGCGTCGAAAATGTCAGTAGCGCCACACAGCATGCACTGCCGGGGATCGGACGCCTCCGCTTCCCGGTCGGAACTGATCGTTTCGAGTCGGCTCAGGGCCCGTAGCGGGTGCCCGAGGGCTCCGAAGGGGGTGCCGCACCGTATGGCCGTCGACACCGCGCGCGCTCACGCCCAAGCGGTCCTGCGGATCCGGGGCCTCGCTCTGGCCGCTGCCGTCCTGCCCGCCGCCGTCGCGGTGGTCCTGCTCGCGGGCCGGTTCACCGGCCGGATCGGGGCGCCCGGCTCCTCCGACGCGGCCGGGTGGGACGCCGTCCGCTGGGTGGTCTGCGCGGTCGCCGCGCTGACCCTGCTGGTGGCCGGACTGACCGCCCGCGCCCTGCGCCGGGCCGTCCCGCCGCAGACCCCGGCCGTCCCGGTCGAGCGGGCCGGGGCCCCCGAGCTGTACCGGCTGATCGACGAACTGGCCGACCGGCTGGACGTCCCGGCGCCCTCCGCGGTGGCCCTCACCCCCGACTGCGACAGCTGGTTGGAGGACGTCCCGCCGGGCCGGCGCCCCGGCCCGCGGCGGCCGCAGCACCTGCCGACCGCGCCGGTCCTGGTGATCGGCTCGCCCTTCCTCTGGTGGATGCGGGCCGGCGAACTGCGCGCCCTGCTCGCCCCCGTGGTGGCCGGCACCGCCGCCTCCGCGGACCCGGAGATCGCCGCCGCCCGCCGCTTCCTGCGCGGCCTGGACGCCTGCCTGGACTCCGGCGCGGGCGCCGCCCCCGGCCTCGGCGGCGGCACGCTGGCGGCCCCGCCCGCGCCGCCCCGGCGCGGCCCGGCCGGGCTCGCCGACCGGATCGCCCGGCGGATCACCCGCCGGCTGCTCGGCGCCTGCCGCGGCCACGCCGCCGAGCTGGAGCGGTCCGTCGCGGGCTGGGCCTCCGAGCAGGCCCGGACGGTCGACTACGGCCTGCGGATCGCCGCCCAGGAGCAGGTCGGCCTGGCCTACGCCGGCTGGGACCGGCTGCTCACCCGGGTCGCGCTGCCCGCCTGGCGGCTCGGCCGCCACCCCGCGCACCTGAACGCCGGGGTGGTCTCCGCGCTGACCGAGCTGTCCCGCCGGGACCGGCTGGCCGACGGCTACGGCACCCGGCTCGGCGACCGCCCCGCCTGCGACCTGCTGGAGGAGCCCGGCGCGGTGGACCGGGCGGTCTCCCGGCTGGCCGCCGAGCTGTTCTTCGGCCGCCCGGCCGCCGGCGCCTGGCACGAACTGGAGTGGGCCGACTACCCGGCCGAGGTGGTGGACGCCGGCTGGCGGGCCCGGGCCGCCGCCCTGCAGGCCGCCCTGGACCGGCTGGCCCCGCAGTCCCGCCCCGGCGCCCCGACCCTGACCCGGCTGCTGGTCCGGCTCGCCGAGGGCGACGGCGAGCAGCTGGCCGCCGCGCTGGCCGCCCAGCTGGCCCGCACCACCACCCCGGCCCCGCTGCTGGAGCCCGACCGCACCGGCCGCGACCTGTTGGTCGACCATGTCACCGCGATGGTCTGCTGCGCCGCCGTGGACACCGCCGGCGGTGCCCCCGGGCTGGACTGGCTGGACGGCCCGGTGCTGCTGCTCGGCGGCGTCCGCCGCACCGACCTGGCCGCCCCGGTCGCCCAGGCCGTGGAGCAGGGCCAGGACGGTCCGCTGCGGGCCTGGCTGGACGCGGCCGAGGTCCGGCTGGAGAAACCCGTCCGGCTCTGACGTCCCAGTTGACGTCCCGGCAATGCCCTCCCGGCCCACCAGCAGCTTCCGTCCCGGGCGGCGCTCGGCGCCCCGCACGCGCCCCCGGGGCCCCGGGCCTCCGGCCGTCTCCGCAGGCCGGAGGCCCCGGCCCGACGGCGCCCGAGATTCCCGCCACCAATTGCTACCGTGGGGTGACGGAGCGCCAGCACTGTGTGGTGTATTAGACCGCACGCACATCCGGGGGGCACGTGCCAACCGGACGGAAGTGCACCTGGGAGGGGCGCGTGGGGACCGAACTCAACCGCCGCTGGGAGTCGGGCACGCACGCCTACAGCGTCTCCGACCCCTTCGGCCAGGGCCCGCTGCCCTGGCTGCGCAGTCCCGACCTGTACCTGGCCGGGGCCGAGGGCGCCGTGCCCTGGTACGTCTCGGTGGATGCGCCCGGCCAGCAGCCGCTGGGGGCCGGCGCGCGGCGCAAGCCGCCGGTCGGCACCCCGCAGAGCTCCAACGACGTGGACCAGCAGATCAAGGGCTTCGCCTCGGCCGGGGTGATCCGCCCCGGCGGTTCGGTGGACTTCCGGGTCACCGTCAACCCGCCCCGCGAGTTCACCGTGGGCGTCTACCGGATCGGCCACTACGGCGGCGACGGAGCCCGCCACATGACGGACAGTCCGCTGATCGCCGGTCTGGCCCAGCCCGCCCCGCTGGTGGTCGAGCGGACGGTCTCCTGCCACCACTGGTGGCACTCCTGGCGGTTGCAGGTCCCGCCGCACTGGAAGCCGGGCGCGTACGTCGCCGTGCTGACCACCGCCGACATGCTGCACCGCACCCATATCCCGTTCACCGTAAGGGACTTCGCCGGCCAGGGGCGCAAGGCCGAACTGCTCCTGGTGCTCCCGGACGTGACCTGGCAGGCGTACAACCTGTTCCCCGAGGACGGCCGCACCGGCGCCAGCCTCTACCACGCCTGGGACGGCCGGGGCGGTCTGGTCGGCGAGTCCGAGGCGGCCGTCACGGTCTCCTTCGACCGCCCGCACGCCACCGCCGGACTGCCGCTGCACGTCGGCCACGCCTACGACTTCATCCGCTGGGCCGAGCGCTACGGCTACGACCTCTCCTACGCCACCGCCACCGATCTGCACGCCGGCCTGGTGGACCCGTCCGAGCACCGCGCGCTGGTCTTCCCCGGCCACGACGAGTACTGGTCCGAGCCGATGAGACGGGCCGCCGAGCGGGCCCGGGACGGCGGCACCTCGCTGGTCTTCCTGTCCGCCAACACCATGTACTGGCGGGTCGAGTTGACCGCCGCCGCCTCCGGCGAACCCAACCGGCTGCTGAACTGCCGCAAACGGCAGAAGGTCGGGCCGGGCAACCCGGCCGCCGGGGTGCCGGGCGCGGCCAGCGCGCTCTGGCGGGACGCCGGCGAGCCCGAGCAGCACCTGCTCGGCGTGCAGTACTCGGGCCGGGTCGCCGCGCCCGTCCCGCTGGTCGCCCGGCACACCGCGCACTGGCTCTGGGACGGCACCGGACTGCAGGAGGGGGACGAGCTGCCCGGGCTGGTCGCGGGGGAGGCCGACCGGTACTACCCGAAGGTGGCGCTGCCGGAGCACACCGAGCGGGTGCTGCTGGCCCACTCGCCGTACCGGGACCTCGCGGGCCGCACCCGCTACCAGGAGACCTCGCTGTACCGGGCGCCCAGCGGCGCGTACGTCTTCGCGGCCGGCACCTTCGCCTGGTCGCCCGCCCTCGGCCGCCCCGGGCTCACCGACGAACGGGTCCAGCGGGCCACCGCCAACCTGCTGGACCGCCTCTGCAAGAACTGAACCCGGGCCGCGCGGGAACCTGACCCGGGCCGCGCAAGGACCGGGCCCGGGCTCCCCGGGAAGCGGGCCGGGGCGGCCGTGAAAGACTGCGGGGGCAGTGACCTCCCCTTTCGCGGTGCCCCACGCCCCGAACGACCCCTGAGGACTGAACACCTTGAGCGGATTTGTCACCAAGCCCGAGCCGGTCCAGGTACCCGGCCTGGTCCACCTGCACACCGGCAAGGTGCGCGACCTGTACCGCACCGGATCGGGCGAGCTGGTGATGGTGGCCAGCGACCGGATGTCGGCCCACGACTGGGTGCTGCCGAACGAGATCCCGGACAAGGGCCGGGTGCTCACCCAGCTCTCGCTGTGGTGGTTCGAGCGGATCGCCGACATCGTCCCCAACCACGTGATCTCCACCGAGGTCCCGGCCGGCGCCCCGGCCGACTGGAAGGGCCGCACGCTGATCTGCAAGAGCCTGGACATGATCCCGGTCGAGGCGGTCGCCCGCGGCTACCTGGCCGGCTCCGGCCTCTCCGAGTACCAGGAGAGCCGGACGGTCTGCGGCATCGCCCTGCCGGAGGGCCTGGTGAACAGCTCCGAGCTGCCCGCCCCGATCTACACCCCGGCCCTCAAGGCCGAGGTCGGCGAGCACGACGAGAACGTCCCGTACGAGGAGACCGCCCGCCGGATCGGCGCCGAGCTGGCCAACCAGGTCCGCCGCACCACCCTGGACGTCTACGCGCGGGCCCGGGACATCGCCCGCGACCGCGGCATCATCCTGGCCGACACCAAGTTCGAGTTCGGGCTGCTGGACGGCGAGTTGATCATCGGCGACGAGGTGCTCACCCCGGACTCCTCCCGCTACTGGCCGGCCGACGAGTACGAGCCGGGCCGCTCGCAGGCCTCCTTCGACAAGCAGCTGATCCGCGACTGGCTGGTCTCCCCGGACTCCGGCTGGGACCGCTACAGCGAGCAGCCGCCGCCGGAGCTGCCCGCCGAGCTGGTCGAGCGCACCCGGGCCAAGTACATCGAGGTCTACGAGCGGCTGACCGGCACCAGCTGGGCCTGATCCGCTCGCGGACGCCCGCGGGCGCGGCTCAGATCCAGCCGTGCTCGCGGGCGATCCGCACCGCCGCGTGCCGGTTCTCCGCGCCCAGCTTGGTGGCCGCCGAGGACAGGTAGTTGCGCACGGTGCCCTGGGACAGCGCGGCCCGCTCGGCGATCTCCGCGATCGGGGTGCCGTCCGCGGCCAGCTCCAGGACGTCCGTCTCGCGCGGGGTCAGCGGGGTCTCCCCGGCGCTGATCGCGTCCGCCGCCAGCTCCGGGTCCACGTACCGGCCGCCGGACCGCACGGTGCGGATGATGCCGGCCAGGTCGGCCGCCGAGACGGTCTTCGGCAGGAAGCCGCGCACCCCGACCTCCAGCGCCCGCTTCAGGTAGCCGGGGCGGCCGTGGCCGGTGACGATCATGCAGCGGCAGTCCGGCAGCAGCCGGCGCAGCTCGGTGGCCACCTCGATGCCGTCCTTGCCGGGCATCTGGAGGTCCAGCACCGCGATGTCCGGTTGGTGCGCCCGGGCCATCGCCAGCGCCTCCGGGCCGGAACCGGCCTGGGCGACCACCTCGATGTCGTCCTCCAGCGAGAGCAGCGCGGCCAGCGCGCCGCGGATCAGGTGCTCGTCGTCGGCGAGCAGGACGCGCACCGGCGCGGTGTCGGTCATCGGAGGGCCTTCCTCGGCAGCGGGGATCGGAGCGGTACGGCGGCGAGCACCCGGAAGGTGCCCGGCCCGGCCGTCGGGACGGTCAGTTCGCCGTCGTGGGCGGCCAGCCGCTCGCGCAGCCCGCGCAGCCCGGTTCCGGTGCCCTGGGACGGGAACGGGGTCTCGGGCACCCCGTCGTTCTCCAGTTCCAGCACCACCCGGCCGTCGTCCCGGCGCAGCCGGATCAGGCAGTGGGCGGCCTCGCTGTGCCGCAGCACGTTGGTGGTGGCCTCCCGGATCACCCAGCCGAGCACCGACTGCACCGGCAGCGGCAGCCCGTCGGCGTTCTCGCCCAGGTCGATCTCGCAGGCGATGTCGGCGGAGCGGAGCACGGCCCGGGCGCCGATCGCCTCGGCGTGCAGGTCGGCGGTGCGGTAGCCGCGGATGACGTCCCGGACCTCGCGCTGGGACTCCTGGGCGATCTTCTGCACCTCGGCCATCTGCTCGGCGGCCTCCGGCCGTCCGCGCCGGGCGAGTTGGACGGCGAGTTCGCTCTTCAGCGCGATGGTGGTGAGGTTGCGGCCCATCACGTCGTGCAGGTCGCGGGAGAAGCGCAGCCGCTCCTCCGCGACGGCCAGCCGGGACTGCGCCTCGCGGGCGGCGTCCAGCTCCCAGACGATGGCGGTCACCCAGGCGAAGCTGCGGCAGCTGCCGGCCAGGACGAGCGTGCCGATCACCATGCCGACCAGCCAGCCCGAGGTGGTGGCGGGGCTGATGCCGGCCAGCAGCATCGCGGGGGCGACCGCGCAGGGCAGGGCGGCCGCGCCGAGGAAGGCCCAGCGCAGGGGCAGGCCCACCCCCGCGGGGCCCGCGGTCGCGCCGACCAGGGAGGCGGCGACCACCGCGGTGAACGGCGGGCCGGGGTGGGGCGACAGCCCGTCGGAGGACGGGCCGAGGAGCAGCAGGGCCCAGGCCCCGGCCACCGTGACGACGGTGTTGACGGTCAGCCAGCGGCGGTAGCCACCGGGGCGTCCCAGGTAGCGGTCGAGGGAGGTGCGGTAGGCCCGGATGCTGACCAGGAGCGAGGCGAGGGACAGCGCCAGGGCGACCTGGGCGGTGCCGGCCGCGCCCCCGATCCGTACCGAGGAGGCGCTGGCCAGCAGGTTCACCGGCAGCATGATCCACGCCACCATGTAGAGCGACCAGCGGAAGTACAGCTCGGCGCGCTGCGGCTTGCCGTAGCCCCTCCAGCGGCGGATCGGCCCCCGGACCATCGCAGCGCTCCCCGTCTGATCACGATCGTGTTGCTGCCTTCATATCAGAGGCGGGACGGGGACGGGTCCTTCGGATTCTCGTCGTGCGGTTCAGCGGCGCGGCTCCCAGCGGAAGTACCGCACCGCGCCCCAGACTGCGAGGGCGCACCAGATCGCACCGGTGACCAGGTGCGGGGCGGCGGTGCCCCAGCTGCCGAGGAAGTCGGTCGGGGCGGCCGAGCCGTCGGTGCCGAACCAGCCGACCCGGATCAGCTGGAAGGCCGGGGTGGTCGGCAGCAGGCGGCAGATGTCGGCCAGCTGCGTGGGCATGACCTCCAGCGGGAAGAACAGGCCGGAGCCGAACTGCATGACCAGCATGACCGGCAGGGTGGTGATGCCCGCGCTCTCGACGGTCTTGGTGAAGGCGCTGGACAGTGCGGCCAGGGCGATCATGGTGCCCAGCAGCAGCACCAGGCCGACCAGCATCAGCAGCGGGTTGACCGGCATCGTCAGGTGCAGGCCGAGGCTGCCGCCGACCCCGATCAGGGCGGCCATGGACAGTCCGAGGGCGAGCGAGGGGACGGCGGTGCCGAGCAGGATCTCCAGGTCCCGGGCCTCGCCGGTGCGCAGCCGCTTGAGCACCAGTTCGCCGCGCCGTCCGACGTACGCGGCGGTCAGGTTGTAGTAGACGACGAAGGCCAGGATCATCCCGACCGACCCGTAGATCAGCATCGAGTCGACGTCCAGCCCGGGGGTGGTCTCGGCCTGCTTCTTGAGCATGCTGTGGAGGGTGCCGATCAGCACCACCGGCAGCACCAGGGCGGTGAACAGCGCGGTGCGGTTGCGCAGCAGCAGGGTGGCCTCGGCGCGGCCGAGGGCGATCAGGCGGCCGGCGGTGGTGCTCTGCGGGCCGGCGGCGGTGGAACCCTTGACGGGGACGGCGGTGGTCATCGGGCGGATCCGATCAGGCGGCGGCGGGCGGGACGGGCGGGGGCCTCGGGCGGGGCCTGGTGGGCGGCCTCGGAGGCGATGGCGAGGAAGGCCTCCTCCAGCGAGGCGCTGCGGGCGTCCAGGGCGCCGAGCGCGATCCCGTGCTGCCGGGCCCAGCCGAGCAGGTCGGTGAGGGTGTCCTGGAGGGCGGTGCTGTGCGCGGTGACCTTGCGGCCGTCGACGGTGAACTCGGCCCCGGCCAGGACGGGCAGCGGGGTCCCGGTGAACTCGGGGAGTTCGAAGGTGATCCGGGACGGCCGGCCGGCGATCACCTCGGCGACGGTGCCGGTGGTGACGACCTGTCCGCCGTGCATGATGGCGAGCCGGTCGGCGAGCTCCTCGGCCTCCTCCAGGTAGTGGGTGGTGAGCAGCACCGTGGTGCCCTGGGCGCGCAGTTCGCGGACCAGCTGCCAGACGGCGGCGCGCGCCTCCGGGTCGAGGCCGGTGCTGGGCTCGTCCAGGAACAGCACCTCCGGGCGGCCGAGCAGGGCCATCGCGAGGTCCAGCCGGCGCCGTTCGCCGCCGGACAGCTGCTTGACCCGGACGCCGGCCCGGTGGCCGAGGCCGACCAGCTCCAGGGCTTCGGCGACCGGGCGGGCGCCGCTGGTCATCCCGGCCCAGCTGCGCCCGGTCTCGGCGACGGTGAGCTCGCCGGGGAAGCCGCCCTCCTGGAGCATGACGCCGATCCGCGGGCGGACGGCAGCGCGCTCGGTGAAGGGGTCGTGGCCGAGCACCCGGACGGTGCCGCCGCTGGGCGCGGCCAGGCCCTCGATGACCTCCATGGTGGAGGTCTTGCCGGCGCCGTTGGTCCCGAGCAGGGCGAACAGCTCGCCGCGGCCGACGGTCAGGTCGACGCCGCGGACGGCCTGGTACTCGGTGGCGCCGGTGCCGTAGTGGCGGCGTAGGTCGGTGACCTCGATCACGTGGTCGCCGGGGCGGGCGGGCTGGCTCGTTTCCATGTCCCCAAGCCTTCCGCCGCCGGGGCCGCGCGGGCAGTGCGCGCCGTCATGGACGGGCGGTGCGGATCCACGGGTCGGCGATGACAAATGTCATGGGCGAATGGCGGACCGGGCGAATGGCGGGGTGGGGCGGGATCCGGGACCGGGCGGGATCGGGGGCCGGGCGGAGAAGTCGCCGGAATACGTCGAAGGCCCCCTCGATCGAGGGGGCCTTCGTACTGGAGCGGACGACGAGATTCGAACTCGCGACCCTCACCTTGGCAAGGTGATGCTCTACCAACTGAGCTACGTCCGCATGGTCAGACTATTGATTTGTACGGTGCTCGCGCACTGCGAGCGGACGACGAGATTCGAACTCGCGACCCTCACCTTGGCAAGGTGATGCTCTACCAACTGAGCTACGTCCGCATGGTGCCTGGTGGGGCACCCGCCGCCGCTTTGGATCTTTCCGTTGCGGCGACGAGGAATACTCTACAGCATCGTTCGGGGTGGTCGCCCCACCCTTTCGGTCCAGGCGGGCGGGGCGACCGGGGCGACCGGGGGCGGTGCCCCGACGCGGTCAGTTCGCCTCGGCGAACGCCTCGTACACGTGCTTGGGGATGCGGCCGCGGGCCGGCAGTTCCATGCCGCGGGACAGGGCCCAGGCGCGCACGGCGGCCGGATCCGGAGTGAGCGCGGTGCGGCGGAAGGACTTTCCGGTGCGGCTCTGGCGACGGCCGGCCGCGACGAACGGAGCGAGGGCCTCCCGCAGCTTTTCCGCGTTGTCCACGGACAGGTCGATCTCGTACGACTTCCCGTCGACGCCGAAGTGGACGGTTTCTGCGGCGGCGCCGCCGTCCAGGTCGTCGGAGAGCGTGACAACTACACGCTGAGCCATGGGTGTCAATCCTCTCGGGCAATTCGGCCGCCGGTTCGCGGAGTGCGAAGGGTGGCCTGATGTGCACCAACTCGCGCAAGCGCACACGGGCAGGCCTGGTGGCCCGCCGGATACGCAGCACTTGCCGCGACAGGTGGCCCTATTCTGCACCCGAAGGGGGTCGAAATCGAAGAGTTCGGCATTCTTTTCCGGATATTCACGAGTCTTCGCGTCGCCGCGGGATACCGAGTGCGGGACGGGAGGATCTGTCCCCAAGTGCCGTATTCGGGTGTTCTTCGGGCGTCTCCGTTCGGGGCTCCGAATCCCGGGAAACCGGCCGGGCCGGGCGGGGGGTGGGGGTGCCGGATCCCTTGTGGCGTAAGGGTCCTGGGTCTACGCGCGTCACCCTCCCCGGCCAGCAGAAGTGCCTCGAACGGCCGGTAGTCTGGAGTTCCCCCGCCTCACCGAAGACACCACCGGGAGTGCCAGTGGCACGCGTCGTAGTCGACGTCATGCTCAAGCCGGAGATCCTCGACCCCCAGGGCCAGGCGGTGCAGCGTGCACTGCCCCGTCTCGGATTCACCGGGATCGCCGACGTCCGCCAGGGCAAGCGTTTCGAGCTGGAGCTGGAGGGTCCGGTCGACGACGCCGCGCTCGCCCGTATCCGCGAAGCCGCCGAGACCTTTCTCGCCAACACCGTGATCGAGGACTTCACCGTCCGGGTCGAGGAGGCGGCGAAGTGACCACCCGCGTAGGCGTCGTCACTTTCCCCGGATCCCTCGACGACCGCGACGCCCAGCGCGCGGTCCGGCTGGCCGGCGCCGAGCCGGTCGCCCTCTGGCACCGTGACAATGATCTCCACCAGGTCGACGCCGTCGTCCTGCCGGGCGGATTCAGTTACGGCGACTATCTGCGGTGCGGCGCGATCTCGCGCTTCTCGCCGGTGATGGAGACCGTCATCGAGCAGGCCAGGCTCGGAATGCCCGTCCTGGGTATCTGCAACGGCTTCCAGGTGCTGTGCGAATCGCACCTGCTGCCGGGCGCGCTGACCCGGAACGACTCGCTGCACTTCATCTGCCGCGACCAGAAGCTGCGGATCGAGAACGCGGACACCGCCTGGACCCGGGATTACTCGGCCGGCCAGGAAATCGTCGTCCCGCTGAAGAACGGCGAGGGCCGCTTCGTCGCCGAGGCGCACGTCCTGGACGAACTGGAGGCGGAGGGCCGGGTCGTGGCCCGTTACCTGGACGTCAACCCGAACGGTTCGTACCGCGACATCGCCGGCATCACCAACGCCGCCGGCAATGTCGTCGGCCTGATGCCGCACCCGGAGCACGCCGTGGAGCCGCTCACCGGTCCGACCACCGAGGGCCTGGGCTTCTTCACTTCCGTCCTGAAGCAGCTGGTGAACGCCTGATGAGCCTCGACACCGTCAAGAACGCCGAGCAGACCCCGGACGCCGCCCAGCCCTGGGCCGAACTCGGCCTCAAGCAGGACGAGTACGCGCGCATCCGGGAGATTCTCGGCCGCCGCCCGACCGGCGCCGAACTCGCGATGTACTCGGTCATGTGGTCCGAGCACTGTTCGTACAAGAGCAGCAAGGTCCACCTGAAGCAGTTCGGCGAGAAGAAGCCCGATTCGGACGCGATGCTCGTCGGCATCGGCGAGAACGCCGGTGTCGTCGATGTCGGCCAGGGCTACGCGGTGACCTTCAAGGTCGAGTCGCACAACCACCCGTCGTACATCGAGCCCTACCAGGGCGCGGCCACCGGCATCGGCGGCATCGTGCGCGACATCCTGGCGATGGGCGCCCGCCCGGTCGCCGTGATGGACCCGCTGCGCTTCGGCGCGGCCGACCACCCGGACACCCGCCGGGTGCTGCCCGGGATCGTCGCCGGCATCGGCGGCTACGGCAACTGCCTGGGCCTGCCGAACATCGGCGGCGAGGTCGTCTTCGACTCCTGCTACCAGGGCAACCCGCTGGTCAACGCGCTGTGCGTGGGCGTCATGAAGCACGAGGACATCCACCTCGCGCAGGCCTCCGGGGCCGGCAACAAGGTCATCCTGTACGGCGCCCGCACCGGTGGCGACGGCATCGGCGGCGTCTCGGTGCTGGCCTCCGAGACCTTCGACGACACCAAGCCGGCCAAGCGCCCGGCCGTCCAGGTCGGTGACCCGTTCCAGGAGAAGCTCCTGATCGAGTGCACCCTGGAGATCTTCCGGGAGAAGCTCGTCAAGGGCATCCAGGACCTCGGCGGCGCCGGTCTGTCCTGCGCCACCAGCGAGCTGGCCTCGGCCGGTTCCGGCGGCATGCGGATCGACCTCGACACCGTGCACCTGCGCGACCACACGCTCTCGCCGGAGGAGATCCTCATGAGCGAGTCGCAGGAGCGGATGTGCGCGATCGTCGAGCCCGACAAGGTCGCCCGCTTCCTGGAGATCTGCGAGAAGTGGGACGTCATCGCCAACGTCATCGGTGAGGTGACCGACGGCGAGCGCCTGGAGATCTTCTGGCACGGTGAGCTCGTGGTGGACGTGCCCCCGCGCACCGTCGCCCACGACGGCCCGGTCTACCAGCGTCCGTACGCCCGCCCCAGCTGGCAGGACGCGCTCCAGGCCGACGCCCCCACCGCCGAGCGGCTGGCCCGCCCGACCACCGGCGAGGGCCTCAAGGCCGACCTGCTGAAGGTCGCGAGCCACCCGAACCAGGCCTCCAAGTCCTGGATCACGGACCAGTACGACCGTTACGTGCTCGGCAACACCGTGCTCTCGCACGGCGAGGACTCGGGCATGATCCGGATCGACGACGAGACCAACCTCGGTGTCTCGGTCGCCACCGACGGCAACGGCCGCTACGCCAAGCTGGACCCGTACACCGGTGCCCAGCTGGCCCTGGTCGAGGCCTACCGCAACGTCGCGGCCGGCGGCGCCAAGCCGCTCGCCGTCTCCGACTGCCTCAACTTCGGTTCCCCCGAGGACCCGGACGTGATGTGGCAGTTCGCCGAGGCGACCCGCGGCCTGGCCGACGCCTGCCTGGTGCTCGGCACCCCGGTCACCGGCGGCAACGTCTCGCTGTACAACCAGACCGGCGAGGTCGCCATCCACCCGACCCCGGTGGTCGCGGTGCTCGGCGTCATCGACGACGTCACCCGGCGCACCCCGGTCGCCTTCGCCGAGGAGGGGCAGCTGCTCTACCTGCTCGGCGACACCGCGGACGAGCTCGGCGGCTCGGCCTGGTCGCAGGTCGTCCACGACCACCTCGGCGGTCTGCCGCCCGTGGTGGACCTGGAGCGCGAGCGGCTGCTCGGCGACATCCTGATCGCCGCCTCGCGCGACGGCATGATCGACGCCGCGCACGACCTCTCCGACGGCGGTCTCGGCCAGGCGCTCGTGGAGAGCTGTCTCAAGGGCGGCCACGGCGCGCGGATCGTGGTGCCCGAGGGCACCGACCCGTTCGTCCTGCTGTTCTCGGAGTCGGCCGGCCGCGCCGTCGTGGCGGTGCCGCGCAGCGAGGAGCTCCGCTTCAACGACATGTGCACCGCGCGTGGCCTGCCGGCCACCCGGATCGGTGTCGTGGACGGCGACAGCCTGGACGTCCAGGGCCAGTTCAGCGTCACGCTGGCCGAGCTGAAGGACGCCCACACCGGCGTCATCGAGGCCCTGCTCGCCTGATCCGCAGGTGTCGAGGGACGGACGGTTCTCCGGAACCGTCCGTCCCTCGGCGTATGTTGAGCCCCATGCCTGCCAAGTCCCGTACGTACCAGCCGCAGAAGGTCCGCGCCGCGCTGGCCGCCCAGACCGGGGCGCTGCGCGCCGCCGTGGCGGGCCTCACCGACGCGCAGCTGGACCTGCCGACCAGGCTGGGGGAGTGGACCGTCCGGGAGCTGCTGGCGCACCTGGCCGTCCAGTTGGACTTCGTCCCCGCGCGCCTGGACGATCCGCTGCAGGGGCGTCCGCCGCTCGGCCTGCCGGGCTGGGTGGCCGCGGTCGGCACGGTGGCGCCGCTGTTGGACGAGCAGGCCAGGGAGCGGTCCGCGGCGGACTTCGCCGGGGACGCGGCCGCGGTGGCGGTGGCCTTCGGCCGGGCCGCCGACGCGCTGACCGGGCTGCTGGAGCGGCCCGAAGCCGCCGACCCGGTGCGGCGGTTCGAGATCCGGCTCGGCTCGATGACGCTCGCCGACCTGCTGGTCACCAGGCTGGTGGAGACGGTGGTGCACGCCGACGACCTGGCCGCCGCCCTCGGCCCGGAGGCCTTCCCGCACGACCGGCAGGCCGTCGCCGCCGTCACCCGGCTGCTGGCGGACGCCTTCGCCGATCAGGTGCCCGGCGGCGCGGTCGAGCTGCGGATCCCGCCGTACGCGGTGGTCCAGGCCGTCCCCGGGCCCAGGCACACCCGGGGTACCCCGCCGAACGTGGTCGAGACCGACCCGCTGACCTGGATCCGGCTGGCCACCGGCCGGCTCCCCTGGGCGGCGGCGGTGGCGGACCACGGGGTGTCCGCCTCGGGGGAGCGCAGCGACCTGGGGGAGTACCTGCCGGTCCTGGGCTGAGTGCCTGCCGGTCCCGGGCTGAGTGCCTCAGTGGACCTGCCCGGCCAGGGTCTCGGCGGCCTTGCGCAGCGGTTCGCCGGCGAGTTCCCCGTTCACGACCTGGCTGTCGGGGGCCTCGGAGAGCAGCAGCATCAGGTCGCCCTCGCCCTTGAGCGCGATCCGGGCGACCGCGACGGTGCCCCCGTCCGAGGCGAGCGTGGTCCGACCGACGGCGGGCCGGGTCTGGGCGAAGCGGGTCAGCTGGTCCACGCTGAGCCGCCCGTTGCGCTGGATCATCGGCAGCGCCAGGCTGACCGCGGTGTCGTTCCTCGACGTGGCCAGCAGGTCGACCTCGACGGTGGATCCGCCGAGGCTGTAGGAGCAGGTGATGTCGGCGCTCGGGGGAGTGGCGGGCATCTCGGTCATCGTCGGCGGGTGGGTGACCCCGGACGGCCAGGGCGCGGCCGGGACGCCGTCGCCCGTGTTGCCCGTGACGGAGTGTCCGTCCGTCACGGCCGGGGCGACGGTGCCGCCGATCCCGGCGGCGGCCGCGGCCTTCGCGAAGTCGAGGCCGAACGGGCAGTCGGTGGACTTGTTCTTGACCAGGTCCAGGGCGGTCGACCGGACGCGGTCGTAGCTGAGTCCGGTGCCGGTGGTGGTGCCGATGGAGGGTGCGGACGAGCAGGCGGCGGCGCCGAGGGAGATCCCGGCGGCGGCGAACACGGCGGTGAGCCTTCGGCGTTGGGCGGCGGTCATGCTCGCAGGGTAGGCCGTCGTTGTCCCGGGGGTTCGCCGATCAGGTCTCAACTCCGTTGCGGTCCATCGCTACGGGACGGCCGGGCCGCTCAGGTAGGTGCCGTCCGCCGAGTACGGCCAGGCGTTCGGGGCGCAGCCCTTGAGGCCGTAGATCTGCTGCATCATCGCGGGCGCGGGCTTGCCCGGGCCGGGACAGGTCTCGTGGCCGTGGCCGATCCGGTGGCCGACCTCGTGGTTGACGATCAGCGCCCGGTAGTCGTCCAGCGGGCCGCTGAACTGGGGGGAACCGGTGTTCCAGCGCTTGGAGTTGACGAGCACCTGGTTGCCGACGTTGCAGTTCACCTCGCCGTGGGTGTCCAGGCCGGAGGCGCCGCAGATCCTGTCCACCGTCGCCGGGGAGGCGATCTTCACGGTGAAGTCGTAGGAGCCGCCGGCGACCAGCTGGAAGCCGTTCCGGCGGTCGTTGGTCCAGCCCCGGCGGTCGCCGAGGATGCCGTGGATCTGGGCCGCGGCCGCCGTGGCGTCGATGCCGATGCCGTCCTCGACCTCCACCCGGTAGCGGCGCACGGTGCCGCGGCCGACCGCCTTGGCGCTGGCGGGGGCGATGGTGAAGGTGCCCGCGCCCTTGCCGGGGCCGGGGTCGGGCCCGGTGGGTGTGGTGGTCGCCGTCGGGGTCGGGGTCGGGGTGGCTGTGGGGGTCGGCGTGGGGGCCGGGGGCGTGCTGGGTGGCTGCTCGGCGGGCGGCGCCATCCGGGCCTGGGCGGCCGGGGCGGGGGCGGGCCGGTCCGGGGTGCTGGTCAGGACGAGGACCGCGGCGCCCAGCACCACGAGGGCGGCCAGCAGTGCCGTGAGCATGCCAGGGCCGATCCGGCGGCGTGACCGGCGGCGTCGGCGGCCGCCGGGAGCCTTCCCGGGCGGGGCGGCTCGCCTGCGGGCGGGTCTGGCAGCGGGCACGAGCGACACCTTGGCATGCGAACGGGTGAATGTCTACATACGTGGTATGCAGACGCCGGTTCGACCGCCCCCGGTGGAGCCCGTCGATCACGACGGGGGCGGTTGACCCCTGCGCCGCGGATGGCAGACTGCACTGCATGGCGCTTCACAGGAACCTTCTCGACGGCCCCGAACCCACTTTCCTGCCGGAGGACGAGCAGCCCTACCGGATGCTGGCGGAGGAGTCGGCCTCACCGACCCAGGTGGTCGCCGAATTCCCGGCCTTCTGCCTCGGCTGGGCGATGCTCGCCGACGACGCCTTCGTGGCCGGCCGCCACGTCGAGTCCTACGCCTACGCCCGCACCGGCTACCACCGCGGCCTGGACTCGCTGCGCCGCGCCGGCTGGAAGGGCCACGGGCCGGTGCCGTGGGAGCACCGCGGCAACCGCGGCTTCCTGCGCTGCCTGGCGGCGCTCGCCCGGGCGGCCGGCGCGATCAAGGAGACCGAGGAGGAGAACCGCTGCTGGCAGTTCCTGAAGGACAGCAGCGCGGAGGCGTACGCGGAGCTCAAGCCGTCCACCGAGCTGTAGGGCGTGCCCTAGGGACCCCGACGTGACGGTGCCCCCGGTGGATCGTCCACCGGGGGCACCGCTCTGTTCGGGCGCCTGGAGCTTCAGGCGCCCGTCACCTCAGGCCCTCGTCACTTCAGGCGCTTGCCGGCCGAGCGCAGCTGCTCGGCGGCCTCGCGCACGCGGGCGGCCATGCCGGCCTCGGCCAGCTTGCCCCAGGTGCGCGGGTCGTAGGTGTTCTTCTTGCCGACCTCGCCGTCGACCTTCAGCACGCCGTCGTAGTTGGCGAACATGTGGCCGGCCACCGGGCGGGTGAACGCGTACTGGGTGTCGGTGTCCAGGTTCATCTTCACGACGCCGTTCTCCAGCGCGGTGGCGATCTCCTCGGCGGTGGAGCCCGAGCCGCCGTGGAAGACGAAGTCGAACGGGTCGGTCTTGCCGTACTGCTTGCCGATCGCGTCCTGCAGCTCGCGCAGCAGCTCCGGCTTCAGCACGACGTTGCCCGGCTTGTACACGCCGTGCACGTTGCCGAAGGAGGCGGCCAGCAGGTAGCGGCCCTTCTCGCCCAGGCCCAGCGCCTCGGCGGTGCGCACGGCGTCGTTGACGGTGGTGTACAGCTCGTCGTTGATCTCGTGGGTGACGCCGTCCTCCTCGCCACCGGTCGGGGTGATCTCGACCTCCAGGATGATCCTGGCGGCGGCGGCCTGGGCCAGCAGCTCCTGGGCGATCGACAGGTTGTCCGAGAGGGTCTCGGCCGAGCCGTCCCACATGTGCGACTGGAACAGCGGGTTCTCGCCCCGGGCCACGCGCTCGGCGGAGACCGCCAGCAGCGGGCGGACGTAGCCGTCCAGCTTGTCCTTCGGGCAGTGGTCGGTGTGCAGCGCGACGGTGATGTCGTACTTGGCGGCGACGATGTGCGCGAACTCGGCGAGCGCGACCGCGCCGGTCACCATGTCCTTGTTGTGCTGGCCGCCCAGGAACTCCGCGCCACCGGTCGAGATCTGGATGATCCCGTCGCTCTCGGCCTCGGCGAAACCACGCAGCGCGGCGTGCAGGGTCTGCGACGAGGTGACGTTGATGGCCGGGTAGGCGAACTTGCCCGCCTTGGCCCGGTCCAGCATCTCGGTGTAGACCTCGGGAGTTGCGATGGGCATGCGATCCGCTCCTGTCGGGTTGCGGCGTACGGACGGTGCTGTCCGACGCTGTGTACGCCTTCGTGACGACTCCGTGCCGGCCCGCCGACGCGCGGCGCTGCGGTGTGGCTCTCCGGCACCAAGGTTCGAGGCGGCCTCCGCGGTACGCCCATGAGGGTGGTGGCCGCCGCGGACCGGACGCCTGTGCCATCTTCCCAGACTCGTGCCCGCAGGTCAGCAGGAGCCCGCCTGTCGGGACGTCGCGGTGGAGGGCTCGGCCGGAACTCGCCGGTGGCCCCGGGACCGGGCCGAGGGGCGCCGACGGGCCTCGGCCGGAAGCCGTCGGAAAGGTACGACCGCTATCCTGCGCCCGTGGACTACAACCAGCTGGCCGTCAATCTGCTCGACGCCAAATCCCTGATCTCGTCCCTCGGCGCCATCGGGCTGATCGCGATCATCTTCGCGGAGACCGGCCTGCTGGTCGGCTTCTTCTTCCCGGGCGACTCGCTGCTGATCATCGGGGGTGTCGCCGCCTCGAACGCCGCCTCCTCGGTGCTCGGCGACGGCGCCAAGCTGCCGATCGCCGTGCTGCTGATCGGCTGCCCGATCGCCGCGGTCGCCGGCGCCCAGCTCGGGCACCTGCTCGGCGCCAAGGTCGGACCGAGGATGTTCGACAAGCCGGACTCGAAGATCTTCCGCCGCGAGTACGTGTTGAAGGCGGAGGAGTACTTCAACAAGTTCGGCTCGGGCAAGGCCGTGGTGCTGGCCCGCTTCATGCCGATCGTCCGGACCTTCCTCAACCCGGTCGCCGGCACCCTGGAGATGCCGGCCAGGACCTTCTTCGTGTGGAACGTCATCGGCGGCGTGCTCTGGACCGAGTCCATGCTGCTGATCGGCTACTTCTTCGGCGACGCGCTCGCCCCGGTGATCGACAAGTACCTGATCCCGGCGGTGCTGCTGATCGTGCTGCTGTCGGTCTCGCCGATCCTGATCGAGGTCCTGCGGGAGCGCCGGAAGAAGAAGGCCGGCCTCGTCGAGGCCCCGGCCGCCGACACCGTGCAGAGTGCCGGCGGGCGGCACCGGCGCGGCTGAGGTCCGCGGCCACGCCTTCGTTCACGGCGCGTACGGCGAAGGGCCGGGGGCTGGTTAAACTGAAAAAAGAACCCCGCCCTGGTTCTGCTAGGGGGGTCGGGAACGGGGAGAGAGCCAGCGTGGCCCGGGCGGAAACG
>NZ_JBEOSV010000025.1:0-77970 GCF_040303245.1 Kitasatospora sp. NPDC096077 | reverse complement strand
GCGGCTTCGGTCCGCGCCCACCCATTCGTCCACGGCGCTTCCGCCTATGGGCCGGGTCCTGTTTCACGTGAAACAGGACCCGGCCCTTCGTGCTGCTCGGGGTGTCCGTACCGGTCAGAGGCCCAGGTCGGCCAGGTCGTACGCGGTCACGTACTCCAGGCCCTGCGCCTCGACGGCGCCCGCGCCACCGCGCTCGACGATCACCGCGACGCCGACCACCTCGGCGCCCGCCTCGCGCAGCGCCTCGACGGCGGTCAGCACCGAGCCGCCGGTGGTGGAGGTGTCCTCGACCGCCAGCACCCGGCGGCCCTTCACCTCGGGGCCCTCGATCCGGCGCTGCAGGCCGTGCGCCTTGCCCGTCTTGCGGACCACGAAGGCGTCCAGCTTCTGCCCGCGCGCGGCGGCGGCGTGCAGCATCGAGGCCGCCACCGGGTCGGCGCCCAGGGTCAGGCCGCCGACGGCGTCGTAGTCCAGGTGGGAGGTCGCGTCCAGCATCACCCGGCCGACCAGCGGGGCGGCCTCGCCGTCCAGCGTGATCCGGCGCAGGTCGACGTAGTAGTCGGCCTCCTTGCCGGAGGAGAGGGTGACCTTGCCGTGCACGACGGCCTTGTCCTTGATCTGTGCCAGCAGGGCGTCGCGGTCGTTGCTCATGAGCGTTCAGTCTAGGGCCTGCACGCCCACCCGGCGCTCGCGACCAGGTCCTGTCGGCCGGACAGGGCCTAGCGTCGGCGCAGTGCCCTGACCAGGACCACGGCGCCGCCGAGCAGGGCCACCGAGCCGCCGATCACCCACGGCACCGCGCTGCGGCCGCCGGTACCCGGCACCACGATGCCGCCGGCCTCGCCACCCCAGCGGGACGCCGCCCGGGCCCGGGCGCTGCGGGCCGGCAGCGCCGGCGCGTACCGGCCGCGCGGCGGGGCGTGGTCCACCTCCTCGGCCGAGCGGCCGACGATGCTGCGGCGGACCGGGCCGCTGAGCTCCGGCTCGTCCTCGTAGGCGAACAGCGGCTCGACCGGGAGCTCCTCGGCGACGCCCTCCCGGGGGTCGGCGACGTCGTGGTCGTCGACGTCGTCGTCATCCGTGTCGTCGGTGGAGTCGGCGTCGTCGGCGGCGGAGCCGGTGGGGAGGCCGAACCGCTCGGCGTCGGCGTCGGAGAAGGCGATCAGGTCGGAGAGGTCGTCGTCGAGGTCGTCGCCGGGCTGGTCCTGGCGGTCCTCGATGAAGACGACCTCGGCGCCGGGTCCGTCCTCGTCCGTGCTCCCGGCGTCGGTCTCGGCGGCGTTCTCGGCGTCGGCGGCGTTCTCGGCGTCGGTCTCGGTCTCGGTCTCGTCCGCGTTCCCGGCATCGGTGTCGGTGTCGATCCCGTCCGCGTTCTCCTCGTCGCCCTCCGCGGGGGCGTCCGGGGAGGTCAGCGCGGTGGCGAAGCGCTCCAGCAGCCGGCGCCCGGTGGCGTCGAGGGTCTCGGCATCGAACTCGGTCAGCCGGCCGGTGGCGCTCAGGTCGCCGGTGAAGCGGACCGTCGCGGTGCCGTCCTCGGCGCCCTCCGCGACGCTGACCCGAACGGTGGCGGTCGCCTCACCGTCGCCCCGGGCCTCCTGCCCCTCGGCGAGCACCGTCAGCACCCCGCCGCGGCCCTCGATCAGTGACAGCACGCCCTTGTAGGTGATCGTGGAGCCGCCGATCCGCACCTTCAGCCGCCCGCCGATCTCCTCGGCCGGCCCGGCCCCGACCGCCGCCGGCTCGGTGCTCAGCCCGGGCACGCTCCGCGCCAGCAGCGCCGGATCCTGCAAGGCCTGCCGCACCAGCGCTGCGGACATCGGGACGACAACCTCATGCTCCATGCCACGGAGCCTACCGACTGGGCCCGGCCGGGTCCCTACCCACCACCGCCCGACTTCGCCCCGCCTCCCTCGGCGGCTGCTCCGCTCCGCTGCCCGTCCCGGCCGTCAGCGGGGCCCCAGGAGGGTGAGCGGGGCCGGGGGCCGCAGGGGGCGGCGGGCGGTGAGGCGGGCGGCCGAGCCGCGGAGGGCGTCGGGGGTGAGGGCGCGCGGGGGCGGGGCGTCGGGGGCGAGGGTGAGCGGGGGCGGGGTGGCGGCGGCGAGCAGGAAGTCCTGGGCGGTGTCCGACCGGCCGGGGCGGCAGGTGGTGGTGTCGCCGCCCCCGACCGCGTACGGGGTGGTCTGCAGCCCGACCGCGCGCAGCCCCGACTCGATCCGCCAGAGGCCGTCCCCGTCCCCGCCGGCCCGCCCGCCGTCGTCCCCGCTCTCCCCGCCGGCCCGGACGGCGATCCGGCCGCCGGGGGCCAGCAGCCGGGCGGCGAGGCCGTAGAACTCCTGGGAGTGGAACTTGACCGGTCCGCCGTCCGAGGGCGCCGGCAGGGCGGCGAGCACCACGTCGTACTCCTCGTCGGGGGCGACGCGCAGCCAGGCCATCGGGTCGGCCGTGGTGGTGCGGACCCGGGGGTCGTCCAGGGAGTGCTCGCCGAGGGCGGCGAGCCCGGGGTCGGTGCGGGCGAGCCGGGGGAGGGCCGGGTCGGCGTCGACCACCCGGACGGAGCGGACGCCCCGGTGCCGCAGCACCTCCCGCAGGGCGAGGCCGTCGCCGCCGCCGAGCAGCAGCACCCGGGCGTCCGGCCCGGCGGCCAGCGCGGGGTGGACCAGGGCCTCGTCGCCCCGGTACTCGTCCGGCCCGCAGACCGCGAGCCGTCCGTCGAGGTAGAGCCGCAGCGGGCCCTCGGCGGGGCCGGTGAGCACGATCTCCTGGTACCGGCTGCGGGTGGCGTAGCGGACCTGGTCGCCGTAGAGGGCGTGCCGGGCGGCGCGTTCGATGGAGTCGGAGCCGAGGGCGGCGGCCGCCAGCACGGCGAGGACGAGCGTGCAGCCGGCCCAGAGCAGCCGTCGTATCCGGGCGGCGGGTTCCTCGCGGAAGAGCCAGAGCACGACGGCGGCCCCGGCGACGGCGTTGACCGCCCCGGTGAGCAGCGCGCCGTCGCCGGGGCCGAGCAGGGGGAGGATCAGGAACGGGAAGGCGAGGCCGCCGATCAGCGCGCCCACGTAGTCGGCGGCGAACAGGTCGGCGACCGCGCGTCCGGCGTCCTCGCGCCGGATCCGTTGGATGAGGGTCATCAGCAGGGGGATCTCGGCGCCGATCAGGATGCCGATCAGGCAGGTGAGGCCGACCATCGCGGCCTGGTAGCGGCCGATCCAGGCCCAGCAGGAGTACAGGGCGAGGACGGAGAGCCCGCCGGTGAGCGCGAGGGCGCACTCGACCAGGGCGAAGGCGGTCGCCGGCCGGCGGGTGAGGCGTTTGGCGAGCAGCGAGCCGAGGCCCATCGCGAACACCATGACGGAGAGCACGACCGAGGTCTGGGTGACGGTGTCGCCGATCAGGTAGTCGCCGAGCGCCACGAGTTCGAGTTCGTAGACGAGTCCGCAGGCCGCGCAGACGAAGGCGGCCAGCAGCACGGTCAGTCGGGCGAGTCGGGGGCGGTCGCGCAACCGGGAGCGACGGCGGGCGGGCAGGGGGATCAGGCTTCGCCCGGGCCGGGGTGGGGTGCCGTCGTCGAGGTCCACTCGCGGGCGTGCGGGCGGACCGGCCGGATGGTTGATCACGAACAAACGCTAGGGGACGTGCGGGACGGATGGCTGCGCCCATCCGACGGACAGCGGGAACCGCCGGATTGACGAATCGTTCCTGCGTACGATTCGTAGGCTTGTGCTGGGTGTCGTATGACCGGATCGGCGCTGCCGTCCGGCTCTTGGGCGCCCGGGCCCCGGCCGCCCGGGTCGTCGGCCGTCACGCCCCCGACACCACCAGCGAGGAGCGGGTGCAGACCAGCTGGCCCTCCTGCGGGTAGGCGTGCCAGGTCCGCCAGAGCAGCCGGTCGGTGCCGCCCTGGGTGACCAGCGCGGTGAACGCGCTCGGATCGCCCGGGAAGATCCCGGCGAGGCCGCGCGGGTGCCCGTCGACCAGTGCCAGCAGCTCCTGGGCGCGGGCCGCGAAGACGTGCGGGGGCAGCGCCTCGATCCGGGCGGCGAACTCGTACTCCCAGCCGCCGACCTGCTTGGCCACCCGGGCCGGCAGCGGGGTGCGGCGGCCGGGCAGACAGGCGACGGTCTCCAGGCACTCGCCGGGACCGGCCGAGATCACCACCTGGTGCGAGGCGCCCAGCAGCCGCAGCTGGAGGGTGCCGGAGGCGTCGGGGCGGCCGCCGTCGAGTCTGAGGTCGCGGACGGCGAGAGCGGGCAGCGGTTCGCCGCCGAGGCACCAGGCCAGGTCACCGGCGCGGGTGTCCGTGTAGGAGGTCTGCAGTGTGGTGAGCATGCTCGGCTCCGCGTTTCAGCTCCGTGCGCGCCCGCCGAGCAGCAGCGACTAGGCCTAGGCGATGGCGAGGCTGTTCGTGGCTGTGCGGCCCTGGGCGCGGCCGACCGTGGAAGGAAGGATTCCGGCTGGAGATTCAGCAGCAGAGAAGCACGAATACGCCGGGTCCGTCGGTGATTTACCCAACTTTGTCAAGCATTCACCGTTTCGAGCACACCTGCTTCCCAGCTCTGATCGACCCGGTGTGCGACTTTGCACAGCGCGCGCCCCTGCAACCGGCCTGTGCGCCGTGTGCGCCGGTAGTGCGCTCTTTGCGCGCATCACGCGCCGCTGCCCTCTGCGCACCGGCCACGGCGGCCGTCCGAGCGTGCCGGACAGGTCGCCGGAATTGCCTCATGGGCAGCAAAAGAGCATGCCATCCAGGGGAGTTGAGGGCGAATCACCGGCCGTACCGGGCCAGAATTGGTCCCGCCCAAGGGGGCGCGCGAAACAACTGCGCGCGCCGCAATCACACAACGCACCCCCGGACGGCGGTACTCCTGTTGCACAAACCGCCCCGCTGGGGGCTACGGGACGGCCGTGACCGGTGGGGCGGGGGCGCGGCGGGGGTCCTGAGGGGCGGGTGCGACCACGGCCGCGGCGGGTGCCCGCACCCGCCCGCGCCGCAGGGCCCGGACCGCCCGTCGTCGATCGCCGACGGGCGGTCCGGGCTGAGCTGGCGTGAACTTCAGCTGTCGGAGCGCGAGTTGAGAACAGTGCCGACGGTGCGCCGATGCTCCTCGTCAGAGCCGCTGGAGACGGTCGACGGCCTCCTGGAGGACTTCGTCCTTCTTGCAGAAGGTGAAGCGGACCAGGCTGCGGCCCGCGTCGGGGTCGTCGTAGAAGACGGCGTTGGGGATGGCGACGACGCCGCAGCGTTCGGGGAGGGAGCGGCAGAAGTCGATGCCGTCCTTCTCGCCGAGCGGGGTGATGTCGGTGGTGATGAAGTAGGTGCCCTCGGGGGTGAAGGCGCGGAAGCCGGCCGTGCCGAGGCCGTCGAGCAGCAGGTCGCGCTTGCGCAGCAGATCGGCCCGGAAGGTGTCGAAGTAGCTGTCCGGGAGGCGCAGCGCCTCGGCGACGGCGTACTGGAAGGGGCCGGCGCTGACGTAGGTGAGGTACTGCTTGGCGGTGCGGACGGCGGCGACCAGCGCGGGGGCGGCGGTGACCCAGCCGACCTTCCAGCCGGTGAAGGAGAAGGTCTTGCCGGCCGAGGAGATGGTGACGGTGCGCTCGCGCATGCCGGGGAGGGCGGCGAGCGGGTGGTGGGTGACGCCGAAGACGAGGTGTTCGTAGACCTCGTCGGTGATCACCAGCAGGTCGTGCTCGACGGCGAGGGCGGCGATGCCGGCCAGTTCCTCGGCG
Organism: Kitasatospora sp. NPDC096077; assembly: GCF_040303245.1. NCBI lineage: Bacteria > Bacillati > Actinomycetota > Actinomycetes > Kitasatosporales > Streptomycetaceae > Kitasatospora > Kitasatospora sp. NPDC096077. The sequence continues at coordinate 72,249 of NZ_JBEOSV010000025.1, read as the reverse complement.
GTGAGGACGGTGCCGGTGGGGTTGTGCGGGGTGTTGATCAGCAGCAGCCGGGTGCGCGGGGTGATCAGGGCGCGCAGCTCGTCCAGGTCGGGGCGGAAGTGCGGGGCCCGGAGGGTGAGCGGGCGGCGGGTGGCGCCGGCCATCGCGATGCAGGCGGCGTAGGAGTCGTAGAAGGGTTCGAGGGCGATCACCTCGTCGCCGGGTTCCAGCAGGGCGAGCAGGGCGGCGGCGATGGCCTCGGTGGCACCGGCGGTGACCAGCACCTCGGTGTCCGGGTCGTACGTCAGGCCGTGGAAGCGCTGCTGGTGGTCGGCGACGGCGGTGCGCAGCTCGGGGATGCCGGGGCCGGGCGGGTACTGGTTGCCGTGGCCCTCGCGCAGGGCCCGTACGGCCGCCTCGCGGACCTCCTCGGGGCCGTCGGTGTCCGGGAAGCCCTGGCCGAGGTTGATCGAGCCGGTGGCGGTGGCCAGGGCGGACATCTCGGCGAAGATCGTCGTGCCCATCCCGGCCAGTCGGCGGTTCAGCAGCGGCCTGGTACCCATCGGTGGCTCCTCACGGTCACGGCTCGTCGTCAGGGCCATCCTGCGGCAGCCGGGGGCCGGGGACAAGGACGGCTGGGAGAAGGACGGTCGGGGACAAGGACGGTCGGGGACGAGGACGGCCGGGGGGAGCGGTCCGGGGGACGCCGCGGCCCCGGCGGCCCGGCGGGTGCCGGGCGGCCGGGGCCGCGGGGGTGGGTGTGGGGCCGGGGCCTGGATCAGGCCTCCTCGCCGCCCTTGTCCTCGCCCTCGCCGTCCTCGCCCTCGATCTCGTTCTGCAGGCCGAGGCGCTCGACGATCCACTGCTCGAAGCCGACCGCGGCCTGGGTCCAGTTCGCGGTGGTGGTGACGAAGTAGTCCAGGTTGACGCCGGTGCCGACGATCATCTGGGCCTCGCCGATCAGGCGGACCACGCCGTCCTCGTGGGTGTGGGTGTACACCTTGGGCCAGAGGGTCTCGCGGTTCCACTCGTCGATCAGGTCGAGGATCTCGCCCTTCTTCTCCAGCGGGTACGCGCGGTCGTAGAACGCGCGCACCGCGAAGAGCTCCTTCTGCTCGCCGCGGAACATGTAGTAGACGCGGAAGCCCTCCCAGGGGGCGGTGAGGTCGCCCTCCTCGTCCACGACGTGCTTGAGCTGCATCTGGTCGAGCAGCTGGGTCACCAGGGCCTGGTCCGGGACGATGATCGGCGGAGGGCCGGCCGGCCGGCCGCCCTGGCCGCCGGGCTGGCCGCCCTGGGGCGCGCCGAACGACGGGATGGACGACGGGTCGATGCTCATGGGGGTCCTCTTCCTCAGTGCACGTGGTGGCCGGCAATGAGAGGCCGCCCTTTCCACCTCCCATCCTGCCTCATTCGGGGCTCCGCTCACAGGGGCGGCGGGGGGCGCGTCGATCTTCGTCCCGGGGCGCCCGGAGGGGCGGTTGCGGGGCGTCCGGAGGGGTGTGCGGAGGGGTGTGTGGCGGGGTGCGCGAGGGGTGTGCGGAGGCTACCCGGGGCCCGTCGTCACGCACGGTGACCAGGTCCGGCCGCCCTTCCGCAGACCGGGCGCCCGCGTGAGCCAAGTCACGCGCCCGGCGCCCGGGTTCGGCTGCCGTGCGAGCCGGATGCGGTTAGCGTGCGACGGAACTGGCCTGACACAAAGTCCTTGCGTTCGAGGCGAGTTGAGGTGTTGTGAACCGAAGGGGGGAGTAGGGATGGCACCTACGGTGACCGGGGAGGGCGGCCCGCTCGGGACGTTGCTGCGGAACATCCGACTGGACCGGGGGATGACGCAGGAGCAGTTGGGGGAGGCGTCGGGGCTGAGCGTGCGGTCAATCCGCGACCTGGAGCGGGGGGTGTCCTGCCCGCGGGTGTCCACCCTGCGGCTGCTCACCCAGACCTGGAACCTGCCGGAGTCGCAGGGGGCGGAGCTGTACCGGCTGGCGCGCGCCTGGCGGGACCGCTCGCGGCGGCAGCGGGGGGCGGGGGAGTAGGCCCGGGTGCGGACGCGGCGACGGGCCGCCCCTGCGCCGAAGCGAAGGGGCGGCCCGTCGAACAGGCCGGCCGGCGGACCGGAGTGCCGCCGCTACGTCACTTCTCCAGCGGGCCCCGGCCGCGGACGGTCAGCCGGTCGTTCTCCTCGTCCCGCTCGACCAGGACGGTGTCCCCGTCGTGCACCTGGCCGGACAGGATCGCCCGGGCCAGCTGGTCGCCGATCGCGGACTGCACCAGCCGGCGCAGCGGGCGGGCGCCGTACGCCGGGTCGTACCCGGTGAGCGCCAGCCAGTCGCGGGCGGCCGCGGAGACCTCCAGGGTGAGCCGCCGCTCGCGCAGCCGCTCGCCCAGACGGGCCACCTGGAGGTCGACGATCCGGCTGAGCTCGGTGGTGCCCAGCGGTTCGAAGACCACGATGTCGTCCAGCCGGTTGAGGAACTCCGGCTTGAACGCGGCCCGGACGGTGTCCAGCACCAGCTGCTTCTTCTTGTCCTCCGGGGTGGTCGGGTCGACCAGGAACTGGCTGCCCAGGTTGGAGGTGAGGATCAGGATGGCGTTGCGGAAGTCCACCGTGCGGCCCTGGCCGTCGGTGAGCCGGCCGTCGTCCAGCACCTGGAGCAGGACGTCGAAGACCTCCGGGTGGGCCTTCTCCACCTCGTCCAGCAGCACCACGCTGTACGGGCGGCGGCGGACCGCCTCGGTGAGCTGGCCGCCCTCCTCGTAGCCGACGTACCCGGGCGGGGCGCCGACCAGCCGGGAGACCGAGTGCTTCTCGCCGTACTCGCTCATGTCGATCCGGACCATCGCCCGCTCGTCGTCGAACAGGAAGTCGGCCAGGGCCTTGGCGAGTTCGGTCTTGCCGACGCCCGTCGGGCCGAGGAACAGGAAGGAGCCGGTCGGGCGGTCCGGGTCGGCGATGCCCGAACGGGTCCGCCGCACCGCGTCCGAGACGGCCTGCACGGCCTCCGCCTGGCCGATCAGGCGGCGGCCCAACTCCTCCTCCATGCGCAGGAGTTTGGCGCTCTCGCCCTCCAGCAGTCGGCCGGCCGGGATGCCCGTCCAGGAGCCGACCACATCGGCCACGTCGTCCGGGCCGACCTCCTCCTTGACCATCGAGGCTGAGGCGTCCTGGTCCGCGGCGCGCTCCTGGGCCTCGGTGAGCTCCGTCTCCGCGGCCGGGATCTCGGCGTACATCAGCTTGGACGCCCGCTCGAAGTCCCCGTCGCGCTGGGCGCGTTCGAGCGCTCCGTGCAGGTCGTCCAGCCGCTCCTTGAGCTCGCCGACCCGGTTGAGGCTCTTCTTCTCCTGCTCCCAGCGCGCCGTCAGAACGCTCAACTGCTCGTTCTTGTCGGCGAGATCGCGCCGCAGCCGGGCCAGCCGGTCGACCGAGGCCGGGTCCGACTCCTTCTCCAGGGCGAGCTCCTCCATCCGCAACCGGTCGACGGAGCGCTGGAGTTCGTCGATCTCGACCGGGGAGGAGTCGATCTCCATCCGGAGCCGGGAGGCCGCCTCGTCGACCAGGTCGATCGCCTTGTCGGGCAGGAAGCGGGAGGTGATGTAGCGGTTGGACAGGGTGGCCGCGGCGACCAGGGCGGCGTCCGAGATCTGCACCTTGTGGTGCGCCTCGTACCGGCCCTTGAGGCCGCGCAGGATGGCGATCGAGTCTTCCACGCTGGGCTCGCCGACCAGCACCTGCTGGAAGCGGCGCTCCAGGGCCGGGTCCTTCTCGATCCGCTCGCGGTACTCGTCCAGCGTGGTGGCGCCGACCATCCGCAGCTCGCCGCGGGCCAGCATCGGCTTGAGCATGTTGCCGGCGTCCATCGCGGAGTCGCCGCCGGCGCCCGCGCCGACCATGGTGTGCAACTCGTCGATGAAGGTGACGACCTGGCCGTCGGAGGCCTTGATGTCGTTCAGGACGGCCTTCAGCCGCTCCTCGAACTCGCCGCGGAACTTGGCGCCCGCGACCATCGCGCCGAGGTCCAGCGCGACCAGTCGCTTGCCGCGCAGCGACTCCGGCACGTCACCGGCCACGATGCGCTGGGCCAGGCCCTCGACCACGGCCGTCTTGCCGACGCCGGGCTCGCCGATCAGCACCGGGTTGTTCTTCGTCCGGCGGGAGAGCACCTGGACCACCCGGCGGATCTCGACGTCCCGGCCGATCACCGGGTCGAGCTTGCCGTCCCGGGCGGCCTGGGTGAGGTCGGTGCCGTACTTCTCCAGGGCCTTGTAGGTGCCCTCGGGATCGGGCGAGGTGACCTTGCCGCTGCCCCGGACGTCCTTGAAGGCGGCGAGCAGGGCCTTGGGCGTCGCGCCCTGCTGCACCAGCAGCTCGGCGACCGCCCCGCCCTCGGCGGCCAGGCCGACCATCAGGTGCTCGGTCGAGACGTACTGGTCGTCCAGGTCGTCGGCGCGCTTGCCGGCCTCGGTGAGCACGGCGATGGTGTCCCGGGCGAGCTGCGGGGCGGCGACCGTCGAACCCATCGCGCTCGGCAGTGCCGCCAGCTGGCGGCGGGCCTCGGCGTCGATCCGGGCCGTGTTCGCCCCGACCGCCTCCAGCAGGGGCCGGGCGATGCCCTCGGGCTGCTCCAGCAGGGCGATCAGGATGTGCACCGGCTTGACGTCCGGGTTGCCGACCGAGCCCGCCTGCCGGATCGCGGCGGACAGGGCGTCCTGCGTCTTGGTGGTGAACTTGCTCGCGTCCACTGCTGGGGGGTCCTCCCTGGTCGTGTTCCACTGCTGCTACCTACAGCATGCACTAAGTTGAGTGTATTCCGCTCAACTTTTTCCCGGAGCCCTTTCAGGGGCCCTTCCAGAGCCTCTTCCGGAGTCCTTCCCGGGGCCTTCCGAGGAGCCCTGCCCGGTGCGCCCGCTGCGCCCGGTACGTCCGGTCCGCCCGGTGCGCGCGCCGCGCCCGGTCTGCCGGGTCAGCCCGAGCAGCTCCCGGGCCGGCCCGCCCGGCCGCTGCCCGGCCGGCCACACCGCGCGCAGCGGCCGTCGCAGGTCCAGTTCCTCCGCCAGCGGCACCTCGACCAGCCGCCGGGTGGCCAGCTCCTCCACCACCGCCAGTTCGCTCAGGCAGACCGGCCCCGCCCCGGTCATCGCCGCCGCCTTCAGCGCCGTCGACGAGGCCAGTTCCATCCGGGGCTGGGTCGCGCCCCCGTACGGCGTCAGGGCCATCTCCAGCACCTCCCGGGTGCCCGAGCCCGGCTCGCGCAGCACCAGCGGGGTGCCCGCCAGCTCCGGCCCGGTCAGCGGGGTGCGGCGGCGCGCCCAGCGGTGGCCGGGTGCGACCACGACCACCAGCCGGTCCGCCGCCACCACCGCGCCGGCCAGTCCGGGCGGGGTGGTCGGGCCCTCGACGAAGCCGAGGTCGGCGTCCCCGGCCAGCACGTGCCCGGCGACCTCCGCCGAGTTCGCCGTCCGCAGCGTCACCGCCGTCCCCGGGCTGGCCTCGGCGAGCGCCAGCAGCCAGCCCGGCATCAGGTACTCGGCGACGGTCAGACTGGCCACCACCCGCAGCTTGGCGTCCCGCCGCCCGCGCAGCGCGTCGATCCCGGCGTCCAGGGCCTGCGCCGCCTCCACCACCTGCCGGGCCCACTCGACCACCAGCCGGCCCGCCTCGGTCGGCCGGCTGCCCCGGGGCGAGCGGTCCAGCAGCGGGACCCCGATCTGCCGCTCCATACCCTTGATCCGGGCGCTCGCGGTCGGCTGGCTGACGCCCAGCTCGGCCGCCGCCCGGCCGACGCTGCCCAGGCGGGCCACCGCGAGCAGCAGTTCCAGGGCGCCGAGTTCGGGGACGTGCGAGGAGAGGGCCATAGGTTCAGGCTATGTCCTCATAGAAGCCGCGGCGCTACCGGAACCGGGGTCGGCGGGCGACGGTGGAACCATGTCCACCTCGGCCGATGTCCCCTTGCGCACCCGCCCCGCGGCCCCCGCCACCACCGGCGCCCGCTCCCGCCTCGACCTCGCCCAGCTCGGCCCCAACTGGTACGCCGCCGTGATGGGCACCGCGATCGTGGCCAACGGCGCCGCCGCCCTGCCGGTGCGGGTACCCGGACTGATCGGCTTCGGCGAGCTGATGTGGGCGCTCGGCGCGACCGCCCTGGTGGTGCTGGCCGGGGCCCGGCTGGTGCACCTCACCCGGCACCGCGAGGCGGCCCGCACCCAGCTGCTGGACAACCCCGCCACCGCCGTCTTCTACGGCTGCCCGCCGATGGCGCTGCTCTCGGTCGGGCTCGGCACCCTGCTGCTCGGCTCCCGGGTGATCGGGACCGGCCCCGCCGTCGCCGTGGACGCCGTGCTGTGGGGCGTCGGCACGCTGTACGCGCTGACCGTCGCGGCCGGCATCCCGTACCTGATGATCACCCGGCACCCGGTGTCCGCCCTGGAGGCCAACCCGACCTGGCTGCTGCCCGTGGTCGCCCCGCTGGTCGCCTCCGCCTGCGGCCCGGCCCTGATCCCGCACCTGCCCGCCGGAACGCCGCAGCAGGCGATGCTGTACGGCTGCTGGGCGCTGTTCGGGGTCGGCCTGCTGGCCACCCTGGTGCTGCTGCCGGTGGTCTTCACCGGGCTGTTCCACACCAAGCTGCCCACCCTGGTGCTCACCCCCGCGCTGTTCCTGGTGCTCGGCCCGCTCGGCCAGTCCGTCACCGCGATCCACCAACTCGCCGACGCCAGCCGCCCGGTGCTGCCCTCGCTGGCGCCCGTCCTGCTGCCGCTGGCCGAGCTGTACGGCGTCGCGGTGATCGGCGTCGCGATGCTCTGGCTGGCCGTCGCGCTCACCGCCAACCTGCGCGCCCGGCGGGCCGGGATGCCGTTCGCGATGACCTGGTGGGCGTTCACCTTCCCGGTCGGCACCTGCGTCACCGGCGCCGCCGCGCTCGCCCGGCACACCGGCTTCGGCGGCTTCACCGGACTGGCCGTCGGGCTCTACCTGCTGCTCTGCACCGCCTGGGTGCTGGCGGCGGGCGGCACCGCCACCGGGCTGCTCCGCGGCCGACTGCTGGCGCGCTGAACCGGGGCGCCCGCCCGCTGCCGGTGCACCCGCTCACGAGCACGTCGGCGTTGCAGGAGTGCGCACCCGCCGGGTGACGGTGCACAGCCAACCGGTCGCCACCGCCCCCACCCCCCGCTGGCCTCGGGCTTTACCGGAATCCCGGCCGCCGCTCACGGCCCCGCAGCCGCACCGCCGTGCAGATAAGTGCAATTGCGCGAACCTGCACTCGGGCGGCCCTTGTCCCCCGGCCGTCACGCTGTGAGGGTGGAGGTACGCCAAGCCGCCCGGGCACCGCAGCCCGACGGCGGCGACTTGCTCTTCAGGAACTGACCACGGGTGCAACATCCCGCGCCAGTCGAACGGGGGGGAAGAGCCCCGACCGGGGTCCATGTGTGGTGATGGACTCCGGACGGAGCCGGCGAGGCGTTGCTGCTCCGCCTCGACGGAAGCGCCAGGGCATGGCGTATCGATGGCGGCCCCCGGGGCCAAGGGTGCGACGGCACCCGGACCCGGGGGTCCGCTGTCCGACCGGTACCGTGAGACGCCCGTCACCGGTACCCGCGCACCGCACGGCGCGCGCACGGTCGGAAGACCGTAGCGAAGACGGCAGCGGAGAGGCGTCCGGCAGGGAGAGAGCGACGTGGCGGCGGAACCGGCGGTCACGCCGCACCATGGGGCGCTGGAGGGCGAAGAACCGGGCGATGCCGCCCGCCAGCTCTACCTGGCGATCATCGCCGAGGGCGGCCGCATCCCGTTCGCCGACACCACCGACGCCGACCGGCCCGCCCTGCGGCAACTCCTCGACATCGGCCTGGTCCTGGTCAATCGGATGGACCGCTGCTACACCGCGGTCAGCCCGCGCTCCGTCAGCGACCGGCTCGGCGCCGAACTCCGCAGCGAGGCCACCCGGTTGCTGGTCCGCGCCGAGAACCTCCCCGGCGCGCTCGACGGGCTCACCCGCGCCTACGACGCGATGCCCCGCCCGTCCGGCCGCCCCGGCGGCGCGGTCTACGTCGAGGGCCACGTCCACATCCGCCAGCGGATCTCCCAACTGGTCTCCGACTGCCGGTCCGAGGTGCTCACCGCCCAACCCGGCCAGCGCCCCGCCGAAACCCTCCAGGTCGCCCTCGCCCAGGACGTCCAACTCCTCCAGCGCGGCTGCTCGTTGCGCACCATCTACCAGCCGGTCGCGCTCGCCGAGCCGGCCGCGATCGCCTACGCCGAGCAGGTCACCCAGCACGGCTCGCAGATCCGGGTCCTCGACGAACCCTTCCAGCGGCTGATCGTCTTCGACCGCAGCGTCGCCGTCATCTCCGCCAACGACGACAACAGCACCGCCGCGTTCATCAGCGACCCGGCCGCCCTCACCTTCCTGATCGGCGGCTTCGAACGCGACTGGGCCCGCGCCGACACCGCCGAAGCCGCCGCCGCCCTCGGCCAGGGCCCCGCCCGCACCGTCCCCGACCGGGTCGGCCGGCTGCTCGCCCGCGGCCTCACCCAACGCGCCGTCGCCACCCGCCTGGGGCTCAGCGAACGCACCGTCGCCGCCCACATCTCCCGCCTGCGCGACCGCTACGGCGCCCAGACCCTCTTCCAGCTCGGCTGGCTGATGCGAGGTGCCCGCGATGACCGATGAACCCGGCCCGGCCGAGCGCGCCCTCTACCTCGCGGCCGTCCGCGGCGGCGGCCGCCTGCTCCCCGAGGACCTCGCCCCCGACGACCGCCCCACCGTCGCCGCCCTCGTCGCCCGCGGTCTGCTCACGCCCACCCCCACCGGCTACACCGCGGCCAACCCGAGCGCCCTCGGCGACCGCATCGGCGCCGAACTGCGCCACCGCGCCACCCGCCTGCTGGTGCACGCCGAGCGGCTCCCCGGGGCCCTCCGGCCGCTCGCCCACGCCTACGAGGAACTCCACCGGCCGTCCGGTCCCGCCACCGAGCCCGAGGACGCCGCCGCCGTCCCGCCCTGCGTCTCCGAACTCCTCGCCGGCTGCCGGGAGGAACTCCTCGCCACCCACTCCGACCCCCACCCCGCCGAGGTGCTCCGCAGGACCCTCGGCCAGGACCTCACCCTGCTCCGGCGGGGCTGCGCCCTGCGCACCCTGCACCGGCCGGCCACCCTCGACGACCCCGACGCACGGCTCCAACTCGCCCTCCGCAGCCGGCAGGGCGCGCACCTCCGGGTCCTCGACGAACCGTACGAACAGGTCCTGCTCTTCGACCGCGCCGTCGCCGTCATCCCCGCCGCCGAGGACCCCGACCGCGGCGCCGTCGTCACCGACCCCACCACCGTCGGCTACCTGGTCGCCCACTTCGAACGGGACTGGGCCCGCGCCACCCCCGCCGACCCCGACCCCGACACACCCCACCCCACCACCGTCCGGATCGGCCGGCTGCTCGCCCGCGGCCTCACCCAACGCGCCGTCGCCCTCCGGCTCGGCCTCAGCGAACGCACCGTCGCCGCCCACATCTCCCGCCTGCGCGACCGCTACGGCGCCCGGACCCTCTTCCACCTCGGCTGGCACCTCCGCGGAGAACGCCGTGGCTGACCCCGAACTGCCCGACGCCGCCGCCCGCGAGCTCTACCGCGCGATCCTGGCCGGGGGCGGCCGGATCCGCATCGCCGACATTCCGGCGGAGCGTGCCGACACCGTCCAGAGCCTGCTGGACCTCGGCCTGTTGAAGCCCTACATCACCACTGGCTCGCTCGGTGCGGTCAACCCGCGCGCGGTCAGTGCCCGGCTCGGTGCCGACCTCCGTGCCGCCGGCACTCGTCTGCTCCAGCGGGCTGAGCAACTGCCATATCTCTTGGGCGACTTGACCGATGCCTACGACACCGCCCCGCGTCGCCACGACCAGACCGGCACCACCCGGATCGTCGAAGGCGCCGACGACATCCGGCATCGGATCATCCAGCTCTCGGAGGAACTGTGCCACGAGGCACTGTCCCTCCAGCCCGGTGGAGCGCGTCCGGCGGACGCGATCGACGACATCGTCGCGCACGCCGGCAGCTTCGTGGCGTCCGGTGGATCCATGCGCACCATCTACGAGTCCACTGCCCGCCTCGACGGCCCGACCGTTCAGCTGGCTGCCCGACTGACCGACATCGGCTGCCACATCCGGGTCACAGCGTTCGCGCTCACCAAGATGATGATCTTTGACCGCACGGTGGCCGTCATCCCGGCCTCGGCCGACCACAACGCCGCCGCCTTCGTCGAGGACCCGGCCACGGTGGCCTTCCTGGCCGATGTCTTCGAGCGTTTCTGGCAGCTCTCCGAAGGCGTCAACTGGACGGCCCTGGCCGCTGGTTCCGCCGATTCCGCGATGCATGAGAAGGTCGGCCGCCTACTCGTCCAGGGCCTGACCCAGCGCGCCATCGCCGGCCGCCTGGGCCTCAGCGAGCGCACCGTCGCCGGGCACATCGCCCGCCTCCGGGAGCTGTACGACGCCGAGACACTGTTCCAACTCGGCTGGCAGATGAGGGGATCCCGCGATGGCTGACCCCGAGCTGCCCGATGCCGCCGCCCGCGAGCTCTACCGCGCGATCCTGGCCGAGGGCGGCCGGATCCGCCTCGCCGACATCCGTCCCGAGGACGAGGGCGCCGTCGGGCAGCTCGCCGGTCTGGGCCTGCTCGTCCTCCGGAGCGCCGACAGCACCTACAGCGCGGTGAACCCGCGCGCCGTCGGTGAGCGGATCGGTGCGGGGCTGCGGGAGGAGAGCGCCCGGCTGCTGGCCCGGGCCGCCGCGGTCCCCGACCTGTTGGAGGACCTGACCCAGGCGTACGACACCACGCCCCGTCGGGCCGAGCCGGTCGGTGGGGTGCGGCGGGTGGTCGGCATGGTGGAGATCCGGCACCTGATCTCCCAGCTGCTCAAGGACCACCCGCACGAGGTGCTCGCCGCCCAGCCGGGCGGGCCCCGCCCGCACGGGCACATGCGGGACACGCTCGACCACACCCACCGCTACCTCGAAGCGGGCGGGGTGATGCACACCGTCTTCGAGCCGGCGGCCTGTTCCGATCCACGGACGGTCGAGTACGCGCTGCGTTCGACCCGGGCGGGGGCCCCGATCCGGCTGCTGGAGGGGCCCTTCACCAAGACCCTGATCTTCGACCGCACCGCGGCCCTGATCCCGGCCGCCGCCGACCACACGGTCGCCGCCGTGGTCGAGGACCCGGCGGTGGTCGGCTACCTGGTCGGGGTGTTCGAGCAGCAGTGGCGTCAGGCGCAGGTGGTGGACTGGGAGTCGCTGGCGGCGGCCGCGACGCCGGTGGCCCACGAGCAGGTGGGGCGCCTGCTCGCCAGGGGGCTCACGCAGCGGGCGATCGCCAGCCGGATGGGGCTGAGCGAGCGGACCGTGGCCGGTCACATCGCCCGGCTGCGTGAGGTGTACGACGCCGAGACGCTGTTCCAACTCGGCTGGCAGATGCGGGGAGCCCGGACGGGGGAGTCCGGTGGGTGAGCCCCGCTCAGCCGGTGGCGGCGCCGGTCGGCCAGTAGCCGGTGACCGCGGTCTGCTGCCGGGGGACGTTGAAGCGGTCGCCGGGGGCGGTCCAGAAGCCCTCGCGGAGGGAGAGCGCCATGCCGGCCCAGTCGAGTGCGGTCTCCACGGTGTGGTGGAGGGCCTCCTGGGACCAGGTGTCGTCGAAGACCAGCGGCAGGACGGGGGCGACCTGCTCGATGGTGGCGATCAGCGGGTTGTGGGTGATGGCCTCGTCGACGAGCAGGACGATCGGCTTCCGCAGCGCCGACGCCCAACCGAGTTCGAGGCTGACCCCGGCCGAGAGCGGGGCTCCGACGTAGGCGAAGACCAGGTCCGCGGACTGCAGCGCCCGGAAGTCGGAGGGCACCCGGGGCTCGGGGGCACGACCGGCGACGGTCCAGGCGTCGCTGTGGTGCGCGCTGTACACGGCGGCACCGCTGCGGAGCAGGGTGGTGCGGAGCGTCGTCAGCCGCGTCCGGCTGGCGAGCGTCACCACGCTGTCCGCGGGGCCGGTGAGCCGCATCAGGGGCGCGGCCAGGAAGACACGTGCACGCCGACCCTCAGGGTCATTGCTGAGGTGACGGGAAGCGGAGCCCTGGTAGTGGTCAGTCATGTCGACTCCATTGAAAGGCCGACCGGGTCGGGGGGACGGGGCCCAGCGGCTGCTGCTGTTTGGTGGTTCTCACACCGAAGACGGTCGTTCAGAGGAAGTTGATGTGAACACATCCGATGTGTCACGCTCGTACGTGGCGATCAGTCGGTGCACTGATCGTGTCGCCGGGCCGGCCTGCGCGTCCACTGGCCTGAGGTGTCATCTCGCTGCATGGCAGAGAGATGACATGTTGGCCGTCTTCGACTGCGCTCGGAACTTTGGAAGAGTTAGGCCGAACAAGAGTGTTGTGGAGCACCTCTCGCTGACACGTTCGGGATCGTGCAGCATAATCAGCGCTGTAGCTCATGCGCGGTCGATTCGCTGAGCGTTCAACATTGTCCGAAGGGGAGTGGTCACAGTGCGTGAGGTGCGTCGGTGTGCGACCGCTATAGCACTGGCTGTAGTGGCGGTTCTGTTTAGTTCGGCTCCCGTGCACGCCGACGTGATCTGGACCAAGCAGCCTGCTGCCTCCCAGGCGCAGTCCACGGCCGCCCGGAACCTTGCCGCTGCCACCATCGCTGATGACGTGATTTGGACTTGAGCGTGCCTCAGTAGGGCGTCTCGGTGTCGTTGAACAGCGGCATGGTGCGGTGACTTTCGGACAGCTTCCAGCCCAGTTGGAACAGGGTGTCGGCCGCGTATTCGTCCCGTAGCTCGGCGATGTGGCGGGCGAGTGTGCGCTCGCTCAAGCCCAGGTTCCTGGCTATGACGCGATGGCCGATGCCCTGCAGCATCATCCTGAGGATGTTCTCGCGGAGCCTCGAAACGACCTCCGGGGGGACGTCAAGCCCTCCTTGGAACGGGATGGCGCGTTCCCAGAAGCTTTCGAACAAGCTGACCATGAAGCCGATCACGGCCTCGTCCTGGATGAATGCCGCCCGCTGCTGGTCGCCGCTGACCGGAATGATCGCGGCGGTGCGGTCGACGATGATCATCCTGGTGAACGGCTCGCCCAGCGTACGGACCTCGCCGCCGGCGGCGGTCATGGCCGCGACGTAGGCCCGCGTGGGAGCGGAGTACCGCGTGCTCGGCTGGTACAGCGTGCGTCGTGAGACTCCGCGCCGGAGCATGTCGGTGTCCAGGGCGATGGCCGCCTCCGTCGGGAAGGAGCGGGAGCCCCCACCCGGCTGGGCGCTCAGCACCTCCTCGCGGCTGCCTTCCATGAGGTCGACCAGTCGGCGGTTGATCTCGGCCAGGCCGTGGAGGTGCTCGATCGGGCCACCGTCGTGCGCCTCGTTTCCCCCGTTGCCATAGGCGTGGGTGAGCTCTTGGAACTCGGCGGGCAGAGCAGCGGCCCGGCTGAGCAGATCGAGGGCCTTGCGTTGCCAGGTCGCCGTGAGAGCGCTGGCGAGTTGCTTTGGGTCGACGGCGACGAGCATTCCCGGATCCTCTATATCCGGTACCAACAAGCCGATATCGACCAATTCGCGGAGGGAGCCGCGATCGCCTTCGTCCGCTATGGCAGCGATCACCCTCCCGGGTTCCCGCAGGACGGCCATGTAGAGAGATCTGGCCTCGGGGGAGAGCTGACTGTAGGCGTTGGCCATGGGACCGGATGCCTCAGTCCCACTCATGTCTTGCTCCCTGCCTCGGCTTGGACCTTTCGGCCTTACTCGGTTGTATTCACTACCAGATTCCGCTGCAACTGTCGCATGACCGAACCTGCTCCCACCTGGCAGGAAGGAGCCTGCCACGCCGACACAACCGCCGGCACCCCCCGAACAGGAGGGAGCCGGCGGCTGGTGGTGCGGTGCGGGTCCCCGGTCAGCGCTTGGGGCGCCAGACGACGAGGGCGCTGGACTGCGGGGTGGGCGGCTGGTACGGGACGAGGTCGCGGCGGTAGGAGGCGTGGACGGCCGCCTCGCGCTGCTGGAGGGCGCTGGCGGCGCCTTCCAGGGAGTCGGCCAGCTCGGTGATGCGGGCCTGGAGGGCGGTGACCTGGTTCTCCAGCTCGATGATCCGCTTGATGCCCGCCAGGTTGATGCCCTCGTCCTGGGAGAGCCGCTGGACGTCGCGCAGCTGCTGGATGTCGCGGGCGGAGTAGCGGCGCCCGCGGCCGGCCGTGCGGTCGGGGCTGACCAGGCCGAGGCGGTCGTACTGGCGGAGGGTCTGCGGGTGCAGGCCGGAGAGTTCGGCGGCGACCGAGATGACGTACACCGGGGTGTCCTCGGTGAGCACGTACTGCGGCGGGGTGGTGGCGCGCCGGGGGCGGCGGGGGCCGTTGCCGGGCAGGCCCTCGCCGAGGCCGGGGCCGATGGGGCCGTCGGGGTCCATCGGCTGCATCGGGTTCATCGGAGTCGGGGACATCTGGTCGTCACGCTCCCTTCGCCGCCCGGAAGAGAGCGGCTCGCGGGTCGTCGGAGGCGGTGGCCTCGCGGTACTGCTCCAGTGCGTCCAGCGCGTCGCCGGTGACGTGCTGCGGCACCACGACCTCGATGGTGACGAGGAGGTCGCCGCGGGTGCCGTCCTTGCGGGTGGCACCCTTGCCGCGGGCGCGCATGGTGAGGCCGTTGGCGCTGCCCGGGGGGAGCTTGAGCTTCACGGCGGGGCCGTTCAGCGTGGGCACCTCGATGGTGGCGCCGAGGGTGGCCTCGGGGAAGGTGACCGGCACGGTGACGGTGAGGTTGTCGCCCTTGCGGCCGAAGACCGGGTGCGGGTCGACGTGCACGGTGACGTAGAGGTCGCCGGGCTGGCCGCCGCGTTCGCCCTGGGCGCCCTTGCCCTTGAGCCGGATCCGCTGGTCGGCCTGGACGCCGGCCGGGATGCGGACCTGCATGGTGCGGGCCGAGCTGGCCCGGCCGCTGCCGTGGCAGTCGGGGCACGGGTCGTCGACGATCATCCCGCGGCCGCGGCAGTCCTTGCACGGCTCGGAGAGCGCGAAGGCGCCCTGGCCGCGGCTGACGGTGCCGGCGCCGACGCAGGTCGGGCAGACCCGCGGGGTGGTGCCGGTCTTGGCGCCGGTGCCGTTGCAGAGCCGGCAGGGGGCCTGGCTGGTCATCCGCAGCGGGACGGTCGCGCCGTCGACGGCCTCCTCGAAGGAGAGCGTCACCTCGGTCTCGACGTCGGCGCCGCGCCGGGGCTGGGCCTGCCGGGCGCCGCCGCGGTTGAAGAGGCCGCCGAAGACGTCGCCGAGGCCGCCGCCACTGCCGCCGCCGCCCTGGCTGCCGTTGAAGAGGTCGCCGAAGTCGAAGCCGTAGTTGCCGGTGCCCGGGCCGCCGGTGCGGAAGCCGCCGTTGGCGAAGAGGCTGCGGGCCTCGTCGTACTCCTTGCGGCGCTTCTCGTCGGAGAGGACGTCGTACGCCTCGGAGATGTCCTTGAAGCGCTCCTCGGCCTTGGCGTCGCCCTTGTTCGCGTCCGGGTGGAACTCGCGCGCCAGCTTGCGGTAGGTCTTCTTGATCTCGGTGGCGGTGGCGTCCTTGGGTACGCCGAGGACCTTGTAGTAGTCCTTCTCGACGAAGTCCTTGCCGCTCATGCGCCCACCTCGTTCCGCTCGGCAGCCGCTGAGCGGTTCACGCGCCCCTTGATGGCTCGCTCGCTGCGCTCGCTCACGGCTTCCGCCACCTCCTGATGTCCATCGTCACTGCGCTGTCAACAGCGTTTGCAGGAAGCGCTGTTGACAGCGCGCTGCGGAGTCGGCCGCCGTACCGGCCGGCGTGTGACTCCGCAGCGCACTGGTTGTCAGCTGTCACAGGTTGTCAGCTGTCCGAGCCACCGTCGGACTTGTCCTTGTCGGTGGACTTCGGCTCGGCGTCCGGGCCGGGCGTCGTCTGGGTGCCCGGCTGGGGCTCGGCCACGGCGACCATCGCCGGGCGGATGATCCGCTCGCCGATGCGGTAGCCGGGCTGGAGCACCTGCACGCAGGTGTCCTCGGTGACGTCCGAGGAGTAGCTGTGCATCAGCGCCTCGTGCTGCGTCGGGTCGAAGGGCTCGCCCTCCTTGCCGAACTGCTGCAGGCCCAGCTTGGCGACGACCGTCTCCAGGGACTCGGCGACGGACTTGAAGCCGCCCGTGACCTCGCCGTGCTCGCGGGCGCGGCCGATGTCGTCCAGGACCGGGATCAGGGACTCCAGGATGTTGGAGACCGCGATCTCGCGGACGGTCAGCCGGTCGCGCTCGACCCGCTTGCGGTAGTTCTGGTACTCGGCCTGCAGTCGCTGCAGGTCCGCGGTGCGCTCGGCCAGCTCGCGCTTGGCCGAGGCGGCGTCCTCGGAGCCCTCGCCGGCACCGCCGGCCGCGGCCTCCTCGGCAGCCTTGATCACGGCTTCCTCGGCGGAGTCGTCGCCGGGCTTGCCGCCCTGCGGCTTGTCCGTCATGCCGACGCACCGCCCTTGGGCTTCTCGTCGTCCACGATCTCGGCGTCGACGACGTCGTCCTCCTTGGCGTGGGTGGACTCGCCGGCCGCGGCGGCACCGGCACCGGCGGCGTCGGCGTTGGCGTAGAGCGCCTGGCCGAGCTTCTGGGCGGTGGTGGAGACCTTCTCGGAGGCCTCGCGGATCTTCGCGATGTCCTCGCCCTTGAGGGCTTCCTTGAGCTCGCCGATGGCGGTCTCGACCTCGGTCTTGACGTCGGCCGGCAGCTTGTCGGAGTTGTCGGCGATGAACTTCTCGGTCGAGTAGACGAGCTGCTCGGCGGAGTTGCGGGTCTCGACGGACTCGCGGCGCTTGTGGTCGTCCTCGGCGTACTGCTCGGCCTCGCGGCGCATGCGGTCGACCTCGTCCTTCGGCAGCGAGGAGCCGCCGGTGACGGTCATCTTCTGCTCCTTGCCGGTGCCGAGGTCCTTCGCGCCGACGTGCATGATGCCGTTGGCGTCGATGTCGAAGGTGACCTCGATCTGCGGCAGGCCGCGCGGCGCCGGCGGCAGGCCGGTCAGCTCGAACATCCCGAGCTTCTTGTTGTACGCGGCGATCTCGCGCTCGCCCTGGTAGACCTGGATCTGCACGGACGGCTGGTTGTCCTCGGCCGTGGTGAAGATCTCGGAGCGCTTGGTCGGGATCGTGGTGTTGCGCTCGATCAGCTTGGTCATGATGCCGCCCTTGGTCTCGATGCCGAGGGACAGCGGGGTGACGTCGAGCAGCAGGACGTCCTTGACCTCGCCCTTGAGGACACCGGCCTGGAGCGCGGCGCCGATGGCGACGACCTCGTCCGGGTTGACGCCCTTGTTGGCGTCCTGGCCGCCGGTCAGCTCCTTGACGAGCTCCGCGACGGCGGGCATGCGGGTCGAGCCACCGACCAGGACGACGTGGTCGATCTCGGCGAGCGAGATGCCGGCGTCCTTGATCACGTTGTGGAACGGGACCTTGCAGCGCTCCAGCAGGTCCGCGGTCAGCTGCTGGAACTGGGCCCGGGTGAGCTTCTCGTCCAGGTGCAGCGGGCCCTCGGCGGAGGCCGTGATGTAGGGCAGGTTGATCGAGGTCTCGGAGGACGAGGACAGCTCGATCTTGGCCTTCTCGGCGGCCTCGCGCAGACGCTGCAGGGCCATCTTGTCCTTGGACAGGTCGACGCCGTGGCCGGCCTGGAAGACCTTGACCAGGTGGTCGACGACGCGCTGGTCCCAGTCGTCGCCGCCGAGGTGGTTGTCACCGTTGGTGGCCTTCACCTCGACGACCCCGTCGCCGATCTCCAGCAGCGAGACGTCGAAGGTGCCGCCGCCGAGGTCGAAGACCAGGATGGTCTGGTCGTCCTTGTCCAGGCCGTACGCGAGGGCGGCCGCGGTCGGCTCGTTGACGATGCGCAGGACGTTGAGGCCCGCGATCTCACCGGCCTCCTTGGTGGCCTGGCGCTCGGAGTCGTTGAAGTACGCCGGGACGGTGATGACGGCGTCGGTGACGGTCTCGCCCAGGTAGGCCTCGGCGTCGCGCTTCAGCTTCTGCAGCACGAAGGCCGAGATCTGCTGCGGGTTGAAGTCCTTGCCGTCGATGTTGATCTTCCACCCGGTGCCCATGTGGCGCTTCACCGAGCGGATGGTGCGGTCGACGTTGGTGACCGCCTGGCGCTTGGCCACCTCGCCGACCAGAACCTCGCCGTTCTTCGCGAAGGCGACGACGGACGGCGTGGTCCGCGCACCCTCGGCGTTCGTGATGACGGTGGGCTCGCCACCCTCCAGAACGCTGACGACCGAGTTCGTCGTACCGAGGTCGATGCCGACCGCGCGTGCCATCGTAGATACCTCCACGGAAGAGTTGAGCTTTACAGGCTCAAGGATGCACGACCCGACGGTGGGCGTCAACAGCTATGAGTGTTCAGCGCTCAACTTTGCTGAGGCCCCGCTGGCGGGCGCGCCGTCACGTGACTGCCGCCATACCTTGGGAACCTTCTGGAGAACTGTTGCCCACCGGTAATGTCCGGGCCGTCGGCCCGGCAAGTTACCGACCAGTACAATCACTTCGGAAAACCCCAGAACCGCAGACACTGCTCAACCGCAAGCCGCAGGAGACGGAGAGCGATGCAACTAGCAGCGATCGTCATCTCGCTGGTCACCTTCGTGATCGGCACCGCGCTCGCCCTCCGTGCGGCGTGGCACATCTTCAGGGTCGTGCTGACCGGCGCGCCGGACTCCACCCGCTTCGGGCAGCCCGCCCAGCGCGTGAAGACCGTCGCGACCGAGTTCTTCGGCCACACCAGGATGAACCGTTGGGGGATCGTCGGCATCGCCCACTGGTTCGTCGCCGTCGGCTTCTTCAGCCTGGTGCTCACCATCGTCAACGCGATGGGGCAGCTCTTCGACGCCGAGTTCGAGCTGCCGATCATCGGCCACTGGGTGGTCTGGCAGCTCTTCGTCGAGCTGGTCGGCACCCTGACCACGCTGGGCATCGCCACCCTGATGGTGATCCGGCTGATGAGCCTGCCGTCCCGGTCCGGTCGCAAGTCCCGGTTCGCCGGCTCGATCGCCTGGCAGGCCTTCTACGTCGAGTACACGATCCTCGGCATCGGCCTCTGCATCCTGATGCTGCGCGCCCTGGAGGGCGCCATCAACGGCGTCGACTCCTACGGCCCGGCGCACCTGGTCTCGTACCCGATCGTCACCGCGCTGAGCGGGCTGTCGCACGGCACCCTGGAGAACCTGATCTGGATCTTCGCCACCGCGAAGATCTGCATCTCCTTCGCGTGGGCGATCACCATCGGCCTCAACCCCTCGATGGGCGTGGCCTGGCACCGCTTCCTCGGCTTCTTCAACATCTACTTCAAGCGCGAGGAGGACGGCGGCACCGCTCTCGGCGCCCTCCGTCCGATGACCAGCAAGGGCCAGCCGATCGACTTCGAGGACCCGGCCGACGACGCCGTCTTCGGCGTCTCCCAGGTCGAGCACTTCTCCTGGAAGGGCATCCTCGACTTCTCCACCTGCACCGAGTGCGGCCGCTGCCAGTCGCAGTGCCCGGCCTGGAACACCGGCAAGCCGCTCTCGCCCAAGCTGCTGATCATGAGCCTGCGCGAGCACGCCTACGGCAAGGCGCCGTACCTGCTGGCCGGCGGCGGCAAGGACATGGAGGGCACCGAGCAGGCCACCGCCGAGCAGCTCAAGGACGTTCCGGCGGCCGCCCTGGCCGAGGCCGAGCGCCCGCTGATCGGCACCGCCGAGGAGAACGGTGTCATCGACCCGGACGTGCTGTGGTCCTGCACCACCTGCGGCGCCTGCGTCGAGCAGTGCCCGGTGGACATCGAGCACATCGACCACATCGTCGACATGCGCCGCTACCAGGTGATGATCGAGAGCAACTTCCCGACCGAGGCCGGGACGATGCTCAAGAACCTGGAGAACAAGGGCAACCCGTGGGGCATGGCCACCAAGGCCCGCCTGGACTGGGTCAAGGAGCTCAAGAAGGAGACCGGCATCGAGGTGCCGGTGATCGGTGAGTCCATCGACCCCGCCGAGGTCGAGTACCTCTACTGGGTCGGTTGCGCCGGCGCCCTGGAGGACCGCGCCAAGAAGACCACCAAGGCCTTCGCCGAGCTGCTGCACACCGCGGGCGTGAAGTTCGCGATCCTCGGCAAGGAGGAGACCTGCACCGGTGACTCCCCGCGCCGCCTGGGCAACGAGTTCCTCTTCCAGATGCTCGGCGCGCAGAACGTCGAGACCCTGAACGCCGCGCTGGAGGACGCCCCGACCAAGCGGATCGTGGCCACCTGCCCGCACTGCTTCAACACCATCGCCAACGAGTACCCGCAGCTCGGCGGGCACTTTGAGGTGATCCACCACACCCAGCTGCTGCAGCACCTGATC
Source organism: Kitasatospora sp. NPDC096077 (assembly GCF_040303245.1). Taxonomy (NCBI): domain Bacteria; kingdom Bacillati; phylum Actinomycetota; class Actinomycetes; order Kitasatosporales; family Streptomycetaceae; genus Kitasatospora; species Kitasatospora sp. NPDC096077. Next base: position 51,887 of record NZ_JBEOSV010000025.1, on the reverse strand, counting down.
GACGAGGGCAAGCTCGTCCCGGTCAACCCGGTCGAGGGCCTGATCACCTACCACGACCCCTGCTACCTGGGCCGCCACAACAAGGTCTACAGCCCGCCGCGCGAGATCATGGACAAGGTCCCCGGTCTGCGCCAGCAGGAGATGCACCGCCACAAGGAGCGCGGCTTCTGCTGCGGCGCCGGCGGTGCCCGGATGTGGATGGAGGAGCGCATCGGCAAGCGGATCAACACCGAGCGCGTGGACGAGGCGCTGTCGCTCAACCCGGACATCGTCTCCACCGCCTGCCCGTTCTGCCTGGTGATGCTCTCCGACTCGGTCAACGGCAAGAAGAACGAGGGCGCGGCCAAGGAGCACCTGAAGGTGGTCGACGTGGCCCAGCTGCTGCTCGACTCGGTGAAGGCGGCCCCGCCCGCCGAGACCGAGGAGCCCGCGACGGTGGACGCGTAACGGCACCCGCTGTTCGACAGTTCTGCTACAACCGCCCGGCCCGGTGGACGCCGCCAACGCGCCCGCCGGGCCGGGCTTTTCGGTGCCCCGGGCGACGAACGGCGGTACGGCGGGCGGACGGCGAGTGACGCTGATCGCACGGCTGCCGGACGGGTATCCGGTCGGAAGGAAATACAGTAGGCGCCGGACCGGCTACGAGCCGGTCGACCCGTTTCGGACGGGACCAGACCACCGACGGAGGTATCGGCCCGCCGGGCCGGGCCGCACAGAGCACAAGGGGAACAGCGCAGACCATGACCGAGGCGATCATGCTCGTCGGTGGTAAGGGCACGCGACTGCGTCCGCTGACCACCCACACCCCCAAGCCGATGCTGCCGGTGGCCGGTGTCCCGTTCATCGCGCACCAGCTGGCCCGCGCGGCCGCCGCCGGGGTCACCCGGGTGGTGCTCGCCACCTCCTACCTGGCCGAGGTGTTCGAGGACCACTTCCAGGACGGCACCCCGTACGGCATCGAGCTGGTCTACCTGACCGAGCGCGAGCCGCTGGGCACCGGCGGGGCCATCCGCAACGCCGCCTCCGGGCTGACCTGCGGCCCGGACGAGCCGGTCCTGGTCTTCAACGGCGACATCCTCTCCGGCCTGGACATCGCCGCCCTGCGCGACGGCCACGTGGCCGCCGGGGCCGACGTCACCCTGCACCTGACCCGGGTGGAGGACCCGCGGGCCTTCGGCCTGGTCCCGACCGACGCCGACGGGCGGGTGCTGGAGTTCCTGGAGAAGCCGGAGACCCCGGAGCAGATCGTCACCGACCAGATCAACGCCGGCTGCTACGTCTTCACCCGGTCCGTGATCGACCGCATCCCGGCCGGCCGGGAGGTGTCCGTCGAGCGCGAGACCTTCCCCGAGCTGCTGGCCACCGGTGCCCTGCTGCGCGGCGTCGTCGACTCCTCGTACTGGCTGGACCTCGGCACCCCGGCCGCGTTCGTCCGCGGCTCGGCCGACCTGGTGCTCGGCAAGGTCGACTCCCCGGCCGTCCCCGGCCCGACCGGCGACGCCCTGCTGCTGCCCGGCGCCACCGTCCACCCCGGCGCGGTGCTCAGCGGCGGCACCGTGGTCTCCGCGGACGCGGTGGTCGAGGCCGGCGCGATCGTCGAGGGCAGCGTGATCCTGCCCGGCGCGGTGATCGGCCCGGACAGCCTGGTCAAGGACTCGATCGTGGGCGCCTTCGCCAGCGTCGGCGACCGCTCCGCGCTGGACGGCGCGGTGATCGGCGACGGCGCCATCGTGGAGTCCGACAACGAGCTCCCGAACGGCATCCGGATCGCCTGCGGCACCCTGCTGCCGGTCGGCGCGGTCCGCACCACGGCCGGCCCGGGCGGCTGCCCGGCCGGCACCACGGCGGCCGCCGCGGTGCACGGGCCGTCGGTCTCCGCCCAGCGGTAGCGGCCGGCCCTCCGGACCGCTTGCCGGCGGTCCGCCGACCGCTCCGGCGGACGGCTTTCGGCCCCGTTCGTCTCAGGCTCGCTGCAAACCGGCCCCGGCTCTGTCCGGGACCGACGCGCACTGGGCCGGACGGGTACCTTCGGAGCGTGGCTGGTAATCGATACGACAGCGGTCAGGGCGCCGACCGTCCGCACGGCGGATGGCCGGGCCCTCCGCCGCCGCCGGCGGGGGCGCCCGGGGGGTACGGGCGGACGGACGGGTCCGTGGACGGGCCCGAGTACTTCACGACCGCGCACCCGACGGCCTCGGCCGGCGGTCCGGGTGGTCCGGGCGGTCCGGGCGGTCCGGGCAACCCGGGTGGCCCGTCGAACGGCCCGGGCGGCACGGTCGGCGACGGGTACGACCCGTACGCGGCCGACCGGCCCGGCAACACCCGGGCCTTCCCGGTCGGCGGCCAGGGCCAGTACCCGGGCGGCGCCCCGTACGGGCAGCAGCCGCCGCCGTACGGCCAGGACCACGGGCAGGACCACGGCCACTACGGCCAGGGCCCGGGGCACTACGGCGACGACTACGGGCAGCAGCCGCCGCCGTACGGCCAGGACCACGGCCGGCAGCCCCAACCGCCGTACGGCCAGGACAACGTCACCGTCTACCGGGCCGGCGGCCAGTCCGCCCCGCACGCCACCGGCCCCCGGCCGCAGTGGCGCGAGCTGTTCGTCGGGATCTTCCGCGACCCGACCGCGACCTTCGACCGCACCCGTGACCACCAGGTCTGGCTGCCCGCCCTCACCGTCTCGCTGCTCTACGGCGTGCTCGCGGTGCTCGGCATCGGGCTGACCCACGACGACATCGTCAACTCGACCTTCTCGGTGGCGCTGACCGGCCTGGTCGCCGCCGCCATCGGCTTCACCGTGGCCGGCGCGGTCTTCGGCGGGGTCACCTACGCGCTGGCCCGCCAGCTCGGCGGCGACGGCCCGTGGAAGTCGACGGTCGGCCTGGCCGTGCTGATCGGCTGGCTGACCGACGCGCCCCGGCTGGTGCTGGACCTGGTGCTGCCCTCCGGCAGCGCGGTGGTCCAGGTGGTCGGCTGGATCACCTGGATGCTCTGCGCGTACCTGCTGACCGGCATGGTCCGGCGGGTGCACGACCTGCCCTGGGGCAAGGCGGCCGGAGCCGCGGCGGTGCAGCTGGTCGCGCTGCTGGTGCTGATCAAGCTGCCGACCCTGGGCTGACCGGGCCGGGGGCGCCGCGAACCGGAGGTGCCGGGCCGGTGACCGGGCTCCCGTCGATGATCAACCTCCCGGCCCCCGGCCGAGGGGCGACAGGCAGAATGGTGGGCGGGTCCGGCCGCGAGGCCCCGGGCCCGCCCACCCTCGTTCGTCCACCCCCACCGGAGCCAGCCATGACCCTCCCCACCACCCACGTCAGCTTCCCGGCCGGGGCGGTGACCGGAGAGTCCCCGGTGCTGGCGGTGCACCCGCTGGCGGACGGCCGCTACGCGGTGGTGACCGCGGCCACCCCGTTCCACCCGCTCGACCACACCTGGCCCGACCAGCCGGCCGACCACGGCACCCTCACCGTCGACGGCACCGAGCTGGCCGTCGTCGACTGCCTCACCGGCGCGGTCGGCCCGGACGGCGGCGCCCCGCTGGTCGGCGCCGAGATCCCGGTCAAGCGCGGGGACGAGGAGTGGTCCTGGCTGGTCCTGCACGTCCTCGCCACCGACCCCGGCGACCTCACCGGCCGCACCGCCGTGCTCGCCGTGGACACCGGCCGCCGGGCCGCCCTGAGCGCCTCGCACAGCGGCTGCCACCTGCTCGCCCTCGCCCTCAACGCCGCGCTCGCCCCGCGCTGGCGCAAGGACCCGGGCCGCTCGGACGCCTTCGGCAACCCCGACTTCGACAGCCTCGCCATGGCCTCCTCGGTGATGGACACCCAGGCCAGCACGGACACCTACCGGCTCGGCAAGTCGCTGAAGAAGAAGGGCTTCACCGTCGACGCCACCGAGGACTTCCCGGCCCTCGCCGACGCCCTGCCCGCCCTCACCGAGGCCGTCAACGCCCGGCTCGCCGCCTGGGTCGCGGCCGACGCCCCGGTCCGGATCGACGTCCCCGGCCCCGAGCTGACCGCCCGCCGCCAGTGGCACTGCGAGCTGCCCGAGGGCGGCGCGCAGATCTTCTGCGGCGGCACCCACCTGCACCACCTCGGCGAGCTCGCCGCGCTGCGCACCGAGCTGCGGCTGTCCGAGGACGGCGCCGAACTGGTCGCCGTCACCAGCCCCGAGCGGGCCTGAACGACGCCGCGGGCGGCCACCCCTCGCGAAGAGGGGTGGCCGCCCGCTGTGCGTGCGCTCCGTCGTGCCGTGCTCAGACGTCGCTGCGGTGGAAGTTCAGGTACGAGCGGGACGGCGTCGGACCGCGCTGGCCCTGGTACCGCGAGCCGTAGCGCGCGGAGCCGTACGGGTGCTCCGACGGCGAGGACAGCCGGAACAGGCACAGCTGCCCGATCTTCATCCCCGGGTAGAGCTTGATCGGCAGCGTCGCGACGTTCGACAGCTCCAGCGTCACGTGACCGCTGAAGCCGGGGTCGATGAAGCCCGCCGTGGAGTGGGTGAGCAGGCCCAGCCGGCCCAGGCTCGACTTGCCCTCCAGCCGGGAGGCCACGTCCTCGGGCAGCGTGATGACCTCGTACGTCGAGGCCAGCACGAACTCACCGGGGTGCAGGATGAACGCCTCGTCGCCGTCCGGCTCGACCAGCCGGGTCAGGTCCGGCTGCTCCTCGGAGGGGTCGATGTGCGGGTACTTGTGGTTCTCGAACACGCGGAAGAAGCGGTCGAGACGCACGTCGATGCTCGACGGCTGGATCATCGCCGGGTCGAACGGGTCGATGCCGACCCGGCCCAGGTCGATTTCGGTCCGGATGTCCTTGTCAGAGAGCAGCACGCTTCGAGGTTACGTGCACGACGGGGCCCCGGACGAATCGTCCGGGGCCCCGGTGTCCTCCCGTCGGCCGTCAGGCCAGGAACTCCGCGGCCTCCAACCGCAGCGCCTGCGCCAGTTGGGCCGTCGACAGCTCCCGCACGTCGGCCTGCACCGAGCTCCGGAGCCGTCCGCACTGCGGACAGCGGATCAACCGTCCGGGCCCGAGCCGCCCGGGACCGAGGTTCTGCATCGGGAACGTGGTGGTGCTGAACAGGTGCCCCTCGGCACAACGAACGACGGTGCGCTGCTCCATCGATCCCCTTCCCATCCCTAACCCAGTACTCACCCGTACTCATCGCGCCCCGGCGGCCAGGCTCCGGGACAGCGTCACATTAGGGGATGTTCCGGACATTCCACACCATGGCTCGCCGCCCCGACCCCACGCCCACCGGGGGCACTCGCACGCGGCCCAAACAGTACGCCTCCACCCCGCCCCCACCCGGCTCCGCCACGGCCCCTGAGCGGCCGTGCAACCACTGTCGCGAATGGGGTACAGTGACACTGGATTGAGCGGTCTCTGACGGCTCATCAGGCGGGCGTAGTTTAATGGTAGAACATGAGCTTCCCAAGCTTAGAGCGCGAGTTCGATTCTCGTCGCCCGCTCCGTACCGAAAGCCGCAGGTCATATGACCTGCGGCTTTCGTGTTTCCGCGGCACGGCGCGGGCGGGTCGGCGGGGGTGGCGGGTCAGGCGGCGGTGAGGAAGTCGAGGACGGTCCGGGTGTAGGCGGTCGGCTCCTCGGCGAGGACGATGTGGCCGGTGTCGAACTCGGCGTAGCCGCTGTCGGGGAGGGCGGCGTGGAGGCGGCGGGTGTTCTCGACCGGGACGGTGGCGTCCTGGGTGCAGCCGATGACCAGGGTGGGGGCCTGGACGCGGGGGAGGTACGGGGTGAGGTCGAGGGTGAGGTCGAGGGCGATGTGGCGCAGGGTGCCGGGGGTCGGCTGCATGTAGGCGGTGTTGCTCTCGACGGCTTCGCGGCCGATGCGGTTGAGGAAGCCGCGGCTGAAGGCGGTCAGGGTGGCGTAGCGGCCGAAGGCGGTGGGGTCGTCGGCGAGCGAGAGCCAGGTGGCCATCGAGAGTCGCAGGTACTCGTCCTGTTCGGCGCCGATCCAGCCGGCCGTGGCGATCAGGCGGCGGACCTGGTCGGGGCGCCGGCCGGCGGCCGCGGTGGCGACGACGGCGCCGAGTGAGAAGCCGAGCAGGTCGACCGGGCCGCGGCCGGCGTCGTCGATCACGGCGTTGACCTGCTCAGCGAGGGTCTCCAGGGTGAGCGGGGCGCCGTCGTCCTCGGCGGCCTCGCTGCCGGAGAGGTCGGGCAGCAGCACGGTGTAGCGCCCGGTGAAGGAGTCCAGCAGGTAGTCCCACATGCCGGAGCCGGGACCGGTGCCGTGCACCAGGACGAGGGTGTCGGGGCCGTCGCCGACGACGCGGTAGGGGATGTGGGCGGTGCCGACGGTGATGGTGGGCATGGGTTTCCTCCTGGTCCGGGGCCCTGGTGGGCGGTGGTGGCCCGGGTGTTCCGGGCCTCGGTGGCGACGAGAAGTAAACTACACGGTGCAGATCAGTGCTTCAACTGCACCGTGTAGTGCAATTCAAGGTCGGGTGGGGGCGGAACTGTCCGTGCCCGGCTACCGTCCAAGGAGTGACGGAATGCCTGCCCGGGTTGAACGCCGGGAGGAGTACGGAGGGCCCAGTGCAGTCAGGTGGTGCGGAACTGAACCTCGGTTGCCCGGACGGCTTCCGCCGTGCCGCGTCGGCCGCTCCGGACTGGTGGCCGGAACTGAAGCCGGATGTGACGGTCGATCAACTCGACGCGGGGGAGCACTGCGAGGCGCTGCTCCGGGACACCGTGGACGCCATCCGGCCGCTGCCGGCCTGGCAGGAGACGGTGCCGCGGGCGGGGCTGCGGCTGTTGGGGCCGGGGCGGCGCGGGCCCGGGGTGCGCTGGTACGTCACCCGGGGGCGGGACCTGCTCACCGTCGTATCGCCGGGCCGGCGGCCGGAGTTGGCGGCGGCGGTGGAGCGGCAGTGGCGGCGGCGCGGGTGGACGATCACCTCGTTGAACGCCGGGCGGGACCGGCCCGGGGTGGCCGCCACCACCCACGCTGGCTCCCAACTGGTGCTGTGCTTCGGGGAGTTCGGTGACATCCGGCTGACCGCGAGCCTGTACGGGATGGCCTGCTCGGAGCGGGTGCCCGCGCTGCCGGGGGCCGGCGAGCCGGACCCGGCGCCGCTGCCCCATGTGCACTGCGCGTACTGGAGCGCGCTGGTGTGATCGGGCGGTGAGCGGTGAGCGGTGAGCGGGCTGGGGGAGGCGTGGAGCGAGTCCCCCCGGACCCGCTCCACGCCGCCTCCGCGAGCGGCTTCGGCGCTGCCGCTCCCCCCGACACCCCGGCAGCCCCGCCGTTCCCCCCTGGCATCACCCTCCGGCGAGAGCGTTCGCACAGACCCCGGCGAGCCCCCACCCCCGGGGACGTCGTGATCTCACGCTAACAAACCGCGTGGTTGGTTTGTCAATAGTGGGATCCACGGAAAATCCACAATCGTGACGGTCCGGTCGGGACGGTGTGACGGCCGTCCCACCAGGCAGTTGTGGGTACATCAGGGTGGTGTGCGGTGGTGCCTGCACACTCCCGGACGCCCCTGGCCACCCCCGGACACGGAGGGAACGCACCTGGAATCCGACATTCCGAGCATCATGGCAGCACGGAGTGACACCGCGCGAGTGCCCAGCGCAGTGATGTACGTCCAGTGGTCGCGCGGCGGCGCGGACCCCTCAGCGCAGCAGCCGGCGCTCCTTGGCCACCGCCACCGCGCCCGCCCGGGTGTCCACGCCCAACTTGTCGTAGATCCGCCCCAGATGGGTCTTCACCGTCGCCTCGCTGATGAACAGCGCCCGGGCGATCTCCCGGTTGCCCAGCCCCTGCGCCAGCTGTTCGAGGATGTCCTGCTCGCGCTCGGTGAGTTGGGGCGCGGGAGCCCGCATCTGCGCCATCACCCGGGAGGCGACCGGCGGCGAGAGCACCGTCCGGCCCAGGGCGGCCGCGTGGACGGCGGCGAACAGCTCCTCCGGCCGCTCGGCCTTCAGCAGGTAGCCGGTGGCGCCCGCGGCGATGGCCCGGGTGATGTCGGCGTCGGTGTCGTAGGTGGTGAGCACCAGGACGTGCGGCCCGTCCGGGGCGGCGGTGATCCGCCGGGTGGCCTCCACACCGTCGATGCCGTCGCCGAGTTGGAGGTCCATCAGGACGACCTGCGGCGCCAGCTGGGCGGCCAGCGCGACGGCCTCCTCGCCGGTGCTCGCCTCGCCGACCACCTCGATGTCGCCCGCGCTGGCGAGCAGCGCCAGCAGGCCGGCCCGGACCACCGCGTGGTCGTCGCAGACCAGCAGCCGGACGGGGATCGCGTTCATCGGTGCTCCAGGGGGATCGCGGCGGAGACGACGGTGCCCTCGCCGGGGGTGCTCTCCACGGTCAGCGTGCCACCCAGCTGCCGCAGCCGGGCGCGCATGGCCGACAGCCCGTACCCGCGGGCGCCGGCGGCGTTGCGGGGACGGTCCGCCGAGGGGTCGAAGCCCTGTCCGTCGTCGGCGACGTCCAGTACGGCCTGGTCGCCCAGGAAGGACAGCGTGATCGCGGCCGTCGAGGCCCCGGCGTGCTCCCGGACGTTGGCCAGCGCGCCCTGGGCGATCCGCAGCAGCGCGGCCTGCACGGCCGTCGGCAGCGGGACGGGTGTGCCGTCCAGGTGGAAGCGGACCGGCAGCCCGCTCTCGGCGGACTCCCGCTCCGCCAGGGCCCGCAGCGCCCGGTCGAGGGTGCCGCCGTCGGCGAGTTCGACCGGGGCGAGGTCGTGGACGAAGCGGCGGGCCTCCGCCAGGTTGCGGGCGGCGACCTCGGCGGCGGTGCGGACGTGGCCGCGGGCGGTGGCCGGGTCGGCCTCCCAGGTGCGGTCGGCGGCCTGCAGCAGCATCTGCTGGCTGGACAGGCCCTGCGCCAGGGTGTCGTGGATCTCCATCGCCAGCCGCTCGCGCTCGGCGAGCGTGCCCTCCCGCCGTTCGGTGGCGGCGAGTTCGCGCCGGGTGCGGACCAGGTCGGCGATCAGCGCCCGCTGCCGGGCGGCCTGCCGGGCCATGAACAGGAACACCCCGGTGGCCAGCGCGGCCACCGCCGGCGGCAGCAGGACGAGCGTGGCGTCGGCCGTGGCGGGCAGCCGGAGCTCGGCGATCACCACCAGCAGGGTCAGGGCCGCCACCAGCGGGATCGCCGCCCGCGCGGGCAGGGCGCGCAGCGCGGTGTAGATCAGCGGGACGGCGCACCAGGCGAAGCTCGGCGCGAGCAGCACCAGCACCACCCAGAGCGCGACCACCGGGGCCAGCGGCCACCGGCGCGGCCGGTCCGGTGCCACCGGACGGCGGTGGTCCAGCCAGGACGCGGCCGGCTTGGCGACGGCCAGCGCGGCGCTCAGCCCGACCACCCAGGGGATCCGCGGGCTCCCGGTGTGATGGGTGAGGTAGCGGCTGAGCGAGGCGGCGAGCAGCAGCAGGAAGGCGGAGTCCAGCAGCAGGGCCAGCCGGCCGGCGTCCGGGTCCCCGGCGTCCCGCCCGCGGGGCGGGCGGCCGGTGGACGGGCGGGTCTGCTGCACGGGGGCTCCTGGTGCTACGGCTCTCGCTACGGCTGCTCGTCACCGGTCTCCCCACCGGTCTCCCCGTGGGTCACCCCGCCGGGCCCCGGTCCGGGCCGATGCCGGTGCGTCGACCGGCGCCGACCTGCGCCGATCCCTCGATGGTGGCCCGTCCGGCCCGGTCCCGCATCAGCCGATCGGTTGACGGCGCCGTCCTCCATCATGCCCGGACGGTCGCGCCGGACCGTCGATGCCGCGCGCCCGGGTCCGGCCGGAGGATCGAAGCAGAGCCGGGCGGTCCCCCCGCCGCCCGGCCCGCGAACCCCGTTGCGAACCCGTCACGGACCCCGCGAACCCGTCACGGACCGTGCGGTCCCGTTGAGTTGAGGAGCTGGACCATGAAGAAGACCTCCGTGCGCGCCCGGGTGCTGACCGGCACCGTCGCCGTCGCCGCGCTCGCCGCCGCCGGCGTGGGCGCCGTCTCGGCCAACGCCGAGACCACCGAGACCCCGGCCGTGCCGGCCGCCGCCAAGGTCGACGCGCAGAACAAGAACCTCGCCCAGAACACCGGTCTGACCATCGACGCCGCCACCCGCGCCGCCCAGGCCGCCCTGGACGCGGCGACCAAGGCCGGCCAGCACGTCTCGGTCGCCGTGGTCGACCGGGACGGCGTCACCCGGGTCCTGCTCAAGGGCGACGGCGCCGGCCCGCAGGCGCCCGAGTCGGCCGAGCGCAAGGCCTACACGGCGGTCTCCTGGAACGCCCCGACCTCGGAGCTGGCCAAGCGCCTCGCCCAGGCCCCGAACCTCAAGGACATCCCGGGCACGCTGTTCCTGGCCGGCGGTGCCCCGGTGCAGTCCAAGGGCGCCCCGGTCGCGGCGATCGGCGTCGCGGGCGCGCCCAGCGGCGACCTGGACGAGCAGTTCGCGCAGGCCGGCGTCGCCGCACTGGCGAAGTGACCCGCCCCGGCCGGTCGGACCGCCCCCGCGGCCGACCGGCCGGACGCGTTCCCGCCCCCGTACCGGCCCGCGGTCGGTGCCGCGCGCCGTCCTCGATCGGGTGAACAAGGGGAGGGTCGCCGCAGAACAGGCGATGACCCTTTGAAAAGCCGGTGTCGTTGTCAGTGCCGCGTGGCAGGCTTCCCGGTATGACGGCGTGGACCCTCAACGACATCGAACGTGCGATCCGCTCCTCCTGGGGTGTCGACACTTGTGCGCCCGAGGACTTGGCCCACTGGCGTCCCGACAATCCCGCCCGCGGCCAGTGCGGGGTGACGGCCATGGTGGTGCACGACCTGCTCGGCGGCGAGCTGATGATGGGCGAAGTGCACGTCGACGGGGTCCGGACGGACCTCCACTGGTGGAACCGCTTCGCCACCGGCTTCGAGATCGACCTCACCCGTGAGCAGTTCGGCCCGGGGGAGCTGGTCGGCCCCGGCCGCCCGGTCGCCCGCCCGGCCCGCCCCGGTCGGCTCCAGGCCCAGTACGAGCTGCTGCGCCACCGGGTGGTCACCGAGCTGGAGCGCGGGGCCGCCGCAGGCCGCCTCCGCCGCCCGGTCCGGGTCGCCTAGCGGTACCGGCGCGCGGTACCCGGCCCGTGCGCCGGACCCCGGCCGCTCGCCGGGCCCCGGTTCGCTCGCTCACCTGACGTACAGTCGGCTCCGGACGGACCAACGTACGGATGGCTGCGGCGACGGGAGTGCGCGGATGAGCGGGGCGACGGTCGGTTTCGTGGGGCTGGGCGCGATGGGCCAGGGCATGGCGGGCAGCCTGCTGCGGGCCGGTCACGCCGTACGGGTCTGGAACCGCTCACCCGAGCCGGTGGCCGCCCTGGTGGCCCAGGGCGCCGAGGCGGCCGGCTCGCCCGCCGAGGTGTTCGCGGCCGACACGGTGGTCTCCATGCTGGCCAACGACCGGGCGGTGGAAGGGCTGTTGCTCGACCCCGCGCTGCTCGCGGGCGCCAAGGCCACGCTGCACGTCAACATGGCCACCATCTCGCTCGCGCTGGCCGAGCGCGCCGAGGAGCTGCACGCCGAGCACGGCATCGGGTACGTCGCCGCGCCCGTCCTCGGCCGGCCCCCGGTCGCGGCGGCGGGGAAGCTCAACATCCTGGTCGCGGGCGCGCCCGAACTGCTGGACCGGGCCGGGCCGCTGTTCGCGGCGATGGGCGAGCGCGTCTGGCACTTCGGTGACCACCCCCGGCAGGCCAACACCGCCAAGATCAGCACCAACTTCCTGCTGGCCTGCGCGATCGAGTCGATGGCCGAGGCGTGCGCGTTGGCCGAGGCCCAGGGTGTGCGGCCCACCGACCTGGTCGAGATGCTCAGCAGCACGCTCTTCCCCGGCCCGGTCTACTCCGGCTACGGCTCGATGGTGGCCGAACGCCGTTACGAACCGGCCGGGTTCCGCTTGCCGCTCGGCCTCAAGGACGTGGGCCTGGCCCTGGAGGCCGGGGCCGCGCGCAACGTCCCGCTGCCGTTCGGCGGCATCCTGCGGGACGCCTTCCTGGACGCGCTGGCGCACGGCGACGGCGAGAAGGACTGGGCCGCCGTCGCCGAGGTCGCCCGCCGTCGGGCCGGCCTGCCGGACTGAGCCGCGGACCAGGTCCCGACCGGACGCCCCGACCGTCCGCCCCGACCGGACGTCCTGGCCGGATCATGATCGGACGCCCTGACCGGACCCGGTCAGGGCGCACGGAATACCTGGCGCGCCGCGGACGCTCGCCCCTCTGTCCGCAGTACCTGACGAGGGGGAGTACCCGATGACCGAGCAGTCGTCCGGCGCCGAGGCGCCGCGCCGTTTCCTGTTCCTCGACGCCAGTTCGCGCGTCGGCGGCAACACCGAGCAACTCGCCCGGCTGGCCGCGGAGTCGAGCCTGCCCGAGGGTGCCGAGCAGCAGTGGCTGCGGCTCGCGGACCACCCGCTGCCGCCCTTCCAGGACCTGCGGCACACCGGCGACGGCAGCTACCCGGAGCCGGTCGGCCACGAGCGGACCCTGCTGGAGGCCACCCAGGCGGCCACCGACCTGGTCTTCGTCGCGCCGGTGTACTGGTACACCCTGCCGACCAGCGTGAAGCTCTACCTCGACTACTGGTCGGCCTGGTTCCGGGTGCCCGGGGTGGACCTCCGTGCGGCCCTGCGCGGGGGCACCGTGTGGGACGTCACCGTCCTGGCCGGCACGGCGGACAAGGCCGAGCCGATGATCGGCACGCTGAAGCTGATCGCCGACTACATGGAGATGCGCTGGGGTGGCGCGCTGATCGGCAACGGCACCCGCCCGGGCGACGTGCTGAACGACGAGCAGGCACTGATCGCGGCCAAGTCCTTCTTCGCGAGCTGACCTCCGCGAACCGACCTCCACGAGCTGACCTCCGCGAAGCGACCTCCGCGAACCGACCCTCGCGGGCCGACCGCACGGGCGGACCGATGGATTCACGCCATCCCCGCCCGTGCGGTACCGTCCTCCGGACGTGTACCCGTCACCTTGCGGCCATCTCCGGGCAAGCGCAAAAGCCCTACCGTAGGACGGAGTTGGGCGATTCGGACGTCCACGGTCGGATAACGACCCACAACAGGGCACCTGCCTTCCGAAGTGGCTGAAACGTTCGGTACTCTCCGTCGGAATTTCAGCTTCGCGGGGGGCATGCGGCGTCTGCGCCCGTCCCTCGCGCCCGGGCCTCGCCCGGACACTTCCGTGAGGTCTCCTTGTCGATTCGTCGCAGTCTTGCCCTTGCCGGCGCCGCCGCGCTCGCGTCCTCGTTCGTACTGGCCGGCGCCCAGGGCGCCATGGCCGTCGGCGTCGCCGGTACCCCGTCCGCCGCGGCCCCGTCTGCCGCCGCCCCGTCCGCCGCCGCCGTTCAGGCCGCGCAGGCGAAGCACCAGAGCCTGGACCTCTCGGTGCGCGGTGTTCCGGACACCTTCGTCGCCGGCGGCAACGCCCGCGTCTTCTCCTACCGGATCCAGAACTCCACCAAGAACGACTTCGTCGCCTTCCCGCTGCTGAAGTTCAAGAACAAGGCCGGCACGCTCAAGGCCAAGGACCTCAAGGTCGAGTACCAGCTGCCGTCCGGGCTGCCCGGTGGCGGCACCTGGAAGACCGGCTCCATAGCGCCCGGTGGCGGAGACGGTGACGACAGCGCGGTGCTGATCCTGCTCGGCGGCGTGAACGAGGCCGGTGACGCCGCCGACGACGCGCTGCTGTACATCGCCCCGGGCAAGCGGATCGACATCGACATCCGGGTCTCCTTCACCAAGGACACCCCGCTGGGCAAGGCCGGCGTCGTGCCGGTGGCCTACGAGGCCAACGCCGACGACGAGTCCGACAACGGCCACTTCAGCTGCGACGGGATCAAGGGCGCCGGCTTCACCATCAAGGCCGGTGGCGGCGGCAAGCCCAGCCCGACCCCCACCCCGACCAAGACCGGGAAGCCGACCCCGACCCCGACCACCGCGCCGACCACGGGGACCCCCACCACCGCGCCGACCACCGGGACCCCGACCACCGAGCCCACCAGCGCGGCCCCGACCACGGCGGCCCCGACCACGCCCGCGCCGACCACCCCGGCCACCGGCACCGCCTCGCCGTCCGCCTCCCCGACCGACTCCGGCTCCGGCACGACCACCACCCCGGCCCCGTCCGGCAGCAGCACCGACGGCGCCCAGCAGCCGATCGACTTCCCGGTGGACGTGCCGAAGGTCACCCCGCCGAAGATCACCCCGGCCGTCGTCACCAAGGCCAAGACCGCCGCCGACAGCGCGGACAAGGCCCTCGCCACCACCGGTGGCGGTGACGACACCACGGCGATCGCGGCCGCCGGCGGCGCCGTCCTGCTCGCCGGTGTCGGCACCCTCGTGGTGCTGCGTCGCCGCAAGTCGGCCCAGCAGGGCTGACCCAGGCCCGATCGGCGCGGCCGGGCCCTGGCCGACCAGGGCCCGGCCGGGCCGCCCGTGCCGTCCACGAGGTCGAACCTTCGGGCGGCGCGGGCCGTTCTCGTCCGTCACATAGGATGTCCGGCCGGAGGGGGCGGAACGGCGGGGAGAGGGACAAGTGCGGGGACTGCGCACAGCACAGACCACCACCGACTACGAGTCCGCGACCGGTCGGATCGCGGGCCTGCCACTCCGCAGGCACCATGTGCTGCTGACGGCATGGACGGTGCTCTGGTTCTTCCTGGTGGAGCCCAGCGGCGGCTTCTCCTGGCACTACCTGCGCCAGGGCGAGCAACTGCTCTTCAGCCACCAGTCCGACGGTGGCCTCTCGCTCTACGCCCACCACCCGGAGCTGCAGATCGGCCCGGTCAGCCTGGCCGCGGCCCGGCTCACCGCCCCGTTCCCGCCGCACATCGGCCAGCTGATCGCCGAGGCGGTGAGCGCCGGGCTCGGCCTGGTGATGCTGGTGCTGGTCGGCCGCACCGCCGCGCTGTACTACCTCGGCACCGGCACCAACCACCGCCGGCTCCAGCAGCGGCTGTTGATCGCCGGCCTGGCGTTCATCCCGATGTGGGTCGAGGTGTCGGTCCGCTTCGCGCACCTGGACGACGTCCTCGCGCTGTTCTTCACCACCCTCGCCGCGCACGCGCTGGCCCGCGGAAAGCCCGTCCAGGTCGCGATCTTCCTGGCCCTGGCGGTGGACTCCAAGCCCTGGGCGCTGGCCTTCGCGCCGCTGATCCTGGCGCTGCCCCGGCCGGCCTGGCTGCGCACCGTGCTCTGGTTCTGCTTCCTGGTCGCGATCGCCTGGCTGCCGTTCTACCTGGGCAACCTGGACACCATGGCGGCGGCCAAGTTCACCATCCCGAACCAGCCCGCCTCGGCGCTGCGCTGGTTCGGGGTGACCGATCCGTCCACCCCCTGGTGGGACCGCCCGACCCAGTTCGCGCTCGGCATCGGCCTGGGCTGCATCGCGGTCTGGCGCGGCCGCTGGCCGGCCGTGGTGCTGCTCGGCGCGGACGCCCGGATCCTGCTCGACCCGAGCGTCTACACGTACTACACGGCCTCGATCCTGCTCGGCACCCTGCTCTGGGACGCGGTCGGGCAGAAGCGGCTGGTGCCGTGGTGGAGCTGGATCGCGCTGGTCGCGCTGTACGGTGGCACGCTGCTGCTGCCCTCCGACGCGGCCCGCGGCTTCGTCCGGCTCGCCTTCGTGGTGGTCTCCGCCGCCTACGTATTGCTCTGGCCCACCCAGCAGACCCGTCGGCCCCGGCCACCGGCCCAGCGCGGCGGGGACGGCCGCCGGCGGTCCGCCCGGCGGCGCGAGCGGGAGCTGGTCGGCGCCTGAGCCGACCTCCCGGGGCCACGGCTTGACCCTCACGCGACGTGAGAGCGGAGGGTGGTGGTCACCACCAGGGAGGAGTTCCGGATGAACGGGGACGAGGGCTACCCGGTCGGCGCCGTGGCGAAGATCGCCAAGGTGACCGTCCGGACCCTGCACCACTACGACGAGATCGGGCTGCTGTCCCCCGCGGGCCGCACCAGGTCCGGCTACCGCCGGTACGTGGACGCCGACCTCGACCGGTTGCAGCAGATCCTGTTCTACCGCGAGCTCGGATTCGCCCTGGAGGAGATCGCGGCGATCCTGGACGACGACTCGGTCAGCCCGAGCGAGCACCTCCGGCGGCAGCACGCGCTGCTGACCGACCGGATCAGGCACCTCCAGGAACTCGCCACCGCCGTCGAACACGCCATGGAGGCACGCAGAATGGGCGTTCAGCTGACCCCGGAGGAGAAGTTCGAGATCTTCGGCGAGGGCTACCGGGAGGAGTGGGAGCAGGAGGCCGAACAGCGCTGGGGCCGGACCGAGGCCTGGGCGGAGTCCCAGCGCCGCACCGGCGGCTACGGCAAGGAGGACTGGCAGCGGATCCAGGGCGAGATGACCGCGCTCAACACCCGCCTGGTCGAGGCCCTCACCGCCGGCGAGCCCGCCGACGGCACCGTGGCCATGGACCTCGCCGAGGAGCACCGGCAGCACATCAGCCGGAACTTCTACGACTGCACGTTCACCATCCACCGCGGCCTGGGCTGCCTGTACGTCCAGGACCCGCGCTGGACCACCACCTACGAGGAGCTCGCCCCCGGCCTGGCGCAGTGGCTGCACGACGCCATCGTCGCCAACGCCGACCGGCGCGAGAACGCGTAACGGCGAAGGCCCCCGCACGTAGGAAGCGGCGCGGGCCTCGGAGCGGAGGGCCTACGCCACCCCGCGCCCGAAGGAGCGCCGGTACGCGGTCGGCGAGGTCCGCATCACCCGGCCGAAGTGGTGCCGGAAGGTCGCCGCGCTCTCGAAGCCGACCGCCGCGGCGATCTCCTCCACCGACCCCTCCGGCGACTCCAGTAGCGCCAGACTGGCCGCGATGCGCTGGGTGACGACCCAGCGCATCGGGCTGGTGCCGTTGCGGGCGGTGAAGTGCCGCAGGTACGACCGGTCCGACATCCGGGCGCTCCGGGCCAGCACCGAGACGGTCAGCGGGTCGGCCAGGTGGTCCAGCGCCCACTGCATGCTGCGGGCGACCCCGTCCTCGTCCTCCTCGACCGGGCGGACCGCCGCCTCGATGAACTGCGCCTGCCCGCCGTCCCGGTGCGGCGCCACCACGAAGCGCCGGGCCACGCTGTTGGCCACCTTGGCGCCGTGGTCCCGGCGGACCAGGTGCAGGCACAGGTCGATCCCGGCGGCGCTGCCCGCGCTGGTCAGCACGTCGCCGTTGTCCACGTACAGCACGTCCGGGTTGACCCGCACCCGCGGGTGACGCTGCTGGAGCAGTTCGGCGTACCGCCAGTGGGTGGTCGCCTCCTTGCCGTCCAGCAGTCCGGCGGCGGCCAGCGCGAAGGCGCCCGAGCAGATCGACACGATCCGGGCGCCGCGCTCGTGCGCGGTCCGCAGCGCCTCGACCAGGCCGGGGGAGACCTCGCCGCTGAAGGCGTTGCGCACCCCGGGGACGACGACGGTGTCGGCCGCCGCGAGGTCGTCCAGGCCGTGCCGGGCGGTCAGCGCGAAGCCGCCCACCGTGTCCAGCGGGGTCCCCGGCCGGTCGGCGCACACCCGCAGTCCGTACCAGGGCGCCGCCAGCAGCCCGCCCAGCTCGGGCCGGGCCAGCCCGAACACCTCGACCACCACGCCGAGTTCGAACGGCGCCATGCCCTCGAAGGCGTACACCGCGACGTCGTGCACCGGCTCCGGGCGGCGGCCGATGGTGACCGGCACCGGGCGGGGACGGGCGATCCGGTCCTCGGCGGTCTGCCCGGCGATCTGCTCGGTGGTCTGCTCGGCCATGCGAACCCCCTGCTCACGGGTGGCGGAATCCCGGTGAGTGTAGCCGTCGCGGCCATCCCGGAAAGTTCTTCGAACCCCCCTGCAACCTCCACCCCCGTCACACGTCCATCAGTACGGGGGTGGAGGGAACCGGGCCGAGGGCGGCTGCGAGGATCTCCCCGATCACGATCTTGATCAGGTGAATCGACGGTCCGGCGAAGGCGCCGTCACCGTCCCGGGGGAAAGCAGAACCGCACATGTCCATGGCCATCGGGCCGTTCGCCGCGCCACGGCCGGGACGCGGCCCCTCCGTCCGCGGATTCCGTGGAGCGAGCGGGCTCCGTGCCGTCCGCGGCGTGGTCGTCGCACTGTTCGGCGCCCAGGAGGTCGACGAGCCGGGCACCGTGCCCGCCGCCGAACAGCAGGTAACGCAGCGCCGTTCCGGTTTCCGGCTGCTGCGCGGCGGCCGCAAGCCCGCGGAGGAGCGGCCCACCCTGACCGACCTGTACCACGCCCACCGGCTGGGCCTGGTCCGGATGGCCGTTCTGCTGGTCGACCATCAGGACCTGGCCGAGGACGTCGTGCAGGAGGCCTTCACCCAGCTCTACCAGCGCTACGGCGAGAACCTGGACGACCTCGACAACGCGCTCGGCTACCTCCGCACCGCGGTGGTCAACGGCGCCCGCTCGATGTTGCGCCGCCGCAGGACCGCCCGGGAGTACGTGCCCCCGCACGAGGCGGACGCGCCCTCCGCCGAGGACCACGCCGTGCTCAACGACGAGCACCGGAGGGTGCTCGTCGCGCTGCAGGAGTTGACCCCCCGCCAGCGCGAGGTGCTGGTGCTGCGCTACTGGTCCGACATGTCGGAGGCGCAGATAGCCGAGGCCCTGGGGTTGTCCCGGGGCGCCGTGAAGTCCACCGCCAGCCGGGCCCTGGACGCCCTGGAAAAGCATCTGGAGAAGGTTCGATGACCGACGAGTTCCCCCGCTCGGGCGGCGCTGACCGCGACGGCCCGGCCGAGACCCCGACGGAACGGCTGCTCCGTGAGGCGATGGCCGCACGGACGTCCGTGATCACCCCGCACAGCCTGCGCCCGGCCGCGCCCCCGAAGGGCCGGGTGCGGCGACTGCGCCCGGTGTACCTGACCGCCGTGCCGATCTTCGCCCTGGCCGCCTCCGCGGCGATCGGCCTGCTGGCCTTCCACGGCGACCCGGTCGCCAAGCGGGACGTCCCCCCGCCCCCGGCCGCCAGCCTGACGGTTTCCCCCAGCCCGACGGCCACGGCCTCCCCGACGGCCACGCCGAGCGCCACCGGGAGCGCCGCGGCGGGGACGGACACGCCGGCCGCCGGCTCCCCCTCGACGACGTCCCGGTCGACCGGTGGCGCGCCGACCGGGCCGAGCACGCCGGTCGAGTTCCGCGGCGTCAAGCTGAAGGTGCCGGCGGGCTGGCGGGTCCAGCCCTACGGCAAGGCGGACCTCCACCTGTGCGTGCTGAGCCCGGGCGCCCCGCAGACGGCCTCCGCCCAGGACTGCCGGCCGTACGGGGTGGACCTGGCGGTCTTCGACCCGGGGTCGCCGGGCTGGCCGGCGGTCGAGGACCTCGACGCGCAGAGCGGCTGGAGCCACCAGCCCGACTGTCCGGTCTGGGGCAACCCGCACCCGCCGGCCGCGGGCGAGTCGGTCAAGGCCGTCGGGCCGACGAAGAGCACCCCCACGGTCGCCGGCCGTCCCGGGGCCAAGTCGCAGTGGCAGGTGACCTGTGGCCAGGACGCCTTCACCGCGCAGGTCTGGGCCGTGCCCCAGGACCAGGTGTTCGTCTCGGCGGTCGGTCTCAAGGACGACTACCAGGCCGGGCTGGCGTCGATCGTCGACAGCCTGGACGTGGGCGATCGCGAGTCCGCGCTGTCGGCGACCCCCGCGGCGAACGACAGCGCGGCCCCGACCGCGAACGACATCGCGGTCAGCATCGACGGCCTCACGACCGGTCAGTCGCTGCGGGTGGGAAGCGCGGTCGCCACCTTCACGGTGACCTTCCAGAACACCAGCCAGCACGCGTACGCCCAGGTGGAACCCCTGGTCTTCACGGACCGCTACGCGGGCACGCCGACCCTGCCCGGTACGCAGCTGCCCAACGACGGCAAGCTGGAGCGGCAGACCGACAGCGGCTGGACGACCAAGCCGATGTCGCCGGACGCCGGCATGGCCTACGCGCAGGCCTCGGACCAGGACCTGTTCGCGCTCGCCCCGGGGCAGCGGAGGACGCTGACCTACCGGCTGACCATGGGGCCCAAGAGCGGGCCGGGGGACATGCCGCTGCGGGCGCAGGCCGTGCTGCCGTACCACGGCGGTGACCTCACCGCGCTCGGCCACCAGGACATCTCGCTCAAGCTGGTCTGGTAGCGCCGAAGGGCCCGGCCCCCCGCACGGGGAGGCCGGGCCCTTCGCCCGGGGTTCGCGGCCGGCTCAGGCGAGCGAGGCCATCCAGGCCTCGACCTCGTCGGAGCGGCGCGGCAGGCCGGCCGAGAGGTTCTCGTTGCCGTCGGCGGTGACCAGGATGTCGTCCTCGATCCGGACGCCGATGCCGCGGTACTCCTCCGGCACGGTCAGGTCGTCCTGCTGGAAGTACAGGCCGGGCTCGACGGTGAGCACCATGCCGGGCACCAGCAGGGCGTCGACGTGCTCCTCGGTGCGGGAGTGGGCGCAGTCGTGGACGTCCAGGCCGAGCATGTGGCCGGTGCCGTGCAGCGTCCAGCGGCGCTGGAGGCCGAGCTCCAGGACCTTCTCGACGTCGTACACGGACGCGTCCAGCAGGCCCCAGGCGAGCAGCCGCTCGGCGAGGACGCGCTGCGAGGCCTCGTGGAAGTCGCGGAAGCGGGCGCCCGGCTTGACCGCGGCGATGCCGGCCTCCTGGGCGTCGTACACCGCGTCGTAGATCTTCCGCTGCAGCTCGGTGAAGGCGCCGTTGATCGGCAGGGTGCGGGTGACGTCGGCGGTGTAGAGGGTGTGGGTCTCCACGCCGGCGTCCAGCAGCAGCAGCTCGCCGGGGCGCACGTCGCCGTCGTTGCGGACCCAGTGCAGGGTGGTGGCGTGCGGGCCGGCGGCGGCGATGGTGCCGTAGCCGACGTCGTTGCCCTCGACCCGGGCGCGGCGCCAGAAGGTGCCCTCGATCCAGCGCTCCGAGGTGGCGACGGCCTGGCCGAGCTCGCGGACCACGTCGGTGAAGCCGTTGACGGTGGCGTCGCAGGCGGCGCGCAGCTCGCCGATCTCCCACTCGTCCTTGACCAGCCGCAGGCCGCTCAGGAACTCCTTGAGTTCGGCGTCCCGGTCGGCGTCCAGCACGTCGGCGAGCGCGGCCTCCAGGCCGGCGTCGTAGCCGCGGACGATCCGGGTCGGCACGGCGGTGTCCCGGGCGCGCTCGGCCAGCTCCTCGGCGGCCTTGCGGACGTCGCGGGCGGGCAGGCCGAGCAGCTGCTCCTGCTCGCTCAGGCTGTGCCGGCGGCCGACCCACAGCTCGCCGTAGCCGTCCAGCCAGAACTCGCCGTTCTCGCGGTCCGAGCGGGGCAGCAGGTAGAGGGTGAACTCGTGGCCGGCGTCGCCGGTGGGCTCGCCGACCAGCACCGCGTCCTCGGTCCGGTCACCGGTGAGGTGCACGTACTCGCTGGAGGCGCGGAAGTTGTAGTCGGTGTCGTTGGAGCGCACCCGCAGGTTGCCGGCCGGGACGACCAGCCGGACGCCGGGGTGGGCGGCGGACAGCGCGGCGCGGCGGGCGGCGGCGTACCGGGCCTGGGCGAGCGGCGCGAGGCCGTGCAGCTCGGTGTCGGCCCAGCCGGACTTCATCGAGGCGGCCAGCTCGTCCGAGATCTCGCCGTAGAGACCGTTCTTGCGGCCCTTGAACTGCGGCGACTCCTCGCCGCCCTCGGCCTCGGGGTTCTCGGCCACCGCGGGGGTCCGGTCCTCGGTCACGTGCAACGCCTCCTTGGGGGTGGTACCGCCGCCCTCGGGGGAGGTGTCGGGTCGCGACACCCGCGGGCGGCCGTGCGTCCATGGTACGGACGCCCGGCCGCCCGTTCGTTCCGGGTTCGAACCGTTGCTCGAACGGTCACTCGAAGCGCGCGGCCAGCAACAGCAGGTCGTCGGTGGCGGGGGCGGCGTCCGGGGCGGCGCAGACGGCCAGCAGGTGGGCGCAGAGCCGGTCCGGGTCGATCCGCACGTCGCGCGGGGCGTCGGCGGCGGCCCGGCGCAGGTTGGCCTGGCCGGCGTGCAGGGTGGGGCCGCAGCGGCGGGCCAGGCCCTCGGTGTAGAGCAGCAGGGTGTCGCCGCGCCCGGCGGTGAACTCGACCCCGGGGGCCTCCCAGCAGGCGAGCATGCCGAGCGGCGCGGAGAGCGAGGTCTCGACGAACTCGGCTCCGTGCCGGCCGACCAGGACCGGCGGGCAGTGCCCGGCGCCGGCGAGGGTGACCCGGCGCTCCTCGGGCTCGACCCAGGCGTAGACGGCGGTGGCGGTGCGGGTCGGCTCGGTGGTCTTGAGCAGCAGCTCCAGGTCGCCCAGGACGGAGACCGGGTCCTCGCCCTCCAGCACCGCGTAGGCCCGCAGCGCGGCCCGGACCCGGCCCATCGCGGCGGCCGCGCCGGGGGCGGAACCGGGTCCGGCGCCCAGGCCGTCGCCGGAGACCGAGCCGACGGTGAGGCCGACGGTGCCGTCCGGCAGCGGGATGGCGTCGTACCAGTCGCTGCCGCTGGAGCGGTCCAGGCCGGCCGGGAGGAGCCGGGCGGCCAGCCGCAGCCCGGCGGTCTGCGGCAGGTGGTCCGGCAGCAGGCCGCGGCGCAGCGCCTCGGTGGTGCGCCGGGTGCGGTCGGCCTCCAGCTGCTTGGCGAGCAGCGGGGCGGCGATCCCGCAGTAGTGGCGGGCGAGTTCGCGCTGGCACTCGGTGGGTTCGGCGGGCCGGTCGTAGAACCAGACGGCGGCCGCGAGCGGGCCCTCCTCGTCGGTGGCGAGCGGGAGGCCGTAGGCGCCGCCGAGGCCGAGGTGGACGGCGAGTTCGCGCAGCCGGTTGCCGACCGCCGGGTCCTCGGCGAGGTCGACGGAGTGCAGCTGTTCCGGCCGGTCCCGGTCGCGCAGCAGCCGGGCGAGCAGGCTCTGCTCGGTCGGGACGGTCTCCAGGGCGCCGAGGCTGGCCCGGTCGAGGCCGAGGCCGACGGGCTGGCCGGGCCCGCCGCCGGGCAGCAGGGTGACCAGGACGCCGCGGCCGGCGCCGAGCAGGGCGGCGCCGGAGGCGAGCACGGCGTCCAGGGTGGCGGTGAGGCCGCGGGCGTGGGCGAGCCGCTCGGTGTGCTCGTGCAGGCTGGTGATATCGGACAGGCGTCCGGCCAAACGGTCCTGCACCGCGGTGGAGGGTGCCGTGGGGTCGTCGGCGCCGGCCTCCGGCGCGTCGGCGGGGCCGGGCAGGCCCGGCGGCGGGTCGAGGACCGGGTCGAGGACGGTGAGCCCGCCCGCGCAGCCGGTCTCACCCGGCTCTGCGGTCGGCGTCGACGGCTGGGACGCCGACGGGTGGGACTTGGTCATGCCGCCACTCCTGACGCGGTGCTACGTGCCATGCGGAACCCCCAGATAACGGCCCAATGTGGAGCGAGTACGGCCGAAGGGCGTGTTTCGCCTCGATTCGCTACTACTCGTCATTGATCGACAGCAATGGCACCACTTCTACACAGGCCATTCGGGGCATGTCCAGATCCAGGACGACGCGGTGGCCGGTTCCACATCGGCGCGACCCGGTCGGAGGGCGTGCACGGTTCGTGCGCGCGCCGGTCGGGGCCGGAGGCATGGAGGGAGCCGGGAGCGGGCAGAACGGAGGGAACGGACCGGGCGGCCGTCCGGATCGTATGTCCGCGCCGCCCGCGCTCCCGGCTGGCCGGAAGTCTCTCACTCGTACGGTGGAACCAAGCGCGCCCGGGCGGCGTCCATCCGGTCGCATACGGGATTCTCGTTCCAAGGGCTGTTCCAGTGCGCGGCCCTTCTCATGTCGTGCTCCACACCGTGCTCCACGTCGTAGCCGCGCCGTCCGCCATGCCGCCCGCCCCGCTTCGCGTCCTCCCGGGGCCGTGCCGCCGCGGGCCCGCGTGGCGAGTCCCGACGGATGTCGGTGGGGCGGAGCGAACCGAGCGGTCAGGGAAAGGAACGAGCGCCATGCGTGAGAACCCGAAGAGCCCGAAGAGCCGGTCGCACGAGGTGCAGGAGTCCCGGGAGTCGCAGGAGTCGTCCGCCCGGTTGGCCGCGGCCCTGACGGCCGCCGTGGAACACCGCTGGCCGGTGGTGCCGGGCACGGTGCTGTGCGGCGGCCGCTGTTCCTGCGGGGAGCCGGACTGTCCGGCCCCCGGCGCCCATCCGCACGATCCCTCGCTGCTGGCCGCGACCACGGACGCCCGGATGGTGCGCTGGTGGTGGGAGCGGCAGAACCCGGACGCGCCGGTGCTGGCGGCCACCGGCACCGCGGTCTCCGCGGTCAGCCTGCCCGCGGCGGCCGGTGCCCGGGCGCTGGTCTACCTGGGCGCGCTGCGGCTGCCGCTCGGCCCGGTGCTCGCGATGCCGGGGCGCTACGCGCTGCTGGTGGCCCCGTACTCGCTCGACGCCCTGGGCGAGATGCTCGCCCAACTCCCTTGGGTGCCGGGCTCGTTGCGCTATCACGGGCCGGGCGGCTTCCTGCCGCTGCCGCCCGGCGGCGGGGCCGGGAGGGTGCGCTGGGTGCTGGCACCGCGGCCGGCCGCGGACGGTGGGGTCCGGCTGCCGCAGGTCGGGCCGCTGCTGGGCGAGTTGGTGGAGGCGACGGTCCGGCTGGACAGTGGCCGCTCGGCGTACTGACGGACCGCCGGGCCGGAGCCGGACTCCGGGCCCCGCGGTGCGGGGTGTTCCGGAAAACAAAAGATCCGGCCGCTGGCGACGGGGGATGCACCAGCGGCCGGACTCTTTAGACAGTAACAAGGATCCGCGCCGGCGCCAATTTCCAAGACGCCCTCCAGGCCCGGAAATTGCGGCTTCACGGCGACAATGTGACGCGTATCACCCGGATCCGGTGCGCTTTAGTTCAAGGTGACCTGACGGTTCACCAGGTTCGCGCGGGCGCGCCGCTCCTCGGCGGTCAGCGGGGTGCCGTCGGCGAGGACGGCGGCGAGCCGCTCGCCGAACTCGGCGGCCGGCTTCTCGCAGTCGGCGGCGGTCATGCCGAGCGGGAGGTCCCAGACCGGGACGGTCAGGCCGTGCGCGCGGAACGAGCCGACCAGGCGGGTGTCCTGGCCGAGCGAGGCCTCGCCGGCCGCGTTCAGCCGGGCCAGCGCGTCCAGCAGCTGCTCCTCGGGCACGGTCATCACCCAGCGCAGGTGGTTCTTGTCCGGGGTGCCGCACCAGTAGGCGGCGTCGACGCTCGCGAGCTTCTCGGTCGGGATGGCGGAGGCGTTGGCGCGCTCCAGGGAGGCGGCGACCTCGCCGGTGGCGGTCTCGGCGTCCTCCAGCCAGAACTCGAAGCCGGTGTGCACGGCGGGCGCGAACGCGGCGGTGGCGTCCAGCAGGTCCTGGAGACGGCGGCCGCCCGGGACGGTCCGGCGGGCCGGGACCGGGCTGCCCGGCTCGGTGGCCAGGGCCAGCTCCAGGGCGTCCGCGAGGTCCCGGCTGAGGTCGCCGGAGGAGGACTGGGTCTGCAGGCCGAGCAGGATCGAGCCGTCCTGGCGGCGCAGGGCCGGCCAGGCCAGCGGCAGCACGGTGGCCAGGGTCACCGACGGGACGTCACCCTCGGCGGTCGCGGCCACGCCGGCGGCCAGCGTCAGCGGCACCGTGGCGGCCGGCACCAGCTCGCGCAGCGCGACCCAGTCGGCCTCGCCCGGCAGGCCCTCGAACGGGCGGTGCACCAGCTCCTGCACCGCGTGCGAGGCCTCCCGGCCGTGGCAGGCCTTGTAGCGGCGGCCCGAGCCGCAGGGGCAGTCCTCGCGGGCCCCGACCACGGGGATCTCGCCCGTGACGGCGGTGGTGGACTGGCGCTGCGGCGCCTTCTTGGCGGCCTTCTTGCCCATGCTGCGGCTCTCCCGGGGACGGTGGTCCATTTCACCGGGAAGCCTACTGACAGTTCTCCGCGCCCGACTGCGCCCAGCTGGGACCGGCCGGGGCCGCGCGTGCCCGACCGCGCCCGGCCGGGCCCGACGCGCCTCCGGATCGGCTCGTCGGGCGGGGCGGGACGCGCCCTACGCGCTGCGGGCGGTGTCGCCCCCGGTGCGCCGGGCGTGCCGGGCGCGCGCGGGCAGCGCCGCCCAGACCGTGACCTCGCCCGGCGCGTCGCGGACGCCCCAGTCGCTGGCCAGCTGGTCGACGATGCTCAGGCCGCGGCCGCCGCCGGAGGTCAGCGAGGGACTGGCGGGCAGCGGCCGGGTGGCCGCGCCGCCGTCGGTGACCTCCAGGGTGAGCACGCCGTCGGCGTGCATCTGCCAGCGGACCAGCACGCCGCCGTCCGGCTCGGTCGCGCCGTCCTCGCGCTCCCGGCCGCCCGGCGCCGGGTGCGTCCCGGCGGGTACGCCGACCAGCAGCTGGTCCACCACCTCGGCCCGGGCCGAGCGGCCCAGGGCGGGCAGCGGGCCGAGCGGACGCGCATATCGACAGGCGTTGCTCAACAGTTCGGAAAGAATCAGAACAGCATCATCGATGACCGGTTCCGGTATCTGCCGGTCACCCAGATCTCGACGCAGTCGGCGCCGTGCGACCCCGACACTCGCTGGGCCGTGCGGCACTGCCATGGTCGATGAAGTCGGCACTTCACGCGCCACCATCAACGCCACCCCCGGACCTCCTTCAGCGTATGCCGAGGGATGGATGCCCCTTGGTAATGCATCGGAAACGACCATCGGGGGATCCCGCGAGCCCATTTCGAGCGGCGCGACTCAGGGTCGACAAGAGGTCATTCCGTGCTCACCCTCCGTCGCCCGAACGCAAGAATTCCGGCAATACCGTGCGCGGAAGGTTTGATTGCCGACCGGAGCGATCAGGTTCCACCGGTACGGCGGTGGACCCCGTTCCGGGTCACCGACCGAGCTGGGCCAGCACCTCGGCCGGCTTGTTGGTGATGATCGCGGACACCCCGAGCTCCAGGCAGAGTTCGACGTCGGCCGGTTCGTCCACCGTCCACACGTGCACCTCGTGGCCCAGCTCGCGCAGCCGGGGCACCAGCTGCGGCTTGGCCTTGATCAGCTCGATGCCCGGACCGGCGATCCGCGCCCCGCCCGGCAGCGGTCGACCCGGGCGGAGCCGGCCGAGCAGCGGCAGCATCCGCTCGATCAGGAACACCCGCCGGTAGTCGGGCGCGGCGGCGGCCACCCGGTCCAGCGCGATCGAGGAGAAGCTCATGATCCGGGCGGACGGGCGCTCGCCGTCCGGGGCGGTGCCGATCTTGTACCGCTCCAGCGTCCGCAGCAGCTCGGCCTCGACCCGGCCGCGGAAGCGCACCGGGTGCTTGGTCTCGATCGCGAGGTCGACCGGGCGCCCGCAGTCCACCACCAGTTCCAGCAGCCGCTCCAGCCGCAGCACGCCGCGCAGCTCGGGGTCGGTGCTGGGCCGGCCGGTCTTCCACGCGCCGAAGTCGTACGCCTCCAGCTCGGCCAGGGTCATCGCGGAGACGGTGCCCCGACCGTTCGAGACCCGGCCGATCCGGCGGTCGTGCACGCAGACCAGGTGGCCGTCGGCGGTCACCCGGACGTCGCACTCGACGGCGTCCGCGCCCTCGTCGAGCGCGCGCCGGTAGGCCGCGAGGGTGTGCTCGGGCAGGGCGTGGGAGGAACCGCGGTGGGCGATCACCTGGACGGACGGCACGGTGCGCGGCTTGGACGGGTCTTGGCTGGTCACGGCCATAACGATAGGGGGCGCAGGTGAAGCGGGGGCGAAGACGGTGCCAACCTGCGGGGCCGGGCCGACTCCCGGACGGGAGGGCCCGGCCCCGTGGCCCACCGGGTCTCAGCCCCGGGCGGCGCGCCGGGTCAGCGGGGTGAGCGCCCAGGTGGCCAGGGCCGGCACCAGGAAGGCGAACAGCGAGGCCGAGGTCCACTCCTGCGGGGTGAAGTGCAGCGCCTGCTGGGCGGAGGTCCAGAAGTCCACCCACCAGTCGGCCACCGCGGTCGGCGCGATGAACTGGTAGACCGCGAAGCCCAGCAGCCACGGCAGCAGCATCGTCCAGCGGGACGGCGCCCGCTCGGAGAGGTTCCAGCCGTGCCGGCCGGCGCCGAAGAAGTAGTCCACCGCCAGCACCGCCAGCAGCGGCACGAACACCGAGCCGATCAGCCCGAGGAAGTTGCTGTAGGTGTCGGTGAAGCGGTCGATCCGCAGCGCCAGCACGGTGGTCAGCACGCCGATCGCGCCGCTCAGCACCCGGCGGTCCACCCGCGGCAGCAGGTTCTGCAGCGACATCGCGGTCGAGTAGACGTTGGCGAAGGACTGGTCGGTCTCGCGCAGCACCAGCACCAGCAGGAACAGCCAGCCGGCCCAGACGCCGAGGAAGGAGTCGAAGATCCGACTCGGGTCGCCGTCGGACTGCAGCAGCGCCATCAGGCCCAGCACGTAGCACCAGACCTGGGCGACGGTGTAGCCCGAGAAGCTGCCCCAGAACGCCGAGCGCGGGGTGCGCGAGTGCCGGGTGTAGTCGGCGGCCATCGGGACGAAGGAGATCGACACCGCGATCATCGCGTCGGTGGCGCCCAGGAAGCCGTGCCAGTTGCCCGCGCCCGGGTCCGGCACGCCCTGCCGGCCCAGCTGGACGGTGAAGTACACCATCGCGACGGCGACCGCCCCGGCCACGAAGCGGCGCAGCACCGCGATCGAGCCCAGCGGCCAGATCGTCAGCGCGGTGGTGAGCGCGCCCGCGAGCAGCACGAACAGCCAGCGGTAGCCGGTGGTGTGGGCGACGGTCTGGGCGCCCGCCGCGATGGTCAGCAGCTCGAACACGCCCCAGCCGATGCACTGGACGATGTTCAGCACCGTCGGCAGGTAGGACAGCCGGGTGCCGAACAGGCCGCGCAGGTTGGCCATCGCCGGGGCGCCGGTCCGGGCGCCGATCAGTGCGGCGACGCCGAGCATCGCGGTGCCGACCGCGGTACCGGTCACGATCGCCGTCACCGCGGCGGCCAGCGACAGCTCGCTGCCCTTGGCGCCGAGCACGGTGGCCGCGGTGGAGAAGCCGATCAGGCTGACGCCGAGGTTCATCCAGAGCGCGAAGTGGTCCCGGAAGCGCAGGGTGCGCGGCGGCTCGGTGTCCAGCACCAGCGGCGCCTCGACCCGCTGGTCGAGCACCGCGGTCGCGCCGGAGGCCGGCGGGAAATCCTTGGACGCGGGCGCGCCCGGAGAAGAGGATGACGAAGCAGGCGGCATGGCCGATACTCCCTACGCCGGCATTACCCGGACAGGTTCCGGCGGTCAGCGCCCCCTCGACGGTCCGCCGGTCACTCGCCTGGCGTACGGTCGACATGCGCACTCTCAGCCTGGTCGGTCCAAGCTCCCGCGTGTCAGTTTGGAGCGACAGGCTAACCGGCACGGGTACGAACGCCAAAGGCCACCGGGTGCGCGGTCCGCATCGCGGGACGCCGGGCGGGGGTGGGGAGCCCCGGTCGTCGGTGCCGCCTAAGGATTCTTATGAGTTCTTCAGAGGGGTCCTTACGGCAATCGAATCGGCGGTGCGAAAAACTATGGTCCTTGGTTCTGTCAGCTATGGAGGTCGTCCGTGAGCACCGAGCGCGAGGTTGGGCCCGCCGGGCCGCAGGGGGAGCAGCCCGCGGGGGCGCCGGAGGCGGCCGGTGCCGCGTCCGAGGGCACCGCTCAGGGCGGTCACAAGCCGACCATGGCGTTCAGCCGGGTCCCGGAGCCGGCTGCGGAGCCCGTCGTCGCCGAGCCCGTCGCCGCCGAGCCGGTGGCCGCGCCGACGGCGGACGCGGAGCCGGTCGTCGACGGTGGTCACCAGCCGACCATGGCGTTCAGCCGGGTGCCCGAGCCGGCCGCCGAGCCCGTCGTGGCCGAGCCCGTCGCGGTCGAGGCCGCTCCGGCCGAGGGCGGGCACCAGCCCACGATGGCCTTCACCAAGGTCCCCGCGCCGGAGGCCCCGGCCGCCCCGGCCGTCGAGGAGCCCGCCGTCGACCCGGTCACCGGTTACATCGACGCCCCGCCGCCGGTGCTGCCGCCCGCGCCGCCCGTCGCGCCCGCCCCGGTCGCGGCTCCGGCCGCCCCGGCCGCGCCCGCCCTGGCGCCGGGCGTCCCGGGCACCAACCCGTACGCGACCCCGGCCCACGGCGTTCCCGCCGCCGGTGCCCAGGACGGCTACGGCGCCCCGGCCGCCCATGGGCAGGAGCCGTACGGCGCCCCGGCCCCCGGCGCGCCCGCCGGCCCCGCCCACCACCCCTTCGGTGCCGGCCAGCCGCTCGGCGGCTGGGGCGGCCACGAGGCCGGCTCCGGCGGCGCGGGCTACCCCGGCGGTCCCGGCGGCCCGCTCGGCTACCCGGCCGAGTACCCCGGCGGTCCGACCGGCCCCGGCGGCCCGCGCAAGAAGCGCGGCGGTCTGGTGGCCCTGCTCGCCGCCGTCGCCCTGGTCGCCGGTGTCGCGGGCGGTGCGATCGGCGTGGTCGCCACCGACCGCACCGGCAGCCCCAGCCTGGCGGACGACCACCGCAGCACCACCGTCCAGGCCAGCAACACCCAGAAGAACGAGCCCGTCCCCGGTTCGATCGCCAGCATCGCGCAGAAGGCGCTGCCCAGCGTCGTCACCATCAAGGCGCAGGGCAACGGCGAGTCCGGCACCGGCACCGGCTTCGTCTTCGACACCGAGGGCCACATCCTCACCAACAACCACGTGGTCGCGCCGACCCTGACCGGCAGCGGCGGCAAACTGACCGTCAAGTTCGCCGACGGCACCTCCTACAGCGCCTCGGTGCTGGGCCACGCCGAGGGCTACGACGTCGCCGTGGTCAAGATCGACAACCCGCCGAAGGCCAAGCTGGCGCCGCTGCCGCTGGCCGACTCCGACAAGGTCAACGTCGGTGACGCCACCGTGGCGATCGGTGCCCCGTACGGCCTGGAGTCCACCGTCACCAGCGGCATCGTCAGCGCCAAGGACCGCCCGGTGGCCTCCGGCGACGACACCGGCTCGCAGGCGTCGTACATGAACGCCCTGCAGACCGACGCCTCGATCAACCCCGGCAACTCCGGCGGCCCGCTGCTGGACTCCAGCGGCGCGGTGATCGGCATCAACTCGGCGATCCAGTCCAACGCCTCCGCCAACGGCCGGGCCGGCAGCATCGGCCTGGGCTTCGCCATCCCGATCAACCAGGCCAAGTGGGTCGCCGACACCCTGATCAAGACCGGCAAGCCGGTCTACGCCAAGCTCGACGTGCTGCGCAACGACGACTACAAGGGCGACGGCGCGCAGATCCAGACCAAGGACGTCCAGGGCCAGCCGGCCGTCACCCCCGGCGGCGCGGCCGACAAGGCCGGCCTCAAGCCGGGCGACGTCATCACCAAGCTCGGCGGTGCCCCGATCGAGAACGGCCCGGCCCTGGTCAGCCGGATCTGGACGCACAAGCCGGGCGAGACCGTCGACGTCGAGTACACCCGCAACGGCCAGACCATGAACACCAAGGTCACGCTCGGCCAGCGGGACGGCGACCAGTGACCCGCGGGTGACCCCCGGGTGCACGCAATCGTGTGCACCGAAGCCCGCCGGACCCGTTAGGCTGACCTCCGCCTGGAGAGCTGCCCGAGCGGCCTAAGGGAACAGTCTTGAAAACTGTCGTGGCGTGACCCGTCACCGTGGGTTCGAATCCCACGCTCTCCGCTGGTAGGAGAACCACCTGCTCAAGGCGGGTGCCGAGACCACTCGGCACCCGCCTTCGGTGTTTCCCGGGGCGGTTCCCGGACGGGGTTGACCCTGACACCGTGGGAGGCAGTGGAGTGGGAGCACCATGTTGAACATCGGAGACTTCGCCGGCCACGGCCGGGTGTCGGTGCGGATGCTGCACCACTACGACGCGATCGGGCTGCTCAGGCCCGCCCGGGTCGACCCGGCCACCGGGTACCGCTGCTACGAGGCGGGTCAACTCGCCCGGCTGAACCGGGTGATCGCGCTCAAGGAGCTCGGCTTCACGCTGCAGCAGGTCCGGACCGTTCTGGACGAGCGGCCGGAGGCCGTCGAACTGCGCGGGATGCTGCGGCTGCGGCGGGCCCAACTCGCCGAGGCGATCGCCGCGGACGAGCGGCGGTTGGCCCGGGTGGAGGCGAGGCTCCGAACGATCGAGAGCGAGGGGAACATGTCCCAGCACGATGTCGTGGTGAAGCCCGTGCCGTCCGTCCGGGTGGCCCAACTGTCCGGTGTGGCGGCCAGTTACGCGCCCGAGGACATCACGCCGGTGGTCGGCCCGCTGTTCGACGAGCTGTGCCGGCGGCTGGCGGAGGCCGGGATCGAGGAGGCCGGACCGTCCGTCGCCCGGTACGAGGACTCGCCGGAGCGGGACGGCTCGGTGGTGGTCGTGGCCGCCGTCCAGGTCGCACCCTCGGTGCGCGGCGGCCGGGACGACTTCGAGGTGGTGGACCTGGCGCCGATCGAGGAGGCGGTGACCATCGTCCACCGCGGTTCGATGGAGGACGCGCTCGGCAGCTTCCAGGCGCTGGCCCGCTTCATCGAGGAGAACGGCTACCGCACGGCCGGGTACGCGCGCGAGCGCTACCTGGAGTGCCCGGACGACGTGTCCGGCTGGGTCGTCGAGTTCCAGGAGCCGGTCACCCGGCGGTAGCTCCTCGGCGGCGTCCCACCGTGACCCCGCGGCGGGGCGCCGCCCGCTCCCCGCGGCGACCGTTCCGCCCCGAGGCCCACTTGCCCGCCCCCTGCCCTCCGGGCAGAGTGCGGAGGTGGCGGGGCGGCGGCGAGTGGAGGCGGCGATGAGTGATCTGACGGACCGGCTGGCGCAGGGCCTCCCGGCGGACGCGGTGGTGGTGGATCCGGACGTGACCGCGGCCTACAGCCATGACATGGCGGGCTTCTGCGCCGCCGGTGTGCCCGCGGTGGTGGTGTTCCCGGAGACCGTCGAGCAGGTGCAGCACGTGCTGCGCACCGCCACCGAGCTGCGGGTGCCGGTGGTGCCGCAGGGGGCGCGGACCGGGTTGTCGGGGGCGGCGAACGCGATCGACGGCTGCATCGTGCTGTCGCTGGTGAAGCTGGACCGGATCCTGGAGATCGACCCGGTGAATCGCGTCGCGGTGGTCGAGCCGGGCGTGGTGAACGCCGAACTGTCGCGTGCGGTCGAGGAGGTGGGGCTGCACTACCCGCCGGACCCGTCCAGCTGGGAGTCCTGCACGATCGGCGGCAACATCGGCACCGGCGCGGGCGGGCTCTGCTGCGTGAAGTACGGCGTCACCAGCGAGTACGTGCTCGGGCTGGACGTGGTGCTGGCGGACGGGCGGCTGCTGTCCACCGGGCGTCGGACGGCCAAGGGGGTCGCCGGGTACGACCTGACCCGGCTGCTGGTCGGCTCGGAGGGGACGCTCGGGGTGGTGGTCCGGGCGGTGCTGTCGCTGCGGCCCGCGCCGGCTCCGCAGCTGGCGCTGGCGGCGGAGTTCCCGAGCGCGGACACGGCCGGTGCGGCGGTCTGCGCGGTGATGGAGCACGGGCTGACCCCTTCGCTGATGGAACTGATGGACGCGGTCTCGGTCCGGGCCGTCAACGAACTGGGGCAGATGGGCCTGCCGGAGTCGACCCAGGCGCTGCTGCTGGTGGCCTTCGACGGGCCGGACCGGGTGGCCGAGTTGGCGCGGGTCGCGGAGCTGTGCCGGGCGGCGGGGGCGACCGAGGTGGTTCCGGCCGAGGACCAGGCGGAGTCCGATCTGCTGCTGGCGGCCCGGCGGTCGGCGCTGCCCGCGCTGGATCGGCTGGGCACCACGATGATCGACGACGTGGCGGTGCCGCGGTCCCGGCTGGCCGACATGCTCGACGGCGTCGCGGTGATCGCCGAGCGGCACGGGCTGACCATCGGGGTGGTCAGCCACGCCGGGGACGGCAACACCCACCCGATCGTGATCTTCGATGCGGCGGATCCGGAGCAGACGGACCGGGCCCAGCGGTCCTTCGACGAGATCATGGCGCTCGGGCTGGAGCTGGGCGGCACGATCACCGGGGAGCACGGGGTGGGGCTGCTCAAGCGGGACTGGCTGGCCCGGGAGCTGGGTCCGGTCGGACTGGAGCTGCAGCGGCAGGTGAAGGCGGTCTTCGACCC
The DNA here is from genome assembly GCF_040303245.1 of Kitasatospora sp. NPDC096077. Lineage (NCBI taxonomy): Bacteria > Bacillati > Actinomycetota > Actinomycetes > Kitasatosporales > Streptomycetaceae > Kitasatospora > Kitasatospora sp. NPDC096077. The sequence continues at coordinate 17,889 of NZ_JBEOSV010000025.1, read as the reverse complement.
GCTGGGAATCCTCAATCCGGGCAAGATGGTCTGATTTTCAGAGCAAGCAGATTTCCAGAGGAAGTGGATTTCAACGCCCCATGGCGCCCGCCTTTTCGGTATGACTGTCCGATGGTCCGGGAATGGCTGAAAAGTCGACATGGAAGGGTGGTCGAACTTTTCGGGGGCGTGTTCCATGACGCCCTGCGCCGGGGTGGTGCGCCCGGTGGTTCGTCCCGGCGTCGTCACGCCGCTTCCCGGCGGCCGTGAAATAGCCACCGTTCGGGCGAAATCCCAGGTCAGCTGCAGTGTGTCGACGCACTGTCCGGATCGCCTCCCGTTATGCGCGGCCTCGGTGGATATCACGCGAACGGGCGAAAACTGCTCCGCCAGCTAGTGCTTTGTCGATTTGTTGCGGAAGTCTGTCTCCCGGCGTCGCAGCCCGCAGGAGTTCGTCTGGCCGGCGAACCCCCGCATCCATGCTCGACCAATGCACGATTAACAGCTTCTTGGAGGCTCAGATGGCTCGCATCAACACCCGTCGGGTGACCGGGTTCCTGCTCGCCGCTCCGCTGGCGGCGGGTCTGCTGCTGGCGGGCGCCGGTGCCGCCGCCGCCGACTCCGGCGCGGGTGCCGCGGCCGGTTCCAACGCCGGCGTGGTGTCCAACACCGGCTCCGGCAACGTGTTCGGCGGGGTCGACGGCAACTACGTCTCCACCCAGCAGACGGCCACCGGCTCCGGCGCCTCGAACCAGAGCAACACCCTCGCGTCGAAGGACAACGCGGGCAACATCCTGGCCGGCCAGGGCAACAAGAACATCAACGTCATCTTCGCCCCGATCTTCAGCTGACCCCTCCCGGCACCATCACCGGCGGGGGCGCCGGAGGTGGTCGGACGCGGGTGGGCTGAACATCCGCGGAGGGGTTCGCAACGGTCGCCGGGCGGCAGGACCGTCCGGGTACGGACCGGGGAGATCGGACAAGCGCTTCAACCGGCCAGCGGAATGGGTCACCGTGAAGCCGGCCTCGTGGGCGGTGCCGCCATCGGCACCGCCCACGAGTGCGTCCGGCCCCGGGCGGGCGCCGGGTCGGCCCCGGGCTCCGTACGGCGCGTGCACCACCCGCGCGAGCGGCCCGGATCCGTCCAGCGAGGGCCCGCGCCCGGTGCCGTCGGTCCACGGCGGTACGGTTGCGCTCCGACAGCGCTCCACGCGCCTGGGCCCGGAACGGACGGCCCGGCCGGGGCGACGACCGCGGCAATCGGAAGGAAGGCGCGCGATGGCGGCGGAGGACGAGGGCCTGACCGGCCCGGACGGGGCCAGGCCTGCACCGGAAGCGCAGCCGCAGCCGGGCCCGGCGCCCCTGGACGAGCGCCGGCCCGGGCCGAAGTCGGTCCCCGAACTGCTGCTCGGCCGCCCGCCGATGGCCCGACCGCTGCCCTCCTTCGACCACGAGGCCGCCCCGGCCGAGCCCGGACCGCTGTTCGTGGACTGGCTCGCCACCGCGCTGGACGCCGGGGTGCTGGACCCGCAGGCCTTCACCCTCTCCACGGTCGACGCCGACGGCATGCCGGACGCCCGGGTGCTGGTGCTGCGCGACGTGGACGCGGCCGGCACCGGCTGGAACTTCTCCGCCGCCGCCGACAGCCCCAAGGGCTGTCAGCTGGCCCAGCACCCGGCCGCCGCGCTGACCGTCTACTGGCCGCAGCTGGGCCGTCAGGTGCGGGTCCGCGGCACCGTCGAGCGGGCCGCCGACCTGGTCGCCGCCGCCGAGTTCGCCACCCGCTCGCCCGCCGCCCGGGTCGGCGCGCTGGTCGGCCGGCAGAGCGAGCAGCTGGGCGGGCTGGCCGAGTACGACGAGGCGGTGGCGGTCGCCCGGCGCCGGCTGGAGGCGACCCCGGACGCGGTCGCGCCCGGCCACGCGGTCTACACCCTGTGGGCGCACGAGGTGGAGTTCTGGCAGGGCGACGCCCAGCGCCGGCACGTCCGGCTGCGCTACACCCGCACCGGCCCGGTGCGCACCCCGGAGTGGTCGCGCACCCTGCTCTGGCCGTAGGAGCCGTAAGAGCCGTAAGGGCCGCAGCCCCCGTAGGTGCTGCGGCCCCCGCAGGGCGCCGGGACGGTCAGCGCCGTCCGGTCAGCGTGGCCCCCACGCTGGCCGCGACCACGCAGCCGATCCCGGCCAGCTGGGGCGCGCCCAGCAGCTGGCCGAGCACCACCAGTCCGACCAGCGCGCTGACCGCCGGCTCCAGGCTGACCAGCACGCTGAACACCCGCTGCGGCATCCGCCGCAGCGCCGTCATCTCCAGTGCGTACGGGAGCACCGGCAGCAGCACCGCGACCCCGGCGACCGAGGCGAGCAGCACCAGCGGCGAGGCGCCGGGCGCGGTCAGCCCGTCCCAGGCCTCGCCGAGCCCGAACGGCGCGAGGGCCAGCGCCCCGACCGTCATCGACACCGCCAGGCCCTGGAAGCCCTGGAAGGTGGCGCCGACCTTGTCGGTGAACAGGATGTACACCGCGTAGCAGCCGGCCGCGCCGAAGGCGTACAGCAGGCCGACCGGGTCGAGCGAGCCGCCGCCGTCCCCCTCGCCGAGCAGGGTCAGCAGGATGACGCCGGCGGCCGCGAGCAGCGCCCAGAGCAGGTGGCTGGCGCGCCGGGCGAAGACCAGGGCGACCGCGAGCGGGCCGAGGAACTCGATGGTCGCGGCGGTGCCCATCGGCAGCCGGTCGATCGCCCCGGCGAACAGGAAGGTCATGAAGGCCGAGGCCACGCCGAGCGCGGCGGCCGCGGCGAGGTCCCGCGGGCGCTTGCCGCGCAGCCGGGGCCGGGTGACGGCGAGCAGGATGAGCGCGGCGAAGCCCAGTCGCAGGAAGGTCGTGCCGCTGACCCCGAGCGGGCCGAACAGCGGCTTGGACAGCGCGATGCCGGTCTGCACCAGGAACATCGCGACCACACACAGAAGCGGCGCCGGGATCCTCTCCGGGCGCCGCAGGACCTTGCCGAACCGGCCGGTGGACCGGTCGGGGTGCAGTCCCGGGGGCGCCGCGGAGCCGGGCTCCCCACCTCGTCGCCAGCCACCCCGCTCGCCGGCCGGCTCGCCCTTGGGGGCGGGTGGCATGGCAAGGGCCTCGGCGACCGCGGCGGCCGAGGTGGGGGCGGTGGTTTCGCCGGTATGGGAGCTGGGCATGCGGACGAGTTTGCCGTAAGGAGTGACCAAGGGGCAAGCTCGTTACAAGAATGTGGACGGATGCGGACGGGTGCGCCCGAAAGGGTGGACTCGCGAGGGGTCTGCGGCGTGGTTGCCGCGTTCGTCCGATGGTCCGTCAGTATCAAGGCCGGGTGCGCTATCTCCGCCCGGCGGCCCTCCTCGCCGCCTCCCTCGTGCTCCTGCTGGCCACCGACGGGACGGGCGTGAGCGCCGAGGCCTCCGCGCCGACCGCCGCCGCCGTCCCGCGCATCCGCGCCGTCACCCTCCCGGACCGGTTCGGCCCGCCCCGGCTCCGCGACAACTGGAGCGGCCCCGCCTTCGAGGCCTGCACCGCGCCCCCGGCCGAGGCCCTGCGGGCCTGGCGCCTCGCCTCCCCGTACGGCGCGGTCGGGATCTACGTCAGCGGCTCCCAGCGCGGCTGCGCCCAGCCCCGGCTCACCGCGGACTGGATCCGCCAGGCCCGCGCGATCGGCTGGCGCTTCCTGCCGGTGCACGTCGGACTCCAGGCGCCGTGCGCCGACCCGAGCCGCAAGCCCAAGCGGATCGACCCGGCCAGGGCCGCCGAGCAGGGCCGGGAGGAGGCCGACGAGGCGCTGCACGCGATGCGCACGCTCGGGCTCGGCAAGGGCGGCCCGGTCTACCTGGACATCGAGTCCTACCCGATGCACGACCCCGCCTGCGGCCAGGCGGTGGTCGACTTCACCCTCGGCTGGACCCAGGCCCTGCACGCGGCGGGCTACCGCTCCGGCTTCTACTCCAGCCTCGACTCCGGCGTCGCCGACCTGGCCGCCGCCGCCCGGGCCGGCAGCTCCCCGCTCCCCGACGCGGTCTGGTACGCCCGCTGGGACGACCACGCCGACACGGCCGGCTCCGGCCCGCTCACCCCGGACCTCTGGCGCTCCCACCAGCGCGTCCACCAGTACCGCGGCAACGTCCAGGAGAGCTACGCCGGCCAGACCCTCACCGTCGACCGCGACCAGGTCGACGGCCCGACCGCGGGCTGACGGGCCGCCGAACGACCGTCCGTCGGCGAACCGAGGCCGGTCCGTGATCCGTGCAACGGGTTCGGCCTGCTGACAGCGGGCGGGACGGAACGGCACAATCGGGCACGTCCGCGGGCATTACCGTCCGGTAGCCGCGCCGCGGGCGTGACCAGTGCCGCCAGGTCGAGGAGGACCCGCGTGTTCAGCACGATGCAGGACGTACCGCTCACCGTCACCCGGATCCTGGAGCACGGCTCCACGGTGCACGCCCGCTCGACCGTCACCACCTGGGACGCCACCGGTCCCGTCGTCCGGACCTACGCCGAGGTGGGCGCCCGCGCCGCGCAGCTCGCCCACGCCCTGCGCGACGAGCTCGGCGTGACCGGGGACGACCGGGTGGCGACGCTGCTGTGGAACAACGACGTCCACCTGGAGGCGTACCTCGCCGTCCCGGCCATGGGCGCCGTGCTGCACACCCTCAACCTGCGGCTGCCCGCCCAGCAGCTGTCCTTCATCATCGACCACGCCGCCGACCGCGTGATCGTCGTCAACGGCAGCGTCCTGCCGCTGCTCGCCGCCGTGCTGCCGCAGCTCGCGCCCACCCTGAAGCACATCGTGGTGGCCGGCCCCGGCGACCGTTCGCTGCTGGCCGGCTTCGCGGGCGGCGTGCACGACTACGAGGAGCTGATCGCGGGCCGGCCCACCGGCTTCCCGTGGGAGCGCGACCTCGACGAGCGCCGGGCCGCCGTGCTCTGCTACACCTCCGGCACCACCGGCGACCCCAAGGGCGTGCTCTACAGCCACCGTTCGATCTACCTGCACTGCATGCAGGTCAACACCGGTGACAACTTCGCCTTCACCCCGCGCGACACCGCCCTGCCGGTGGTCCCGATGTTCCACGTGAACGCCTGGGGCATCCCGCACGCCGCCTTCATGTCCGGCGCCAACCTGCTCATGCCGGATCGTTTCCTCCAGCCCAAGCCGATGGCCGAGATGATCGCCGCCGTCCGCCCCACCGTCAGCGCCGCCGTCCCGACCATCTGGAGCGGCCTGCTGGACGAGCTGGACGCCGGCGACTACGACACCTCCAGCCTGCGCATGGTGGTCATCGGCGGCAGCGCCTGCCCGCCCTCGCTGATGCAGGGCTACGAGGAGCGCCACGGCATCCGGGTGCTGCACGCCTGGGGCATGACCGAGACCTCCCCGCTCGGCACCTTCGCCCAGCCGCCGGGCGGCCTCACCCCCGAGGAGGAGTGGCCCTACCGGATCACCCAGGGCATCTTCCCGGCCTCGGTCGAGGCCCGGCTGATCGGCCCGGGCGGCGAGCGGATGCCGAACGACGGCGTCGCCGCCGGCGAGCTGGAGGTGCGCGGCCCGTGGATCGCCGGGGCCTACTACGGCGGCGCCGGGCAGGACCCGGTCCGCCCGGAGGACAAGTTCTCCGAGGACGGCTGGCTGCGCACCGGCGACGTGGGCACCATCACCGCCGACGGCTACCTGACCATCACCGACCGGGCCAAGGACGTCATCAAGTCGGGCGGGGAGTGGATCTCCTCGGTCGACCTGGAGAACGTCCTGATGGGCCACCCCGAGGTGGCCGAGGCCGCCGTGGTCGCGGTGCCCGACGAGAAATGGGGCGAGCGCCCGCTGGCCACCGTGGTGCTGCGCCCGGGCGCGACCGCCGGGCTGGTCGAACTGCGCGCCTACCTGGCCGAGCGGATCGCCTCCTGGCAGCTGCCGGAGCGCTGGGTGATCGTCGAGTCCGTCCCGAAGACCTCGGTCGGCAAGTTCGACAAGAAGGTGGTCCGGGCCGAGTACGCGGCCGGTGAGCTGGACGTCACGGTGCTCGGCAAGGAGTAGGCGAGGAGCAGCGGACGGCACGAGGGCCGGCCGCCCCGATCGGGGTGGCCGGCCCTCCGTCGTGCTCAGCCCGCGGCGGCGACGCCCGCCTCGCCCATCGCGCCGATCCGCCCCAGCAGGTCGACGATCCGGGACTGGACGTCCTCGCTGGTCGAGCGCTCGGCCAGGAAGAGCACCGTCTCGCCGGTGCGCAGCCGGGGCAGCTCGCGCGGGTCGAGGTCGACCGAGGTGTACACCACCAGCGGGGTGCGGTGCAGCCGGTCGTTGGCGCGCAGCCAGTCCAGCAGGCCGACCCGGCGGCGGCGGATCTGGAACAGGTCCATCACCACCAGGTTGGGCTGCACACTGCTGGCCCGGGCGACCGCGTCGTTCTCGTCCACCGCGTGCTCGACGTGCATGCCGCGCCGCTCCAGGCTGCTGATCATGGCGGCGGCGATGTCCGGGTCGCCCTCGACCAGCAGCACCCGCGGGGCGTGGTGCTCGCCGTCCCGCGGGGCCAGGGCGCGCAGCAGCACGGCCGGGTCGGCGCCGTACGCGGCGTCCCGGGTGGCCTGGCCGAGGCCGGCCGTGACCAGCACCGGGATCCGGCTGTTGAGCGCCGCGGTGCGCAGCGACTGCAGCGCGGTGCGGGTGATCGGGCTGGTCAGCGGGTCGACGAAGAGCGCCGCCGGGAAGCCGGGCACCTGGGCGTCCACCTCCTCGCGGGAGCGGACGATCACCGGGAGGTAGCCGCGCGACTGGAGGGCCCGACCGGTGGCCGGGTCGGGCTCGGGCCAGACCAGCAGCCGGCGGGTGTTGGCCAGCTCGCCGGAGCCGCTCTGCGGCGGCTCGGCCTCGGGGCGGTCGGCCGCGGCGGCGGGCAGTTCGGCCAGCGCCCGTGGCGCGGCGGGCGTCGGCGGCTGCGCCGGGACGACGGGCACCGGGGCACCGATCGGGGCGCCCACCGGTCGCGGCGGGGCGAGCTCGGCCAGGCCGCTGCCGACCGGCCGCGGGCCGTCCGGCTCCTCGGCGGAGGCGGCGGCGGGCAACGCGGGCCGGGCGGGCTCCAGCGCGGCGCCACCGGCCTGCGGGGCGGGGGTGGCGGCCGGGGTGTCCGCCGCGGGCCCGGGCGGTACCGAGAGTCGGCGGCGGCGGCCGGTCGGCGCGGTGGCGGGCTCGGTCGGGGCGGGCGCCGGACCACCGGCGGGCAGCGCGTGTTCCAGGCCGGGGTACGCCGGGGTCTCGCCCACCCCGGGCAGCGCGAAGCCACCCGAGGAGTCCTCGGCGGAGGGCAGCGCCCGGCGTCTGCGCGGTTTGGCCTCGCCGCCGTCCTCGGCGGCGCCGGCGGTGGGCTCCGCGACCGGAGCGGGCGCGGGCGCCGGTGTGGGTGCGGGGCCGAGCGCGAGCGGCTCGCGGCCGCCGGGCCGGTGCTGCTGCGGGCGTCCACCGTCGACGGGCACGGCGTAGGCGGGGCCGGAGCGGCCGTCGTCCTTGCCCCACGGGTCGCTCTGCGCCGCCTCGGGGGCGGCCGGGCCCCGACGGCCGTACGCGGGGTCGTTGCCGGTGCCGTTCCACTGCTCGGGGACGGCCCGCTCGACCCGGGCGGGGGCGTTCGGCCACTGGTCGGCCGGGACGGCGGGGGCGGCGGTGGCGGCCGGGGCAGCGGCCCCGGGGGCCTGGCCGGTCGATTCCTGCTGGTCGGCGGCGGGCCGGCCGCGGCGGCCGCGGCGCTCGGCCGGGGGCTCCTCGGCGGGCGCCTGCTCCGGTTCGGGGGCCTCGCGGCCGGGCCGGGCGTCGTCCGCGCCGGGTGCGGCGGCGGCCGTGGACCCGGTGTCCCCGTCGGTGTCACCGCTGCTGGGCAGCTGCGGGATGCCGGGCAGTTCGGGCAGGACGGCGCTGTCGCCCTCCTTGGGCCGGTCGGAGCGGCCCTCGGCGGCGGCGCGCTCGGCGGCGGCCTTCGCGGCGGCCGGGTCCAGCGGCAGCTCGACCACATAGGTGGTCCCGGCCTTGCCGGGCAGCTCGTGCGGCTGGAGCACGCCACCGTGGCGCTCGACCACCGCGCGGGCTATCGGCAGGTGGACGGGGCTGCCGCCGACGCCGGGGCCGCGGATCTCGACCCGGGCCACCTCGCCGCGCTGGGCGGCGGCCAGCACCACGGTCGGCGGTTCGGCGGGCGCGGCCGGGGCGGGCTGGCCGCCCAGCCCGGGGACGGACAGCCCCGGGACGGCCAGCCCGGGGGAGGGGGCCGCGGGGGCGTCCAGGGCGAGGCCGGTGCCGCTGACGTCGGCGACCAGGTGGGCCAGCGCCTGGGCGAGCCGCCGCTCGTCGGCGATCACCTCGACCGCGGCGGCGTGCACCGAGAAGCGCACCCGGCCGGGGCCGACCAGCTCGCCGGCCTCCTCGACGGCCCGGCGGACCACCTTGTCCAGGCCGACCGGCACCCGCTGGGCGGCCTTGCGGCCGTCCTTGCCGTCCTTGCTGCCCTTGGCGTCCTTGCTGTCCTTGCCGTCCTTGGCTTCGGCCGCTGCGCCCTCGCCGGCCTCGGAGCGCTGGTGTTCGAGCACGCCGTCGATCAGCTTGCCGAACCGGCGACATTCGTCGGCGAGCCGGCGCAGGGTCCAGTTGGCCTCCGGCCAGAGCTGCCCGGCCGGGTCGGCGGCGAGGGTGTCCAGTCGCTGGTTCAGCGCGCTCAGCGCGCCGCCGAGCTCGCTCTCCAGCACGGCGACGAGGTGCTCGTTGCGGGCGACCAGGGCGAGTTCGCGGCTGCGGTCGGTGAAGGTCATCACCGCGCCGACCAGTTGGTCGCCGTCCCGGACCGGGGCGGTGGTGAGGTCGACGGTGACCGGGCGGCCGTCCTTGCGCCACAGCACGGTCCCGCGCACCCGGTGCTTGCGTCCGGAGGTCAGGGTGTCCAGCAGTGCGGACTCCTCCAGCGCCAGCGGGGTGCCGTCGGCCCGGGAGTGCTGGATCAGCGGGTGCAGCTCGCGCCCGCCGAGCTCGCTCGCCCGGTACTCCAGGATGTGCGCGGCGGCCGGGTTGACCAGCACGCAGCGGCCTTCGAGGTCCACCCCGAGCACGCCCTCGGCGGCGGCCCGCAGGATCATCTCGGTCTGCTTGTGCTGGCGGCGCAGTTCGGCCTCGACGCCGAGCCGGCTGGTGAGGTCGCGGACCAGCAGCAGGAGCAGGTCGGAGGACGAGGAGGCGCGCGGGCCCTCGCGGTACGAGTCGTACGGGGAGCGCCCGTAGCCGTCGCCGCCCTCGGTGGCGAAGTCGTTGCCGGACACCTCGACCGGGAAGGTCGTGCCGTCGGTGCGGTGGGCGGTCATCCGGACCGGACGGTCCAGGTCGTCGCCGTCGCGGGTGGCCGGGCGCATCGAGCCGGGGATCCGGCTGGGGTCGAACTCGGGCAGCAGGCCGAGCACGCCCATGCCGACCAGCGAGGTGCCCGGCGCCTGCAGCGCCTGCACCGCCGCGCTGTTGGCGTCCACCACCGTGCCGTTGCTGTTCACCAGCAACAGCGCCTCGGGCAGGGCGTCGAGTATGGCGTCGAGGCGAGCAGCGCCTCGGATCGGCCTGCTGCTCACGTCGACAGGTCTCCTCGGCTCAGGGCAGCTCCTCCGGAGTCGGCAGTATCTCATTCTTCTTTGCGGCGGGGACGACCCGCCTAGTAACGTTGGCGGTGGTTGGTGCCGGGCCCCACGGTTGTGGCATCATCACTGACACACGGAACGGGTCCGCTCACGCGGATGTGGTCCATGTGGGGAGGCTTCGCCTAGTCCGGTCTATGGCGCCGCACTGCTAATGCGGTTTCGGGGTTATTCCTGATCGAGGGTTCAAATCCCTCAGCCTCCGCAGTACCGGGAGCCCCGCCGACGATCTCGTCGGCGGGGCTCTTCGCATGTCCGGGGCGTGATCGCCGGCCTGCCCGGCGGGGGGTCCGCAGGGGGGTCGGCGGTGGTCGGATCAATCGATTTCGCCCCACGTCGCAGGTCATGTAATGTTGTCCCCGCAACGCCCCGGCGGCACGGTTCACCGGGGCGAGCGCTCATAGCTCAACGGATAGAGCACTTGACTACGGATCAAGAGGTTGCAGGTTCGAATCCTGCTGAGCGCACCAACCTTCGCAAGATCGGGTCCGCCCGTTCCTTGCGCTCATAGCTCAACGGATAGAGCACTTGACTACGGATCAAGAGGTTGCAGGTTCGAATCCTGCTGAGCGCACCAGCGAGAAGCCCTCGGCCACCGGCCGGGGGCTTCTCCGTTTTCCGCCGTCCGCCACCGCCGTGTCGTCGGTCACCCCAGGTCGGTCCGGTTGATCCACGGCACGTCCCGGCGGTCCAGGAACCAGTCCGAGCTGGTCAGCGGGCGGTTCCGGTTGAAGGTCGCCGGCACCGGGTCGTGCCGGACCAGCCCGGCGGCGGCGCCCAGGGTGAGCAGCAGTTCCGTGAGCTCGCCGACCAGCCCCGGCGGGCCGGAGAGGTGGACCTCCCAGCCGCGGAAGTCGCCGTGCCCGAGCAGGGTCCGCCGCAGCAGCGCGGTGCTCCCGTCCGGGCCCGCGGAGCGGTCGGGGGTGGCGGTCAGCACCCGCAGCCGGGGGTTGCGGGTGAGCAGTCGCCGCACCGTGTCCAGGTCGTACTGCCCGGCGGCCGAGCGGGCCGCCAGCAGGACGGTGGCCTCCCGTTCCGGTTGCTCGGCGGTGAGCTGCTCCAGCAGGGCCTTGGCCTGTCCCCAGCCGCTGCCCGCGGCGACCAGCAGCAGCGGCCGGTCCGAGGCGGGGGCGAGCACGGCCTCGCCGAGCGGCGGCCCGAGCCGCAGCAGCTCGCCGGGCATCACGTCCTCCACCAGGACGGGGCTCAGCAGTCCGCCGGGCACCCGCCGCACGTGCAGTTCCAGGCTGCCGTCCGGGCGCGGCGCGTTGGCGAGCGAGTACGGCCGCCAGACCCGGGGCGTCCGCGGGCTGGTGAGGGTGAGGTACTGGCCGGCGGTGAAGGGGTACGGGCGGGTCGGGGCCAGGGTGAGCACCACCAGGTCGGGCGCGGCCCGGCGGCGGCCGGCCACCTCGGCCTCCCACCAGGCCGGGTGGTCGTCCAGGGGGTCGTCGGCGGCCCCGGTCATGATCCGGGCGATCATGGCGTACGCCTCGGTCCAGGCCCGCTCGGTCTCCGGCGTCCAGGAGTGGCCGGAGCACTGCCGCAGCGCGGCGATCAGGCTGGCCCCGACGGCCGGGTAGTGCTCGGGCGCGACCTGGAACTTGCGGTGGTCGCGGCCGAGCGCCCGCAGGTACTCGACGAGCCGCTCGGGCTCGTCCAGCCGCAGCACGATCCGGGTGAGCGCGGCGAACAGCCGGTCCCGCTGCTCGTGCATCCGGGCGGGGAAGAGCGGGCGCAGCCCCGGGTTGTGGTTGAAGAGGTGGGCGTAGAAGAAGGTGGTCAGATGGTCGGCCCGGCGCTCGACGACGGCGAAGCTGGCGCGGACGACCGCGGGGTCGAAGGCCACCGCACCGCCCCCGGCTAGGCCGACCGGGCTTCGGTGAGTGCCGCGCCCATGGTGTCGCTGACCACCGCGTAGACGGCGGTCCAGGCGGCCTCGGTCTCCGGGGTCCACTCGTCGCCGGCGTAGTGGGCCAGGGTGGCCAGCAGGCTCGCGCCGACGGCGGGGAAGTGCTCCACCAGCGCGCCGTGGGCGGCGTGCCGGGTGCCGAGGTCGCGGAGCAGCCCGAGCACGGTGTCGGTGTCCTCCAGGTGGGTGACCAGCGCGCCGAGGGCGGCGAACAACCGGTCCTGCTGCTCGTCCAGGTGCTCGGCGAAGAGGCCGCGGAGAGCGGGATCGTGCTCGAACAGATGCCGGTAGAAGTATTCGGCGACGACCGGGCCGTGGGGCGCCACGGCGGCGAAGCTGCGCTTGACGAGTACGGGGTCCAGGGTCACGGGGCCCGACTCTACTGAGCGGGTGGGTAATTCGAACAGGCTTCCCCGATGAATGGTCAGGTACCGGACACTGGTGTCCGTCGAATCAGCCGGAATTCCCCCCTCTCGGCCATTCGGGTGGGTTCGGCCGTTCGGGCTGGATCCATTACCGCCTAATGGATGAAATGCAGCCGATTCGGGTACATCCCGTCCTGCCGCCCGGATGACCGCCAATCGGGTGGGACGCGGCCAAAAGCGCAGGTGTCGCAGTATGACCGGTCTGGGGCCGTGATTCCGTTTTGTCCGATCGTGTGCCCAGGCGGCCCGCCACCCCGGCAGCCGACCGTGAAGGAGAGCCGGATGAGCCGACGGTTTCCCCGCACAGCCGTCGTCCTGGCCGTCCTCGCGGCCGGGGCGCTGGCCGGTTGGAACGCCCCGCTCTCGGTGGCCCGGCAGTCCCCTGACGCCTGGTCGGGCGAGCGCCGGGCGGTGCTGCCGTCCGGGCTCTCCGTCCAGTTCGACGCCACGGCCGAACCCGGCAACGCCCTCGCCGCCGAGGCGGGCCGACTGGCCGACCGTTCCGGAGGGGGGCGCTCCACCGCGCTGTACGCGGACGGAAAGCGTCCCGGGGACGCCGCCCAGACCTTCACCCTCACCCCCGACCGTCCGCAGACGGACGGTTCCTGGCGCACCGTCGGAACGCTCCGGCTGAGTTTCTCCCGGCCGGTCCGCAATCCCCGACTGCACCTCAGCGGGCTGGCCGCGGTCGCCACCGGGAAATCCGGCACCACCAGCACCGCGGCCCGACTGACCCTCACCGGCGGCTCGCCCGCCGCCCCCGCCCTGGTCGGACGCACCGACTGGCCCGGCTGGACGGTCGACGCCACCTCCCTCGCCCCCGCGGGCGGCGACGGCGGCTCCGACGGCGCCCCGGGGGCCGCGGCCGAGGGCACCCTGGAGCTCACCGGGACGGTCCGCACCGCGGAGTTCCGGGTCGAGCAGCGCTCCACCGCCCGGGCCGGCAGCACCACCCCCGCGCCCGTCCTGCGCCAGGCCTGCACCGTCACCGTGGACGAGGAGCTCGGCACCGCTCCGCAGGGCTACGGCAACGCCTCGCACGTGGTCTCCGACCTCTTCCTGGGCGCCGACGCCACCACCCCGTCCCGGCGGGACCGGAGCCGGCCCGCCGGCGTCGGGGGAGGCGCGGGCGACGAGCCGCTGGTCGAGCTCGACCACGGCGCGGTCCGGCGCGGCAACCCCTTCGCGAGCACGGCCGCCAGCCCGTCACCGCCGCCCAAGCTCCAGCCCGGCCGCGGTGAGTACCAGGGCGCCGACCCGTCGATCGGCTTCCCCGACGAGGCCGCCATCGGCCGCTCCTACCGGGTCACCGTCCCGGTCGCGGCGGGCGGGCAGCCCGCCACCCTGGCGGGCTGGATCGACTTCGGCCACAGCGGCCGGTTCGACCCGGCCGACCGGGTGCAGACCGAGATCCCGCCCGGAGCGGACACCGCGACCCTGGAGTGGACCGTCCCGGCGGACGCCGCCGCCGGCGACACCTGGCTCCGGCTGCGGATCGGCCGGGACACCAGCCAGCTCGTCCCCTCCGGCGGTTTCGCCGACTCGGGGCAGGTCAGCGACCAGCGGATCAGACTGACCGTCGGCGCCGCGCGGCCCGAGATCGCCGAGCCGGTCGACGGCACGGTGCTCGCCGACGCCCGTCCGTGGATCCGCGGCGAGGGTGCGGTCGCCGGCGCCTCGATGGAGATCCGGGAGGGCGACGGCGCGCTCTGCAGGGCCCGGGTCGGGCGCGGCGGCGACTGGTCCTGCCGTCCCGACGGCCCGCTCGCCGCCGGGGCGCACGGTCTCACCCCGGTGGAGACCACCGGCGGCGGGGTGGTGCTGCGCGGGGAGCCGGTCAGGGTGACGGTGAAGACCGCCCCGCCGGCCGCGCCCGTGCTCACCCTCCCCGCCTACACCAACGACCCGGGGCTGCAGCTCACCGGCACCGGGGAGAGCGGCAGCACCGTCTCGGTCACCGACCAGTCCAGCTCCTCCGAGCTGTGCAGCAGCGCGGTCCGGAAGGACGGCGGGTGGTCCTGCCTGCCGGTCGAGAACCTGGCGGACGGCAGCCACCGGCTCACCCCGGTCGCGGTCGACGCGGCCGGGAACCGGACGGCCGGGCAGCCGGTCGCGCTGGTCGTCGACACCGTGCCGCCGGACAAGCCGGTGCTCACCTCCCCGGCCCCGGGCGAGCTGCTCCGGGTCAGTCGGCCGAAGCTCGGCGGTCGGGCCGAACCGGGCACGGACGTGCTGGTCACGGCTGCCCCGACGGTGGACTCCGGGGACCGCACGGTGCTCTGCGGGGCCTCCGTGGCGCTGGACGGGAGCTGGACCTGCACCGCCAACCGGGATCTGGCGGACGGCGTGCAGTGGCTGACCGTCACGGCGACCGACCGGGCGGGGAACGGGACTTCGGCGGACCCGGTGCAGGTGCGGGTGGCGGCCGCGGCGGCTCCGCACCCGGCGGCTCCGGCCTCGGTGTCGGCCTCCGCCGTCGCCCCGGGCTCCGGTCCGAGCAGTCCGGTCCCGTCGGTGGCCGCTTCCCCGTCGTCCGCTTCCCCGTCGTCCGCCTCCTCGGCGTCCGTCGCGCCGAGCGCGAGCGCTTCGGCCGGGGCGTCGGCGGCGCCCTCGCCCCCGTCCTCACCCCCGTCCTCCTCCGCTTCCTCGCCCTCGCCCTCGCCGAGTCCCTCCGCTCCGGCGGCGTCCCCGTCGGCCTCGCCCACGGCCGTCGGGCCGACGGGCCCGGCCGAGGCACCGGAGCTGCGGCCGGTCCCGCCGGGGCTGTTGCCGATCTTCGTCCCGCCGGTGGTCGGGAGCCCGGCGCAGCCGGTTCCGTTCGTCCCCGCGACCCCTTCCGCTCCGACCTCCCCCGCCGTTCCGTCCGCCTCGGCCCGCCCGACCGCCCTGGCCGGGTCGGCCGCCTCCGCCCCGCCGTCCCGCAGCGCCGCCGCGTCGTCCCCGGGCGCCGCTTCGACCACCGGTGCCACCGCGGTCCCCGCCGGTTCGCCGAGCGCGGCCCCGGCGTCGCCCGGTGGCCGTCCGGCCCGGGCGGCCGAATCCGCGGCGGTCGGGCCGTCGTCGGCCGAGCCTTCGTCGGCCGTCGTCGCGGAGCCGCTGTCGGCCTCCGACCAGGGCGGATCCCGGGTGGGCGGTGCCGCCGCCCGACCGCTGCCCGCGCCCCCGATCGAGGGGGCGGCGGTGGGGCGGTCCCGGGAGGCCCGTTGGCACGGCCTGCTCGCCGGGCTGCTGCTGGTGCTCTCCGGAATCGGGCTGATCACCCGTCGGGTGTTCGCCCGTGGATCCGGTGCCCGACGGCGCTGACCTGCGCCGAACCGTCCCGACCCGCCATCGATGTGCCTGCGCGTCAGGTCAGCTTTGGACGATTCGTCAGCAAATGTCGACACACCTCGGCTCAAATGTCGCATTTGATGACGTATGAACTTAGCCTGACTCTGGCACTGCCCGTCAGATCCGGGCCGCCCGTTGCGCGACACACCAGACCCAGAGGATCCGTGCATGGACGTCACCCGCGATTCTTCGCAGCGACCCGACAACCTGCCCAAGTCGTTCCCGCCGGCCGTGCCGGAACGTTCCGCCACCGGTGCCAGCCCGCTGGCCAAGGTCTCCACCGTCAAGGCCGCCAAGCCGCTCGGCCCGGTCGCCGCGGCCGACAGCGGCCCGGCGACCGCCCCGATGGCCGTCCTCCCCGCCCCGTCCCCGGCGGGCCCCGCCGACCTGCGGGACCCGCTGGAGACGGCCGCCCCGGAGACCGTCGAGCTCCCCGGCGCCGTCGTCCAGGCCGGTGCCCCGGCCGCCGCCACCTCCCGCCGCCCCCCGCGCGCGGACCAGGCGCTGCGGGAGCACACCGCCACCGCCCTGCCCGGCTGGGTCGCCCTGCTGGTGGTGCTGCTCGGCCTGGCCGCCGTCGGATACCTGCTGCTGCGCACCGGCGTCGTCCCGCGCTGGGACGCGCTGCCCGAACTGCGCAGCCCCGCCGCGCAGGACAGCGGCCGGGCCGAGGTGGACGTCCTGGCGATCGCCGGGGTCGGCGCGGCCGGGCTGCTGATGGTGTTCGCGCTGGCCGGACTGCTGGCCAACGCGGGCGGCGAGACCCGGGTGCTGACCCGGTGGGGCCGCTACCGGGGCACGGTGCGCAGGACCGGGCTGCTCTGGGTCAACCCGCTGCTGCGCCGCCGCCGGGTCGACGTGCGGCTGCGGCACTGGCGCAGCGAGCCGGTCAAGGTGGTCGACCGCACCGGCACCCCGATCGTGGTCCGGCTGCTGATCGTCTGGCGGGTCAAGGACACCGCGCGGGCGCTGCTGGCGATCGAGGACCACGAGAGCTACCTGCGCGAGCAGGTCCAGGCGGTGCTCACCCGCACCGCCTCCACCCTGCCCTGCGACAGCAACGCGGCGCCCGGTCCGGCGCTGCGCGACGGGCAGTGGTTCGCCGACGAGCTGACCCGGGCGCTGGCCGCCGAGGCCGCCCCGGCGGGCCTGGAGGTCTACTCGGTGCAGCCGCTGGCGCTGGACTACGCGCCCGAGGTCGCCGAGTCGATGCGCCGCCGTCGACTGGCCGATCTGGACGCCGGTCTGCGGACCGTGCTGGTCGACGACGCGGTGGAGGCGGCGGCGCTGGCCGTCCGCCGCCTGGAACGCGCGACCGCCCACGAGCTGGACGAGGCCGCCCGCAGTGCGCTGATGGAACAGCTGCTGGTCGCCTTCGTCGCCCCGGCCGGAGTGGCCGCCTCGGTACCGCCCCCGGCCGCCCGTGCCGGGCGGAAGGAAGGACGACCCGCATGAGGATAGCCACCGGCGCATACGCCGAACCCGGTCTCGGCCCCGACGCCGACTCCGGACTGATCGGCTTCGAGGAGCGTCTCGGCAGCATCCCCGCGATCACGGGTTGCGGCTGCCCGAACTGCGCCGCCCGGCCGCGCACCGCCAGCGCCGCCGAGCCGGGCGGTGGCGGCCGAATACACCGGGCCGTGCGAAGTACCTGCCTGGCCACCACCGTGCTGGCGGGCGCCGGCGTGGTCGGCCTGACGGCGGGGGCCGGTTCCGCGCACGCCGCGGCCGGCAAGCAGGGCTGGGACGGGTCGAAGTACTGGTTCAAGAACGGCGCCGGTGAGTGGCGTTGGACCAGCCACTACGACGTCTACGCCAGTCGCACCGGGCAGTCCGGCGGTTCCGGCGGTTCGGGCGGCCAGGCCGTCTCGAACGGCTCGGCCTCCTCCTGGGGCCTGCGCCAGGGCTGGGACGGGTCGAAGTACTGGTTCAAGAACGGCGCCGGTGAGTGGCGTTGGACCAGCCACTACGACGTCTACGTCAGCCGCACCGGGCAGTCCGGCGGTTCCGGCGGTTCCGGTGCTTCGGAGCAGCCGTCCCGGCCGTCCTCCGGCGGGCAGTCGTCCACCGGGAACACCGAGTCGGCCGTCGACTACGCGCTCGCCCAGCTGGGCAAGCCGTACGTCTGGGGCGGCAACGGGCCGTCCGGCTACGACTGCTCCGGGCTGGTCCAGCAGGCCTACCGGCGCAGCGGGATAAGCCTGCCGCGGGTGGCCGACGACCAGTACGCGGCGACCACGCCGATCAGCGCGGGGCAGCTGCGCCGCGGTGACCTGGTGTTCTGGTCGGACAGCGGCCGGGCCTCGGGGATCCACCACGTGGGGATCTACCTGGGCGGCGGCCAGTTCGTGGAGGCGCCCCGGCCGGGCAAGACCGTCCGGATATCGACCCTCAACTCGGGCTACTACCCGACCCACTTCGGTCGGCCGTAGCCGGAGGGCACCGGCGGGGGGGCCGGCCGGCCCCCCGCGGGGGGGGGGGGGCGGGGCGGGGGGGGCGGGGGGCGGGGGGGGGCGGGGGGGCGGGGCGGGGGGGGCGGGGGGGCCGGGGGCGGCGGGCCCGCGGG
>NZ_JBEOSV010000024.1:0-126533 GCF_040303245.1 Kitasatospora sp. NPDC096077 | reverse complement strand
CGGTCCGACAACCGCTCACCCGTAGGCGACTTGACCTGCCCCACCCTCGCCACACCACAACCAACGAGACAAGCACTCCAAAGTCACTGGCATTGGGGTTAGGGCCTGTCCGGCGGCCTGGGCGCGGGGGTCAACAGCTGCGCTCGTACTCGACCTGGTCGAGGGGGTTCCCGTCGCCGAAGTCGTGGGGGCGGGTGGCGCCGGACTCGGTGAAGCCGCACTTGGTGTAGAAGCGGCGGGACTGCGGGGTGTCGCGCAGCGTCCAGAGGTGCACCCGGGCGTACCCGTCGTCGCGCATGTGCCGCAAGGTCTCGGTCATCAGCGCCGGGGCGATGCCGCTGCCCCAGCTGTCGGGGTGGCTGTAGAAGGTGGTGAGCTCGGCGGAGCCCGGCCGGGTCGGGGACGGGCCGAAGGCGGACAGCGCCAGCGGGCGGCCGTCGTGCTCGGCCAGCAGGATCGTCCAGGCCCCCTGTGCGGTCCTCGCGTGCCATCGGGTCCGTCTGCTCCGGACGGCACCTGCGGCGAACTCCGGATCGAAGAAGGGTGCGTAGGCCGCCGCCCAGGCCGCGGCGTGGATCTCGCCCAGGGCGTCCCCGTCCTGCTGGCCGGCGCGGTGCACTGTGAACATCCGACCAGCTTAGCGGCGGCCACCGACAGAGGTCTCAAAGCCCCGCTGTGGAGGGCGACTTGTCGACCTCATGCGGGCGGCGGGATCGCCGGCGCCCTGGGGAGGGGGAACACGGGATCCCCGGCGCCGGTGTCCGTGCCCAGGCGGGCCAGCAGGCGCAGTCCGTCCTCGGCGGGGCTGCCGGGAGGGGCGGACATCACCAGGAGCTCGACGCCGGGTTCGCCCGGCAGCGCGAAGTTCTCCTGGTGCAGTTCCAGCAGTCCGACCAGGGGGTGCCGGTACGCCTTGCGTCCGTGGGTGCGGGCGCGCACGTCCGCGCGGGCCCAGAGCCGGCGGAAGCGTTCGCTGCCCATCGCCAACTCGCCGATGAGCGAGGCCAGTCGGGGGTCGTCGGGGTAGCGGCCGGCGGCCAGCCGCAGGTGCCCGACCACGTCGAGGGTGCAGTTCTCCCAGTCCGCGTAGAGGCCGCGCTCGGCCTCCTCCAGGAAGATGTGCCGGGCGGTGTTCAGGTCCGCCGGCGGGCGGCCGAGGAGGAGCCCGGCGAGGCGGTTGCCCGCGAGCACGTCCATCCGGTGGTTCATGATCAGCGCGGGTGCGTCGGCGACCAGATCGAGGACGCGCAGCAGCTCCGGCCGGAGCCGGCCACCCGGGGTCCTGGTGCGGCGGCGCTGCCGGGCGAGGCGGTGGAGGTGCCCGCGTTCGGTCTCGTCGAGGTCGAGGACCCGGGCGAGCGCGTCGAGGACCTGCTCGGACGGCTGGGTCGCGCGGCCCTGTTCCAGGCGCACGTAGTAGTCGACGCTGACGCCGGACAGGTGCGCGACCTCCTCGCGGCGCAGTCCCTCGACCCGGCGGCGGCTGTCGGTGGGGATGCCGACGACGGCCGGGTCGACCCGGGCGCGCCGGGTCCGCAGGAAGCCCGCGAGATCGTCCATGCCCCCAAGTATGGCTGCGGCCGCTCCCGGTGAGGGTGGTCCTGCCGATACCAGGAAGTCCGGTCCGACGGAGGCGGCGCCCCTGAAAGTCCGGCGTGGCGGCGGCCAGGATCGAAGGCAATCGATCCGAAGGAGTTCCCCGTGAAGACGCTGATCGTCCACGCCCACCCGGAGCCGAAGTCGCTGAACGGCTCGTTGAAGGACCTCGCGGTCTCCACCCTGGAGGGCGCCGGGCACGAGGTGCGGGTGAGCGACCTGTACGCGATGAACTGGAAGGCGGTGGTGGACGCCGAGGACTTCGGCCCCGCGGCCTCCAGTCGGCTGAACGTGGCCCGGGACTCGGGCCGGGCCTTCGACACCGGGACGCTCACCCCGGACGTCCGGGCCGAGCAGGAGAAGCTGCTCTGGGCCGACACGGTCATCTTCCAGTTCCCGCTGTGGTGGTACTCGATGCCCGCGATCCTCAAGGGCTGGGTGGACCGGGTGTTCACCTTCCACTTCGCGTACGGCGTCGGCGAGCACAGCGACACCAAGTACGGCGAGCGCTACGGCGAAGGCACCCTCGCCGGCCGCCGGGCCCTGGTCTCGGTGACCACCGGCGGCCCGGCCTCGCACTACGCCGCCCGCGGGATCAGCGGCCCCATCGACGACCTGCTGTTCCCGTTCCAGCACGGCGTCCTCTACTACCCGGGCATCGAGGTGCTGCCCCCGTTCGTGCTGCACCGCACCGACCGGATGACCGAGGAGGAGTACGCGGCCGCCGCCGAGGCCTGGAAGCAGCGCCTGCTCACCCTGGAGACGACCGAGCCGATCGCCTTCCGGCGGCAGAACTTCGGCGACTACGAGATCCCCTCGCTGCACCTGAAGGAGGGGCTGGAGCCCTCGGGCCGCACGGGTTTCGGGCTGCACGTGCGCGGCTGAGGGCGGGCGGACGGCTGAGGTGTTGCGCAGGAAGTCGGCGGGGCCGACTTCCTGCGCTCGCGTGGTGGCGGCGAGCGGAAATCCGTTGCCGCACGCCGGACGGGCTGCTCGAATCGCCGACATGGACATCTACCTGGAAACCCGGCGGATGACGCTCCGCCGCTTCACCGGGGCGGACGTCGACGCCCTGGCCGCCCTGCACGGCCACCCCGAGGTGATGCGGTACATCGACGACGGCCGCCCGGTGCCCCGGGCCGACGTCGAGCAGCGGCAACTCCCGCGCATCCTCGACGAGTACGCCGAACTTCCGAGCGGTCAGGGCTGCTTCGCGGCGGTGGAGAAGTCGACCGGGGCGTTCCTGGGCTGGTTCGAGCTCCGGCCCGCGTACAGCGTCGGCCTGAACGGTGGGACGGAGCTGGGGTATCGGCTGCTGCCGTCCGTCTGGGGCCTGGGCTATGCCACCGAGGGCGCACGGGCACTGGTGCGCCACGCGTTCACCGAGCTGGCGGTGGACCGGATCGTGGCCACCACGATGACGGTCAACACGGCTTCGAGGCGGGTGATGGAGAAGGCCGGTCTGTCCTTGGTCCGCACCTTCTTCGAGGACTGGGACGAGCCGATCGAGGGCGCTGAGCACGGTGATGTGGAGTACGCGGTCACCCGCGAGGCCTGGCTCCGGGGACACGGTGACCGGTAGGGGGCGCGCTTTCAGACGAGGGCGGGGGAGAAGGAAGGCGCGATGAGAGCCCAGACGAACTTGCCGATGCCGCCCGCGCGGGGGCAGCAACCCCAGCGCTCGGCGAGCTCGTTGACGAGGAACAGGCCGCGGCCGTGCTCCTCGTCCGGGGCGGCGGAGCGGACGGAGGGCCGCCCGGCCCCGGCGTCGTGGACTTCGAGGCGGAGGCGGTTGCCGACGAGGGCGAAGCGGACCTCGACCAGACGGTCGTCGGGGGCGGCGGAGTGCTGGACGGCATTGGCGAAGAGTTCGCCGAGGAGGAGTTCGGCGATGTCGCGGTAGTGGTCGCCGCTGGGGAGCGCGGCGAGGTACGCGCGGAGCAAGTGCCGGGCGAGGGGGGTGGATTCGACGCACGAGTCGAGGCGGGCGGCGAACGCGCGGGGGCGGCGGGAATCGGGCATGGGGGCACCTTGGAGGGGGCGGAATGGGGAGCGCGGAGGTGGTGCGCAATCACGCTGTGCATGCAGATGATTGCGTTCTGGTGTCAATCATCGGGGCTGCAGAGGTACCGTGAGGCCAGATCGACGTGCGGGACGTGCGGCGCACAACTGGGGGCACTCATGGCACAGCGAAAGATCAAGCAGGGGACGACCGCGAGTTCCGCCATCATGTTCGGCGAGGAGCTCAAGTACGCTCGTGAAGGCGCGAGTTACAGGCAGGAAGACGTGGGAAAGCTCCTGCACTGCGACCGGACGGTGATCTCGCGGACCGAGAGTGGAAAGCGGAAGCCTTCGATCGAGGAGGTCGACGAGCTCGATCGGCTGTACGGGACTGGCGATCTGCTGAAGCGCCTGTTTGGGCGGGTGGATTGGGACGCCGAGATTGAGCACCCGGACTGGTTCCAGGAGTACGCGGACCATGAGGCGATCGCCATCGGGGTGCGGGCGTACCAGGACGGCACGATGTATGGCCTGTTGCAGTGCCAGCAGTACGCACGTGCACTCTTCGCTACTGGTGATGCAGCTGGCAATGCCGAGGAGATCGAGGAGCTGACCCGGGCTCGGCTCAGCCGGCAGAGCCGCTTTCTCGTGCCCGACGGTCCGTTGTTGCTGGTCGTTCTCGATGAGAGCGCCATTCGCCGAGTCGTGGGCGGACCAGGTGTGATGAGATGCCAGATGGAGCATCTCCTGCGGGTGGCCCAACTTCGGAACGTTGTCATTCAGGTGGCCCCCTTCTCCAGTCAGCAGACACTTATCAACACGGCTATGGTGTTGCTGGAGCTGCCGGATGGGCAGCGCCTGGTCTACTCGGAGAGCCTTGATCGAGGGCATCTGAGCGGTGATTCCGCCACCGTGGCCAGGCACCAGCGTCGCTACGATCGGTTCCGTGGCGAATGCCTGTCGGAGAGTGATTCGCTTCGGTTGATGGCCGAGGCACTGGAGGGGTTCAGGGATGAAGAGCAACGAGCTCGCCGCGGCCGCCTGGCGGAAGAGCAGCTACAGCGGCAACAACGGCGGCAACTGCATCGAGGTGGCCCCCGGATTCCCCGGCCTCGTCCCCGTGCGTGACTCCAAGGACCCGCACGGCCCGGCCCTCGTTTTTCCGGCGGCGGCCTGGGAAGCCTTCGTGGCGGGCGTCCGTGAGGGCGACTTCCCGGCGTAGGACTCCAAGGAGCTGGCCGTGTTGATCTGGCGCAAGAGCAGCTACAGCGGCGACAACGGCGGCAACTGCATTGAGGTGGCCGCCGCTTGGCGCAAGAGCAGCTACAGCGGCCCGGACGGCGGCGACTGCATCGAGGTGGCCCCCGGATTCCCCGGCCTCGTCCCCGTGCGTGACTCCAAGGACCCCCATGGCCCGGCCCTCCTCTTCCCGGCCTCCGCCTGGTCCTCCTTCCTCTCCGGTATCCAGGCCGGTGACTTCCCCGAGAGCTGATCGGCGACCGGGGGCGCGTAGCTTTCCGCACGCGCCCTTTGGTCAGGGGAAACGCTGCCCGGTCCCTACGCTGGGTGCTGGCCCGCCAGCCTCCTCGAAGGACCGCCCATGCGTCGTTCCCGTCTCGTGCTGTCCCTGGCCCTGTCCGCCGTGACCGCCTCCGCCCTGGTCGCCGCCGATGCCGCGCCGGACGAAGAACCCGTCCGCTCCGTCAGCCTGCCGGTGCTCCGCGACCCGCAGGCCCAAGCCAAGCTCCACCGCATGACGGACCCGGTGCAGGACTGGGTGGAGTCCGGCGCCCCGGCGGCCGACGGCTACGCCGGGACGGTGATCGACGCCTCCGACCAGCACGCCGACCTCTACTGGAAGGGCGAGGCCCCGGCCGAGGTCCGGACGCTCCTCGACGCGAACGCCGGCCCCGGCTACACCGTCGACATCCACCGGAGCCCCTACTCCCGTACGGAGATGCGAGCCGCCATCGACCGGTTCACCGCCGCCGTGGCCCCAGAGGAGTGGACCTCGATCGGCCCCCAGGAGGACGGTGCCGCCATCGCGATCACCTACGAACCGACGAAGGCGACCCGGCTGACCGGCGGTGCCACGACCGACCAGGCCTATGCCCGGAAGGCCGCCGAGCTCGCCGGAATGCCGGTGACGGCCACCGTCGACGGCGTCCCAACCCCACTGTCCGGCAGCCGGCACTCCGACAGCGCGCCGTACTACGCGGGCGCCGAGGTCAACACCGGTAAGGCCGCCTTCTGCTCCACCGCGTTCAGCGGCTGGAAGGACCGGACGAAGGTGCTGCTGACCGCCGCCCACTGCGGCAACGGCCGGTACTACAACGGCACCGGCGGCTACATCGGCGACCTGTACGCGATCGGCGACGGGCTGGACGTCGGCATGATCGCCATCAACGGCAACGGCGCCGGCCGGTTCTACGACGGCGCCTGGTCGGACAGCAGCGGCTCCTCCCGTCACACCTACGGGGCCGGGCGCAACAATGTCGGCGACCTCGTCTGCCTCAGCGGCGCCCAGTCGGGCTGGAAGTGCGACGTCGAGGTCAAGAAGGTCGACGTCGAGACGACCAACGACGAGGGCACGAAGATCAAGCCGGTGGACGTCGCGGAGTCCAAGGGCGGCGACCGTCGGGCGATCGGCGCCAAGGGCGACAGCGGCGGCCCGGCGCTGGCCAACCCCTCCGGCGCGAACGGCGACATGGAGGCCCGTGGCGTGATCGTCGCCGGGCAGTCGGAGGTCGGCTGCCCGGCCGGTTCGACGGCACACTCGACCACCTGCTACGCGCAGGTGATGTACGTGCCGATGACACCCGTGGTGAACCAGATGGGCTTCTCGATCTCGTGACGGGCGTCAACGGCGCACGGCAGTGCGGTGGATGGGATCCGTCGCCCCTGGCGGGCGCTACGGCTCCATCCGGAGGGCGTACACGCCCTCGGTGAGCGGAGCGAAGCCGTGCCCCTCCCATGCCCTCCGGAGCTTCGCCATCGCCTCCTCGTCCGGTCGCCGGACTTCCGGGTCGTCCGACTCGTACGAACACGGCTCGTCCGGCCCGTGGTCGTGGATCGGTGCCGGGTAGCAGACGGCGAGTGTGCCGGGTACGGCGAACCGGCGCAGCGCCTCGACAGCCAGGCGCATCCCGACACCCTTCCCCCGCCATTCGGCCGACACCTCGACGGACTCCAGCAGGAGCAGCAGCGAAGGGCGCAACTCGGCGACCACCGGGGCGAGTCCGCCGTCCTCGGTGAAGATCACGCGCGGAATGCGGTCGAGCAGGCCGGGGTCCTGGCCCAGGGCTTCGGAAGGGTTCGGTGTGACGCCGGGGATGACGCGGGTGATGTCGGCGGTGCCGAAGACCTTGCCGCCGTTCTCGTAGAAGCTGGCTCGCCAGCGGTCCGCCTTCTCCGACCAGTCGACGTCGGCGAAGTGGCGAGACGCGTACGAGATGACGAGGCGATCGGCCATCGGTGCTCTCCCTCGGAAGCGGAGGGCAGGCCCCTCGCATGCGAGCGGGGGCCTGCCGGTGTGTCGGGTGTCGCTCTACTGGGACGGCGGGGTCGGCTCCGGGGCGGGCTTGCCCGCGTGCTTCGGCGGGGGCTTCTCGTTGCCCTTGTGCTTGGACACGATGATCTCGATGCGCATGGCTGACTCCTCCTACTCGGCGGGGACGGTCGCGGTGCAGTCGGGGCCGGGCGGCAACTGCGGCGGCCGCTCGGGCGGGATGTAGCGCATACTGATGCCTCCTCGCACTGGGGACCGGTCGCCGGAAGGCGCCCGGACCTTCGGTGTTGCGGACCCCGCTCCGACCGTTCGAGCTGTCCAGGTCCGCCGGTCGGGGCGGGGGTTATGGGCGCGTCGAGACCGTCATGGGCTCGGCGCCACCCTGGTGATGACCTGCCATCAGGACGTTAGGGCTGCCGGAACCGCAAACCCAACGAGATTGCGAGAAGTTGCGCGACGTCACTCCAGGGCGGCGATCGCGTCACCGATTAGCATCCGTGCCTTGGCGCCGTACAGGGCCATGCCGTGCAGCTCGGAGAAGGTGTCCAAGTACTGGCGTACCTCATTCGGTGCGGTCACGTTGACTGCCGCCGTGACGAGTTCGACTTGCACGCGGGATTCGTCGTAGACCCGGAAGGACTCCACGGGCCACAGGGTCCGGCGGGCGGCGAACGGGATCACTCCCAGGCTGACGCGGGGCAGGGACATCACGGTGAGCAGGTGGCCGAGCTGACCGGCCATGGTCTCGGCATCACCGAGTCGGTACCTCAGAACCGACTCCTCAAGGAGGAACAGGAACCGGTGCATGCCCCGGTGGATGATGCCGGCCCGCTCCATCTTCGTTGCGATGGCTTGTTCCATGTCCTCCTCGGAGTGGCTTGTTCCGGCCGACCTCGACATGATCGCTCGCACGTACGCGGACGTCTGGAGAACCCCGGGGATCACGTCCGACGTGTAGAACCGGAACAGCTGCGTCTGTTCGTACAGAGCGGTATAGGACTCCTGGAGATTCCGGAGTCCTGCCGACTTCAACCGTTTCCACTCGACGTACATGGACTCGACGGAGCGGGATGCGGCGATCAGGTCGGCTACCTGATCCTCGGCGCCGCACGCGACGCACCATGCTCGGATGTCCGCCTCTGACGGCGCGACCTTGCCGTCCTGGATGCGCGAGGTCTTGGCCGGGTGCCACCCACAACGTTCCGACAGCTCGCGGCCGTTCAGTCGGGCATCCCGGCGGAGGTTCTGGAGACGAACAGCGAGCGCCCTGCGGGCTGCCTGGGCGCTGGACGACGCGGAAGCTGGCGACATCGGCGGGCGATCCGGTGATCGTGACGGTAGCCGTCAGACGGAGAAACTCTCGTGCGGGACAGCCCGCTCCCACACCGCCTCGAACGCCGTGGAGCACAACTTCACCACGTCGGGCTCATGCCGCAGCTCCTTGGGCGGCTCGGCCCAGTTTCCCACGCCCGTGAAGTGGTTGAACTGGACGAGCTTGCCATCGAACACCCAGAAGTCGTTACCCGGCAGCGCGATGTCGGACGCCAGCCGACGCGGGAGCCAACGCACCAGCTCACCGGACGCGAGGTTGACATTCGTACCGCCGTGTTCATACCGGATGTAGTCCGTCACCGGTTCCGAGACGATGCGCGCACGCCGGATGACCACACCACGGTCGACCGTAGCGCGGATCATCTGCACCCAGTCACGCCAGTAGTCCGAGTTCGGGTCGTTGTCCCGCTCTCCGGTGCGGAGCCAGCGAGCGAAGCCCGACGACTCGTCTCCGACGCCGTAGGCGTCACGCATCTCCAGGTGCACCGCTGACGTCTTCGCCTCCCGAAGAAGCGTCGCGAAGTCCGGCACGTTCGATTGCATCGCACGCCTTCCTGATGAGCGGGATCATGCTCGCGGGAATGCTGATCACAGACTCGTGGTCAGGCACACCGACCACGTGACCGGCGACCCACTCGGTCTCGTCGACCTCGGCGAACTCGTCCCCGATGACGGTGTCGCTCTGGATGACGAGCCGACGATCGGTCAGGTTCGCCCACACGGTAGGCGAACCCTCCTTCTCGGTGTCGGGGTCGATTCCGAAGAACTCTAGGCTCATGACCAAGTCTCCTGCCATGCCGCTCGCGGAATCCTGCGTGCCTACGGACTTTCATCGTGTCGCGAACAGTGAGTACCCGTCTGCCTTTCGGGTAACTCGGCGGAGCGCCGGCCAGTCCTCGGTCAGGAGGTCACCGGCTGGTGACCGTGTCACCGGGACTCACTTCCGGGTGTTGGTGCGCTTCGTGGGCTCGGCGGTCGTCGGGTCCTCGGGCCAGGGGTGGCGGGGGTAGCGGCCCCGTAGATCCGCGCGGACGGCTCGGTATCCCTCACGCCAGAAGGACGCCAGGTCTCCCGTGACGGCGGCGGGGCGGCCTGCCGGGGACAGCAGGTGGATGGTGAGCGGGACGCGGCCGCCGGCCAGGGCGGGAGCCGCTGGCCAGCCGAAGAGTTCCTGCAACTTGACCGCCAGCACCGGGCGTTCCGTCGAGTAGTCGACTCGTATCTTCGAGCCGGACGGGACGGTGATGCGCTCGGGGGCGAGCTCGTCGAGGCGGCCGGCCTCGCCGGTCGCCCAGGGCAGGAGGCGTTGCAGGGCCGAGGTGGTGTCGATCCTGGCGAGGTCGCTGCGGCGGCGGGCGCGGGAGAGTTCGGGCTCCAGCCACTCTTCGGCCCGGTCGAGGAGTGCCTCGTCGCTGACGTCGGGCCAGGGGTCTCCAAGGGCCGTGTGGAGGAAGGCCAGGCGCTCGCGGAGGCCGGGGGAGGGCCAGGTCAGCACCGTGCTGATGCCCTCGCGGGTGAGGCCTTCGACCAACGCAGCGCGAACGAGGGCTGAGTCAGGCCGCTTGAGGGGCTTCTCCGCCAGTTCGATGGCGCCGAGGGCCTCGACCTGGCGGGAGACGACCTCGCCCCGGCGGGTGTCCCAGTGGACTTCCTCGCGCGACGTGGCCAGGGCGGCCCCGGCGAGCAGGGCGGTGGACTCGTCCAGTGCCGCCGCGTGCAGGATCCGCGCCGAGTGCGATCCCGCCTGCCGGTCGGCGACCGCGACGGCGAGCCAGGGCACGGCGCCGAGCCGGGTGTCGGGGGCGAGTTCGGCGGCCGTCCCCGAGGCCATCAGGTACGGGCTGCGCTCGCCGGGCGCCGGTCGCTCGACCCGGGCGCGGGCGATGCGTTCCGGGAAGGCGAGGGCGACGACGAGGCCGACGGCGACGGTGTCGGGGAGCTGAGTGGCCGGTTCGTCGGAGGTGGCACGCTGGAGGCGGCGGACTTCGTCGCGCCAGCGGGCGGCGTACGGGTCGCTGGTCGAACGGACCGTCCGCCAGACCGCGTTGAGGTCGTCCCCCAGGGCGCGCGGCGGCTCCTCGGAGAGCAGGGCGACCACTTCGGCGGCCCGCCGCGCGCCGACGGCCGCCGCGCCGTCGACCAGGGCGCGCCCCAATCGGGGATGCAACCCCGTACGGGCGAGGCGGACACCGCGATCGGTGGCCCGGCCGTCCGGCGAGACCGCGCCCAGGGCCACCAGGGTCTGCCGGGCCGCCGCCATCGCTCCGGCGGGCGGGGCGTCGGGCAGGGCGAGCCCGGTGGCGTCCGGGTCGCCCCAGCACGAAGCCTGGAGGGCGAACGACGTCAGGTCGGCGAGGGCGATCTCCGGCGTTGGGAAGCGCGCCGCCCGGGCGTCCTCCGCCTCGTGCCAGCAGCGGTACACCGTTCCCGGGGCTTCGCGCCCGGCACGGCCCGCACGCTGCCGGGCGGCGGCCAGCGAGGCCCGTACGGTGACCAGCCCGGCGAGCCCGCGGGCGTGGTCGGTGCGGGGTTCGCGGGCCAGTCCGGCGTCGACCACGACCCGGACGCCGGGCACGGTGAGCGAGGACTCGGCGACGGCGGTGGCCAGGACCACCCGCCGCGTGGCGGACGGCGTCAGGGCCGCGTCCTGTACGGACTGCGGGGCGCGGCCGTGGAGTTGCAGGACGTCCACCGGCAGGCCGCCCAACTGGCCGGCGACGCGGGCGATTTCGCCGACGCCCGGGAGGAAGCAGAGGACATCGCCGGACTGTTCGCCCAACGCCCGCCGCACCACCGTCGCGACGTGGTCGAGCAGCGCCGGGTCGACCCGCGTCCCGTGCGCGGGCCGGACGGCACGAGGCGGCGGTGCCCAGACCACGTCCACCGGGTGGGACACCCCGTGCGCCTCCACCACCGGTGCCCCGCCGAGGAGTTCGGCCCAGGCCTCGGTGTCGGAGGTGGCCGAGGCGCAGACCAGCCGCAGTTCGGGCCGCAGGGCCGCCCGGACGTCCAGCAGGAAGGCGAGTGCGGTGTCGGCGTCCAGGTGCCGTTCGTGGCACTCGTCCAGGACGACGACGTCGACGCCCGGCAACTCCTGGTCGCGCTGCAGCCGTTGGAGCAGCACCCCGGTGGTGACCACCTCGACGACGGTCGAGTCCCCGACCCGGCGGTCCCCGCGCACGGTGTAGCCGACCCGCCCGCCGACGGTCTCGCCGAGCAGCCAGGCCATCCGCCGGGCGGCGGCCCGGACGGCGAGCCGGCGCGGTTCGGCGACCAGGACCCGCCGGACCGGACGGCCGTCGGACAGCAACCCCGCCAGCGCGAGCGGCACCAGCGTCGTCTTGCCCGTCCCGGGCGGCGCGGCCAGGACGGC
Organism: Kitasatospora sp. NPDC096077; assembly: GCF_040303245.1. Taxonomy (NCBI): domain Bacteria; kingdom Bacillati; phylum Actinomycetota; class Actinomycetes; order Kitasatosporales; family Streptomycetaceae; genus Kitasatospora; species Kitasatospora sp. NPDC096077. Next base: position 114,723 of record NZ_JBEOSV010000024.1, on the reverse strand, counting down.
GGCACCGTCCCCGTCCAGCGCCTGGTGCAGCGCGGGCAGGGCGGTGCGGACGGGCAGTTCGCGCCAGGCGGGGTGCACGGGGCTCAGCCCCGCTCGGTGACGAAGATCGCCGTGCCGGGGATCAGTCGCCCGCGCAGCGGGGACCAGCCGCCCCACTCCTGCTCCAGCCCGGCCGGCCACTCGGGCTCGACCAGGTCGACCAGGCGGAAGCCGGCGGCGACGAGTTCGCGGACCCGGTCGCCGAGGGTGCGGTGGTGCTCCACGTAGGTGGCGTCGCCGTTCTCGTCCTGCTCGACGTACGGGGTGCGGTCGAAGTAGGAGGACATCGCGGTGAGCCCCTCGACGCCGGGCTCGTCGGGGAAGGCCCAGCGGATCGGGTGGGTGACCGAGAACACCCAGCGCCCGCCGGGCCGCAGCACCCGGTGCACCTCGCGCATCAGCCGCTCGGTGTCGGCGCTGAACGGCACGGCCCCGTACGCGGAGCAGGCGAGGTCGAAGGAGCCGTCGGCGAAGGGCAGTACCGCGGCGTCGGCCTGGACGACGGCGACGGGTGCCACGCCCCGGCCGAGGTCGATCCGGCGGGAGTGCTGGAGCTGGCGGTAGGAGATGTCCAGGGCGACGGGGCGGGCGCCCTGGGCGGCCAGCCAGCGGGAGCACTGGGCGGCGCCGGCGCCGATCTCCAGGACGTCCCGGCCGTCGACCGGCCCGAGCAGGCGGGCGTCCGCCTCGTCCAGGCCCTCGGGGCACCAGGTGAAGCGGTCGTCGCCGAGGAACTCCCCGTGTTCGTCCTGGTACTCGTCGGCGTTGCGGTCCCACCAGTGCCGGCTGGCCCGGCTGCTCTCCCCGACGCCGGCCTCGCGCCGGAGCGCGTCGTCGCCGTCGTCCTCCGCCTCGGCTTCCAGTTCCCCGACTTCCAGGGCCTCCGGGTCGGAGGTGACAAGATCGTGGAGGTTCGACTGGGGGGTGGTGGCCACGGTGACAATGCCCATCGCGTAGGGTATGGAGTGCGGAAGCGCCGCTGCCGCGAACCGGCCCTCTCGGGGACGGATCCTGGCGGTGGCATCCGGGGACTGGGGCCCCTTCGAATCGGCACCGCGAGGTGCGCAATCGGAGGATATGGCCTGATCCGTACCGGGCTCCACCGTCTTGCCTCTTCTGGCGTTGACCGTGCCTGGCCGTCCCCGTATGCTACAAGTTGCGCTGCGGGCCTGCGCGCCTCGGACGGAGCAGGTCGCGCTCGCATCTGTCGAAGACCCCACGGTCGCAAGACGGACGCCGGTTTCCCCGTTGTTCACGGGATCATCGGTGCGCCGTGTTCTTGGCTGTCCGGCTTTCGGTGGGAGCGATACGGGCCCTCCGCGTGGCATTACCTACGACTTTCATGTCCGTACCGGAGCCCTTTTCCTAATGACGAGCCCCACCGACTCCTCCCTCAGCACCACCCCGCAGGTCGCGGTCAACGACATCGGCGACGCGGAGGCCTTCCTCGCCGCGATCGACGAGACCATCAAGTACTTCAACGATGGCGACATCGTCGAGGGCGTCATCGTGAAGGTCGACCGTGACGAGGTCCTCCTCGACATCGGTTACAAGACCGAGGGCGTCATCCCGTCCCGCGAGCTCTCGATCAAGCACGACGTCGACCCGCACGAGGTCGTCGCCGTGGGCGACAACATCGAGGCCCTGGTTCTCCAGAAGGAGGACAAGGAGGGTCGTCTCATCCTGTCCAAGAAGCGCGCTCAGTACGAGCGTGCCTGGGGCACGATCGAGAAGATCAAGGAAGAGGACGGCATCGTCACCGGTACCGTCATCGAGGTCGTCAAGGGTGGTCTCATCCTCGACATCGGCCTCCGTGGCTTCCTCCCGGCCTCGCTCGTCGAGATGCGTCGCGTCCGCGACCTCCAGCCCTACGTGGGCAAGGAGCTCGAGGCCAAGATCATCGAGCTGGACAAGAACCGCAACAACGTGGTCCTGTCCCGCCGTGCCTGGCTGGAGCAGACCCAGAGCGAGGTCCGCCAGACCTTCCTCACCACCCTGCAGAAGGGCCAGGTGCGCTCCGGCGTCGTCTCCTCGATCGTCAACTTCGGTGCCTTCGTGGACCTGGGTGGCGTCGACGGCCTGGTGCACGTCTCCGAGCTGTCCTGGAAGCACATCGACCACCCGTCCGAGGTTGTCGAGGTCGGCCAGGAGGTCACCGTCGAGGTTCTCGACGTTGACATGGACCGCGAGCGCGTCTCCCTGTCGCTGAAGGCGACCCAGGAGGACCCGTGGCAGCAGTTCGCCCGTACCCACCAGATCGGCCAGGTCGTTCCGGGTAAGGTCACCAAGCTGGTTCCGTTCGGTGCGTTCGTCCGCGTGGACGAGGGCATCGAGGGTCTGGTCCACATCTCCGAGCTGGCCGAGCGCCACGTCGAGATCCCGGAGCAGGTCGTCCAGGTCGGCGACGAGATCTTCGTCAAGGTCATCGACATCGACCTCGAGCGTCGCCGCATCAGCCTGTCGCTGAAGCAGGCCAACGAGGCCCTGGGTGCCAACCCGGCCGAGGTCGAGTTCGACCCGACCCTGTACGGCATGGCCGCCTCGTACGACGACCAGGGCAACTACATCTACCCGGAGGGCTTCGACCCCGAGGCGAACGACTGGCTGGCCGGCTTCGAGAAGCAGCGTGAGGAGTGGGAGCGCCAGTACGCCGAGGCGCAGTCCCGCTTCGAGCAGCACCAGGCCCAGGTCATCAAGAGCCGCGAGGCCGACGCCGAGGCCGCTGCCGAGGGTGGCGACGCCGTCGCCGCTGCCGCCGGTGGCTCCTACTCGTCCAGCAGCGACGAGGGCTCGGGCGCCCTGGCCTCCGACGAGGCCCTGGCCGCCCTGCGCGAGAAGCTGGCCGGTGGCCAGAGCTGAAGCTCTCGCCCCCCGCTAGCTGACAGCTAGGGAACGGGCCCCATCCGGATCTTCCGGGTGGGGCCCGTTTCGTGTTGTCCGGGCGCCTGCTCCGTGTTGTCCGGACACCTTGTCCGGGCACCCGCCCCGACGGCCTTCGTTTTCCGGTTTGACTTATGTGTGGTTTATGTGTAGGGAAATGTGAGATGAGGCTCATTGCCCTGCTATAGGCCGGAGTTCGGCTTGCACCTAGATTGAGGGGAGCTGCCCGAAAGGCTCCTCATGCGCAACCCCACCTCCGTCGGCCCCACCGCTGTGGTCGGCGGCCGGCTGGCCGCGATCGGCCGGTTCTGCTTCCGCCACCGCCGCTGGGTGCTCGGTTTCTGGGCCGTGGTCCTGGTGGCCGGGGTGCTGATCGGCGGCCGGGTCTTCGAGGGCTCGGTGGCCGGGGCCTCCTCCGCGACCGCCGAGGCGGACCGGGGCGGTGCCGTGGTCGCCGCGGCGGATCCGGTCAAGGGCACGGTGACCGCGGTGGTGGACGGCAGGCCGGTGGACGATCCGGCCGTCCGGGCCGCCGTCCAGCGGGCCACCGCCGAGATCACCGCGCTGCCCGGGGTGGCCGGCACCCAGGACGCGTACGGCGCCGGGCCCGGCCCGGCCGCGCTGCGGGCCCCCGACGGGACGGCGAGCCTGGTCAGCGTGCGGATGGCCGACACCGCGACCTCCGCCCAGACCGACGCGGTCACCCATCGGCTCGCCGCGCTGAACGGCGCGGGCGGGGCGCACGTGACCGTCGGCGGGGACCTCGTGCTCCAGCAGGAGGTCAAGAAGCAGACCGAACAGGACACCCGCTTCGGCGAGATGGTGACGCTGCCGCTCACCCTGGTCGTCATGGTGCTGGTCTTCGGCGGCCTCGCCGCGGCCTCGCTGCCGGTGATCGGGGCGGTCGCCTCGGTGGGCGGGGCCCTGCTGGCGATGTTCGGTTTCAGCCGGATCATGGACATCGACACCAGCGTGCTGCCGATCGCCACCGTGCTGGGGCTGGGGCTGTCGATCGACTACGCGCTGCTGATGGTGAATCGTTTCCGCGAGGAACGGGGCCACGGCGCGGGCATCGCCGCCGCCGTCGAGCGCACCGCCGCGACCGCCGGGCGCACCGTCGCCTTCTCCGGACTGACCGTGGCCGTGGCGCTGTCCGGCCTGTTCGTCTTCACCAGCCCGGTGCTGGGCGCGGTCGCCGCGGCCGGGGTGAGCGTGGTGGTGATCGCGGTCGCCGCCGCGCTCACCCTGATCCCCGCGCTGCTCGGCTTCGCGGGCGGCCGGATCAAGGCGCCCAGCGCGCCCGTGCCCGACGAGGGCTTCTTCAGCCGGACCGTCCGCCGGGTCCGCAAGCGGGCGGTGCTGGTCACCCTCGCCTGCGTGGGACTGCTGATGGCGGCCGGGGCGCCGTTCCTGCACGCCGAGATGCGCAGCTCCGGCGCCGCCGTGCTGCCCGCCTCCTCCGCCGGGCGGCAGGTCGCCGAGGCGATCGACCACCGCTTCCCGCAGGTCGCGGCCGCGCCGATCACGGTGGTGGTCGAGGGCGGGGCGCCGGTGGCGCAGGCGTACGCGGACGACGTGGTCGCCAAGCTGCCCGGGGTGAGCGGGGTGCGGGCGGTCACGCCGATCGGCGACGCGGTGTCGACGGTGGACGTGCTGGTCCCCGGGGATCCGCAGGGCGCCGAGGCCAAGCGGGTGGTGGACGAGCTGCGGGCCGACCGGGGCGGGCTGACGACGTACGTCACCGGCGGCGCGGCCTCGGTGGTGGACTTCCAGGACGAGCTGCTGTCGCGCGGGCCGTGGGCGCTCGGCCTGGTGGCGGCCGGGACGCTGGTGCTGCTGTTCCTGATGACCGGCTCGGTGGTGATGCCGGTCAAGGCGCTGCTGATGAACCTGCTCTCGCTCGGGGCCTCGCTGGGGGCGCTGACCCTGGTGTTCCAGGACGGGTGGTTCAGCGGGCTGCTCGGGTTCAGCCCGACCGGCGGGCTGGAGACCTTCATCCCGGTGCTGGTCTTCGCGTTCGCCTTCGGGCTGTCGATGGACTACGAGGTGTTCCTGCTCGCCCGGATCAAGGAGCTGACCGCGCGCGGGCACGGCTGCGTCCGGGCGGTGGAGCTGGGTGTCCAGCGCAGCGGTCGGATCATCACCTCGGCGGCGCTGCTGATGGTGATCGTCTTCGCCGGCTTCGCGCTCGGGGACATGCTCATGGTCAAGCAGATGGGCATCGCGCTGGCCGTCGCGGTCGCGGTGGACGCCACGCTCGTGCGGTGCCTGCTGGTGCCCGCGGCGATGAGCCTGTTCGGCGAGTTCAACTGGTGGGCGCCGGCTCCGCTGCGGAGGCTGCACCGGCGGTTCGGGCTGAGCGAGCACGTCGACCTGCCGGAGCTCGGGCGGCCGGGGATTCCGGTGCCGCGGCCGGAGGCGGCGGAGCCGGACCTCGTGAAGGCCTGACCGGTGCGGTGGAAGGCCTGACCGGTCCGGTGCGAAAGGCCTGACCGCTTGGCCGCCGCCCCGGACGGGGCTCAGGCCAGGCGGCCCAACAGGGCCACGGCGGTGCGGAGTTGGTCCCGCTCGGTGGCGGACAGCCGGGACTCGATGGCGGTCGCGATGTGGTGCTCGCGGCGGGCCCGCTGGTCGAGCAGGGCGGTGCGGCCGGCCCCGGTGGCGGCGATCAGCTGCTTGCGGCCGTCGGTGGGGTGCGGCTGCTGGGCGACCAGGCCGGCCTCGATCATCAGCGCGACGGTGCGGGCCATCGACTGGTGGCGCACCCGGCGGCGGTCGGCGAGCTCGGCGACGGTGTAGGAGCGTTCGTCGCGGACCAGCAGGCCGAGCACGGCGGCCTGGTTGGGCGGCAGGTCGTCGCTGTCGCGCAGGGTCCGGACCAGGCTGCCGAGGGCGGTGCGCAGGTCGGCGGCGAGGTCCAGGGTGTCCGGGTGCGGGGCGTTGCTGGTCATGGGAGCAGTGTATCCGGAAGGTGTGCAGCAAAACTGTACAGTTGTGCTGTATGGTTTCGGGCATGCGAATCACCAAGTTCGGACACGCCTGCGTACGCATCCAGCACCACGGGACCACCGTCGTCGTCGACCCCGGGGCCTTCACCGACCCCGCCGCACTGGCCGGGGCGGACGCCGTCCTGATCACCCACGAGCACATGGACCACTTCGAGGAGTCCCGGCTGCGCGCCGCGCTGGAGGCCGACCCGGCGGTGCGGGTCTGGACCAACGACGCGGTCGCCGCCCAGCTGGAGGGCCTCGGGCAGCGGGTCACCGTGGTCGGCGAGGGCGACGCCTTCGAGGTCGGCGGGATCGACGTCTCGGTGCACGGCGAGTGGCACGCGGTGATCCACCCGGACGTGCCGCTGGTGAAGAACATCGGCTTCCTGTTCGACGGCCGGCTGTTCCACCCCGGCGACTCCTTCACCGTGCCGCCGCACACCGTGGACACCCTGCTGCTGCCGCTCGCCGGGCCGTGGAGCAAGGCCGGTGAGGTGATCGACTACGTCCGGGAGGCGGGCGCGCGCCAGGCGGTGCCGGTGCACGAGGCGACGCTCAGCCCGATCGGGCAGATGGTGGCCACCCGGCTGCTCGGGCCGGACGGGCCGGGCGTCGGCTCCGAGCTGGTGGTGCTGGGCGAGGGCGAGGAACTGGACCTGGGCTGAGCGGCCGGGGCGGCCGGGCCCGAGGGGTCGGGGCGGACGGGCCTTGAGAGGTCGGGGCCGAGGGGTCGGGGCTGACGCCGCCGAGTCGGCGCCGGTAGCCTGACGCCATGCTGAAGATCGGACTGACGGGCGGGATCGGCGCGGGCAAGAGCGAGGTGTCCCGGCTGTTCGCCGCGCGCGGCGCGGTGATCGTGGACTCCGACCTGATCGCCCGCGAGGTGGTCGCCCCCGGGACGGACGGCCTGGCGGCCGTGGTCGCCGAGTTCGGCCCGCAGGTGCTGCGGGAGGACGGCGCGCTGGACCGTCCGGCCCTCGGGGCGATCGTGTTCGCCGACCCGGAGAAGCTCCGGGCGCTGAACGCGATCGTCCACCCGCTGGTGCGGGCCCGCTCCGCCGAACTGGAGGCGGCCGCCGCCCCCGACGCCGTCGTGGTGCACGACGTGCCGCTGCTCGCCGAGAACGGGCTGGCCCCGCTGTTCGACCTGGTCGTGGTGGTCGACGCGGACGACGCGGTGCGGGTGGACCGGCTGGTGCGGCTGCGCGGGATGGCCGAGGAGGAGGCCCGGGCCCGGATGGCCGCGCAGGCCGCGCGGGCGGACCGGCTGGCGATCGCCGACCTGGTGATCGACAACGGCGGGGCGCTGGAGGCGCTGGCGGCGCGGGTCGACGAGGTGTGGGCGGAGCTGGTGAAGCGGGCGGCGGCCGGTTCCTAGGGCTGTTCGCTCAGGCGGGGGTGAGCGGCAGTCGGGCCCGGACGGCGAAGCCGCCTTCGGGCGTCGGCCCGGCGTGCAGGGTGCCGCCGAGGTCGTCGGCGCGGGTGCGCATGCCGACCAGGCCGTGTCCCCCGGAGGGCAGTTCCGGCTCCGGGGCGGTGGTTCCGCCCGGTCCGGTTGCTTCGGCCGTGCCGTGCGTTCCGGTGGTTCCGTGCGTTCCGGCGGTCTCGGTGGGGGAGTTGACCACGGCCAGGCGCAGCCCGTCCGGTTCGACCGCGACGGTGACGGCGACCTCGGCGGCCGGGGCGTGCTTGTGCGCGTTGGTCAGCGCCTCCTGGACGATCCGGTAGGCCGCGTACTGCACCTTCGGGCCGGGCGCGGGCAGCCCGTCGTCCGGGCCGGTGACGGTCAGGCCCACCGCCAGTCCGGCCTGCCGGGACTCCTCGACCAGGGTCGGCAGGCCGCGCAGCGAGGGCGCCTGGTCGGAGGCCGGGGTCAACACCCCGAGGAGGCCGCGCAGTTCGGTGAGCGCCTGGAGGCCCAGGGCGCGGATCAGGCCGAGGGTCTCCCCGACGGCGGCCGGGTCCCCGGCCTGGGCGACCTGCCCGGCGCCCGCGTGCAGGGTGATCAGCGAGACCCGGTTGGACACCACGTCGTGCATCTCCCGGGCGAGCCGGGCGCGTTCGGCGGCCGCGGCCCGCTCCTCGGCGTGCAGCCGGGCCTCCACCAGCAGCCGGTTGCGCTCGGCCAGCAGTCGGGCGCGTTCGGCGAGTACCCGGACCGTGCGGCCGCGTTGGTGGGCGGTCAGCCCCAGGGCGAGCGGGACGGCGCCGAACACCAGGGGGTCCTCGACCAGGTTGGCCAGCGCCGAGGGGTTGCTGATGTCGCCGAGGTCGAAGGGGACGAACAGCCGGAGCTCGGCCAGTACCGCCAGGACGTACAGCAGCGGGCCGGCGCCGCGCCGGATGGCCAGCCCGTACAGCGCGAAGGCGAGCGGGAGTTGGCCGCTCAGCAGGGTGGCCGCGGCGGTCGCCGCCGGGAAGCGGCTGCGGAAGGCGAGCGCGCAGGCGCCGAACGCCATCAGGGCGGCGTTCGTCCTGGACGAGGCGGTGGGGCCGAAGTCCGGGTCGTGCGCGGCCAGCGGGACGAGCAGCAGCAGGACCACGGCGGTCGGCGCCAGGACCCGGACCGGGCGGGGCAGGCGCAGCAGGGGGCCGGGCAGCGGTGCGGTGAGGTCGTCGGCCGGCTGGTCGGTGGGCTGGCGCATGAGGGGAATGTTTCCACACGTCCGAGGAACGGGCTGATCATGTGACCGATCCGGTGGCCGGGAGGGGACTTGGAGGCCGTTCGGCTGGGCATGGAGCATGGAGTGATGAATGATCGTTTTTCTGTTGAGCCACTGCCCGTCGAGCGCCTGGAGACGTACTCCCGTGCCGAACAGGAGGAGATCCTCGGCGCCGGCGAGGACCCGTACGGCGTCGCCTACACCGGGCTGAGCTTCCGTTCCAAGGACGTGCACTTCGCCATCCGGGCCGCCGACGGCCGGCTCGTCGCCCACACCGGGCTGCTCCCGATCCCGCTCACGGTCGGCGGCACCGACCTGGAGGCGATCGGCGTCGGCGGGGTCTGCGTCGCCGCCGAGCGGCGCGGCGAGGGCCTGGCGCACGCCGTGGTGGAGACCGCCCTGGAGCACGGGCGCGCGCTCGGCTTCCGTTACGCGCTGCTGTTCTGCCGTCCGCCGCTGGCCGCGTTCTACCGGGGGCTCGGCTTCCGCGAGGTGGCCGAGGTGGTGACGGTCGAGCAGCCGGAGGGGCGGCTCGCCGTCATGCCGCTGCGCACCATGTGGCGGGCGCTGGCGGAGGGCGCCGGGTGGCCGGAGGGGCCGGTGCGGCTGCGGTCGTTGCCGATGTGACGCCTGCTCGCGGGGGTGCCGCTCAGGCGGGCGTCGGCTCGGCCTGGGCGGCCGCGGCCTGGGCGGTACGGGCGTCCTGGGTGGCCCGGGTGGCGTGGGCGACGGCGGCCGCGGCCAGGGCGCGGATCATCGGGTGGGCCCGGGTGCCGTCGCCGGACAGCTCGGGCTGGAACAGCGAGGCCAGGAAGAACGGGTGCCCCGGCAGCTCCAGGATCCGGACCTGGCCGGACTCGTCCGCGCCGCTGAAGCGCAGGCCGTGGGCGCGCAGCCGGTCCAGGTAGTCGGCGTTGAGGCCGTAGTTGCAGTGGTAGCGCTCCAGCGAGCGGGACGCGCCGAGGGCGCGTTCGGCCAGGGTGTCCGGGGTGGTCACGACGGCGCCCTCGTGGCCGACCAGGGAGCAGGCGAGCGGCACGATCACCTGCTGCTCGCGCTCCGGGTCCTGCTCGCCGTGGACGGTGTCGGCCAGGCCGCAGACGTCGCGGGCGAACTCCAGCACCGCGTGCTGGAACCCGGCGCAGGTGCCGAGGAAGGGGATGCGCTCCTCGCGGGCGGTCCGGATCGCGGCCAGGGCGCCCGCCTCGCTGCGGTACGGGCTGCCGGGCAGCAGCCAGACCGCGTCGAAGCCGTCGAGGGCGCCGGGCGCCTCGGCGTCCTCGGTGGGGATCCAGTAGGCGTCCAGCACCAGCTGGTCGCGCTCGGCGAGGGCGTCGAGCAGGCCGGGGATGCGGGCGTGCGAGCGGACGGCGGGGGAGCGGTCGCCGACCAGGGCGATCCGGGGGGTCAGGTAGGTCATGCGGCTATCCTGGCCCCGCACCCGAGATCAGCGCCAACGATGATTTCTTACGTCTCGATCAGATCGGTTGATGACCGCCGTGGATCCGCAGCAGCTGCGCACCTTCGTCACCGTCAGCCGGCTCGCCTCGTTCTCCGAGGCGGCCCGGGAACTCGGCTACACCCAGTCCGCGGTCTCCCAGCAGATCGCCGCCCTGGAGGCGGACCTCGGCACCGCCCTGCTGGTCCGCCGCCCGGTCGGCCCGACCGTCGCCGGGCGGCGGCTGCTGGAGCACGCCGCCCCGCTGCTGGTCCGGCTGGAGGCGGCGCGCGCCGATGTCGCGCGCCTGGCCGGCGCCCCGAGCGCCCGGCTGGTGCTCGGCGCCACCCCGCTGGCGGTCGGGGCGTCCCTGGGGCGCGCGCTCGGCGAGGTGCGCCGGGCGTACCCGCAGGTGGAACCGGTGGTCCGGGTGCTCGCCCAGGACGTGCTGCCCGCCCAGGTCGCCACCGGCGAGGTCGACCTCGCCCTGATCGACGGCCTGGCCGCGCCCAGCGACCCGCTGCCACTGCCCGAGGTCGGTCCGCTGGCCACCCTCGCGGTCGACGAGCAGCCGGTCGCGGTCGCCCTGCCGGTCGGGCACCCGCTGGCCGGCCGCCCCGGCCTCGCCCTCGCCGACCTGTCCGCCGCCCGCTGGCTGGACGCCCCCGACCTCACCCCCACCGCCGCCCGCCTGCGCGCCGCCACCGGCACCGACGGCTTCCGGCCCGCCACCCGCTACCGGGGCACCGACCTGCACGGCCTGCTCGCCCTGGTCGCCACCGGCCACGGGCTCACCCTGCTGCCCGAACCGGTGGCGGTGGCGGCGACGGGCATCGCCCACGCGGCGATCGCCGCACCCCGGCTGGTGCACCGCACCGAGCTGGTGCACGGCAGCCTGCCGGAGGGGCCGGCGGCGCTGCTGGCGCGGCTGTTGGCGGAGGGGGCGTAGGGCGGACGGGGGGCGGGGGCTCAGGGCGACGGGGACGGGGACGGGGCTCAGGGCGGGAGCGGTCAGGGGGTGCGCCGGGCCGGCGGGGGCGCGGTCGAGGCGAGGAAGCCGGCGACCATGCCGCTCAGGGCCGCCGGGTCGTCCAGCCACGGGTAGTGGCCCGCGCCGGGCTGGACGGTGAGGATGACGTCCGGGAACAGGGCGGCCGCCGCGGTGGCCGAGGCGGCGGTGGGCCAGAGGTCGAGCTGGCCGGCCAGCAGGAGCACCGGGCAGGCGAGCGCGCCGAGTTGCCGGCGGAGGGCCTCGGTGTCCGGTCGGTAGCCCGCGTAGTAGTGCTCGCCGACCGGGAGGGAGCGCTGCGCCGGGTCGGCGGCGGCGTGGGCGCGGGCGGCGTCGTCCCAGCGGCCGTACATCAGCGGCTCGAAGGCGAAGCGGTACCGAGCGGCCTCGGCGAAGCCGGTCGCGGACTGCATCCCCTCGTACGCCGCGACGGCCTCCGCGTACCAGGGCTCGGTGGCGCGGGCGGCGATCACCGTCCGGGCCCCGAGGTCGGAGGGCAGTCCGACGCCGGCGAAGGAGGGCGTGATCAGGGTCAGGCTGGTCAGGCGGTCGGGGTGGGCGGCGGCGTAGAGCATGGCCAGGCTGCCGCCGGCGGAGTGGCCGAGCAGGTCGATCCGGTCCAGGCCGAGGTGCTCGCGCAGCGCCTCGACGTCGGGGACCAGCCGGTCGACCCGGCAGCTGGTGAGGTCGGCGGGCAGCGCGGAGGCGCCGGTGCCCCGGGTGTCCGGGATGATCAGGGTGCGGTCGGCGCTCAGGCCGCCGAGGTCGCCGAGGTACTCGCCGGCGCGGCCGGGGCCGCCGGGCAGGCAGAGCAGGGCGGGGCCGCTGCCGAGGGTGCGGAAGGCCAGCTCAGTGCCGTCGTACGAGGTGAAGAACTCCATGGCGGACAGCTTGGGAGGCCGGGGCGCGGCCCGGCTATCGTTCAGCCACGGCTAAACGGTCGGGGCCCGGTGAGCAGGGGCCCGGTGGCCGGGGGCTCGATGGTCGGCGGGCCCGGTGGCCCGGCGGTCCGGCGGCCCGGTGGCCCGGTGGCCGGGGCGGAGCGGTCGGGGCGGAGCGGCCGGGAGCAGGGTGCTCCGGGCCGACTGATCGAGGGGGCGGCATGGCGGTGGCGATCCGGTTGTCGGCGGCGGAGGTGGCCCGGGTGCGGTTCGCCGTGTCGCCGCTGTCCGAGACGGTGCTCGGGCTGCGGGCGGCGCTCGGGTTCGCCGCGCACGAGGTGCACCGGCCGTGGGTGCGCGGGGCCCGGGCGCTGCTCGCCGACGAGCCCGAACTCCCGCTGCTGCTGGCACTGTTGAAGGGCTGCCTGCCCTCCTTCCTGTTCCCCGTGCCGGCCGTGCGGCTGCCCGCCTTCGAGGCCGAACTGGCCGGTCTGCGGGCCGCCGACCCGGCGTACGTGGAGGCCGAGTGCGCCGCCGCGCTGCGCGCCCGGGCCGGTGAACTGCCGCCCGCGGCCGAACTGTTGGAGCGGATCGCCGACGCGATGGAGCGCTGCCACGCCGCGCTGACGGCCCCGCACTGGGCGCGGATGCGGGCCGTGCTGGAAGCGGACCTCGGCCGCCGGGCGGCGGCCCTGGTGGACGGCGGGGTGGAGGGGCTGTTCGCCCGGCTGCACGAGGACGTGGTCTGGCGGGAGGGCGAGGTGCTGGTGCACGGCCGCCGCCGCACCGGCGCGGTGCGCACGGTCGGGACGGGCGGGCACGGCCTGGTGCTGATGCCCTCCGTCTTCGGTCGGCCGGACGTGATCGTCGACTACGCCCCGAGTGCCGCCGCCTCGATCCGCTACCCGGCGGACGGGGTCGGGACGCTCTGGGGGCGGGCCGGGGCCGGGTCCCGCTCCCGGCCGTCCTCCGCCGGCCTGGCCGCCGTGCTCGGCCGTACCCGTGCCGAACTGCTCGTCGCGCTCGGCGAACCGCTCGGCACCCCCGAACTCGCCGCCCGGCTGGGCGTCACACCCGGGGCCGTCTCCCAGCACCTCGGCGCACTGCGCGGCGCGGGCCTGGTGACGACCCGTCGGACCGGCCGCAGCGCCCTGCACCTGCGGACCCGGGCGGGCGCGGTGCTCACCGGGGAGGCGGATCCGGGGGACCCCGGCGCCGGGGTGGGGGAGTGGGGCCCGGGGGTCGAGGCCGGAGGCGTGGCGCCGGGAGTGTGAAGGCGTTCCCGCAGATGTGGAAGCCCGGTCACCACGCGTTCACATCCCGGGGCTGACGGCGGTCGCGCGGGCGGTGCTGTCATGGGCACAGTCGCCCGGCGGTCGGCCGGGCCGGTCCAGGGAGAGCGCCCACCATGATACTCTGTCAGCGTCTCACCGTCGTCGCCGCGGCGGCCGTCCTCGCCGCCGCCGGGCTCGCCACCGGCACCGCGCAGGCCGCCGCCCCGGCCCACCACAAGCCGGTCAAGACCGTTGCGGCGAGCGCCAGTTGTTCGCAGGCCTACCTGCCGCTGCCCGACCCGTCCTGCACCCCCGGCGCGTACAACCCGGCGGTCACCCAGGCCACCATCGGCCAGACCATCTGCGTCTCCGGCTGGACCGCCACCGTGCGCCCGCCGACCAGCTACACCAATGCGCTGAAGACCCAGCAGATCGCCCAGTACGGCTACGCGGACACCAACCCGGCGGACTACGAGGAGGACCACTTCGTCCCGCTGGAGCTCGGCGGCGCGCCGCGCGACCCGCACAACCTGTGGCCGGAGCCGCGCTACGGCAACGAGCCGGCGCAGAGCAAGGACTCGGTCGAGACCAGACTGAAGAACGCGGTGTGCGGCCACAAGGTGACCCTGGATGCCGCCCGCAGCGCGATCGCCGGCGACTGGACCACGGCGCTCAGCCGACTGGGGCTGTGAGCGGCTGACGGCGCGCCGCTCGGGAGGCGGGTGCCGTCCGGGAGGAATGCGCCGCCCGGTCCGTCCGGTCCCCTGTGCCGGACGGGCCGGGCGGCCGTCTGTGTGGGTGTTGCGGGGTGGTGAGGGGCGGGGGTGGTGCGGGTGCTGCCGCGGAGGCCTGCGAGGGTCCGGTGCCGCCCGGTCGACCCCTGGCTGCGGGCACTCGGCACGGCTGTCCCCTCCCCCGTCGGTCCCGCCGTCAGGCCCCCTGCCTCCGCGGCTCACCGCGGCTCCGAGGAACGGTCGGAGCGGGTGCCGCGTCGACGGCGGCACGAAACCTATGACACGGCGGCGCCGGGAGCAAAGCGGGTTTTCCGCCGGGGGCCGGGGGAGCGGTGCAGTTGCAGCGGGCTGGTGGTGAACCTGTGTGCGACCGCGGCGGAACCGATGGGCGGCGGGCGGGGGTCCGGGGGGTGTCGGGCGGGGGGCCGGTGCGGCGGAACTCCGTACCGGGCGTGCGGTTTCGGCGGTGGATCGTGCTCGTCCGGGACGGGGTCGACGAAGGCCGCGGCGGGGCCGAGGCCAAGTGTTTCCCCTGGTCGCGGGCGGCTGCGGGGCCGCCACGGTCCGTGTCCGGGCGGTCGGCGCAGGGTGTGCGGCGCGGGGTGTGCGGGGCGGCCGCCGCCGCGCTACGCGTGGGTGCCCGGGACGCCGAGTTGGGCGGCGAGCCAGGGCAGGGCCTGGGTGAAGGTGGCCGCGCCGGTCTGCCAGGAGTGCTTGCCGGAGCCGACCGCGTCGGTGGTGCGGATGCCGTCCTTCTTGGCGGCCGCCTCCAGGGCCTTGGCGGACTCGATCTGGCCGTGCTCCTCGTCGCCCTGGCCGAAGTAGCCGGAGACGCCCTGGTACTTGCCGTGGTGGGCGCCGAGCACCGTCAGCGGGTCGTGGGCGGCCCAGGCCGCCGCGTCGCCGCCGTACAGCTCCTGGATGGTGTGGTCCTTGTCGCCGATGTACGGGCCCTTGTCGCCGGAGAAGTCGCCGAAGTGGGTGAACCGGTTGGGGTGTTCGACGACCAGGTCGACGGCGCAGGTGCCGCCCATCGACCAGCCGGCCACGCCCCACTTGTGCGGATCGGTGGCCGCGTTGAAGGTCTTCTCGATGTACGGCGGGACGTCCTTGAGCAGGTGGCTCTCCGAGTTCCCGTGCGGGCCGTCCACGCACTCGGTGTCCACCCGGAAGCCGCCGGTGGCGTCCACGAAGACCAGGATCGGGGCGAAGCCGTTGTGCTGGGCCGCGAAGGCGTCCGCGGTCTTCGCCGCGTTGCCGGAGCGGATCCAGTTGTCGGGCGCCGCGAACTCGCCGCCGATCATCTCCAGCACCGGCAGCTTGGGCCGGGACTGGCTGCGGAACCAGGCGGGCGGCAGGTAGACCAGCTCCTGGCGGTGGGTGAAGCCGCTCGCGGTGTCCGGGATGTCGACCTGGACGATGCGCCCGGTCTTGGTCTTGCCGTGGATCTTGGCGAGGTCCCCCACGGTGATCTGGTCCGGCAGCGGCTGGCCGCTGAGCTCGCCGATCGCGTCGTCGACCGTCGGGTAGTAGCCGGTGGCCATGTTCACGCTGTTCGCGGCGCAGAACAGCGCCAGCAGCGCGGCCGGCAGCACCAGCACCCGTCGCCACCACCGGGCGCTGCGCCAGCCGAAGCCGAGCACCGCGAACGCCCCGATCGCCACCCCGCTCCACAGCCACACCCCGAACGGGATCGGATCGGTGATCCCGGACAGCGAGAGCACGGAGACGGCGAGGACCGCGGTGACCGCCAGCGCGGTGCCGAGCGCGATCGGACCCCACTTGCGCTGCCAGGTCCGGTCCCGCCAGCCCACCGCGGTCAGGAACAGGGCGAGGGCGGCGGCCTGGACCGTCCAGGGGAACCAGCCGTCGAGCAGGGAGACGTTCATGCGCGGAGGCTAGGCCTGGTGGATGAGAAGGGGCTGAGAGGCTGACCGTCGGCTGGGAGCGGGCTGATCGTCGGCTGGGAGCCGGTCGACGGCGACGGTCGGGCTGGTCCCGGGTCGTCGCCGGGCGGTCAGGACGGGACCGGGCCGCGCTCCTCGTACCACTGCCGGACGGACCGCACGATGTCCTGGCCGATCCGCTCCAGCAGCGCCGACGCGTCGTCCATCCGGGTGCCGGCGGGGGTGGCGGGTCCGAGCAACTCGGCGCCGTGGCGGGTGATTCCGGCGAGCATCGCGTTGCGTTCGGCGCTGGCCAGCAGTGCGCGGTACCAGATGTCGCCGTCGATGACGTACCGCTCCCGGCGCTGCCGGTCGTCGCGCTCCCGGCGGACCAGCGCCTGCCCCTCCAGGTAGCCGATCGCCTTGGAGACGGCGGCCGGGCTGACCTGCAGCCGCCGCACCAGGTCGCCGGAGGTCAGGCTGCCCTCGTCCGTGACGTAGAGGCAGCCGAGCACCCTGGCCACCATCCGGGGCATGCCGACGTGCACCAGCAACTCGGCCAGCTGGCCGGCGAATTCGTCGACGGCGGCCGGGTCCCGGTCGACGGCGACGGTGACGGCGGCGGGGGCCCGGGTGATCGGGCGCGGGGCGGGAGCGGTCCGGCTGCGGCGGGAGCGCTGGGCGGTCGCGCGCTGGGCGCGCTCGGCCTGGTAGCCGGACGGGCCGCCGTTGCGGGCGATCTCGCGGGTGACGGTCGAGGTCGGGCGGCCGAGGCCGCGGGCGATCTCGCCGTAGCCGAGCCCCTCGGCCAGGCCGGTGGCGATCCGCCGGCGGTCCTGCTGGGTCAGTCGGCCTCCGGGCATCCGGCCTCGTCCTCTCGTCCTCGCGGGTTCCGCGCGTGGGTTCCTCGCGGGGGTTCCTCGCGGGGTTCCTCGTGATGGTCAGGAGAGTATCCGGCCGACGCCCGCATCGTTGCAATGGGAGTATGGAGGTGTTGCGTTCACAGGCAGTCCCATTGCAAGGAAATACGTCAACTGAGCTGCGATGATGTGGAAGAGGCTCGGGAGTTGACGTTGACGGTGTTGTGAATTCGCGGGAACGTTCTCTCCGTCAACGGGAAACACCGCCGAGGGGAACACACCATGAGGACCACCACCCGCGCCGCCGTCACCGCCCTGCTCACCGGGGCCGTGCTCGCCGCCACCGTCACCACCGCCGCGCCGGTGTTCGCCGACCAGGTCGCCGGACAGGCTGCCGGCCAGGCGCAGGCCGGACGGACCGGGCAGGCCGGGGAGCGGGACCGTCACCCGGGCGTGCAGGCCGTGCTCGGCCAGGGCGTGACGACCGGTGGACTCCCCGGCGCCGTCGCCGAGGTACGGGACGGGCGCCACCGCTGGTTCGGCCGGGCGGGCGTCGCCGACCTCACCACCGGGCGGCCCCGCCAGGAGCAGGACCGGTTCCGGATCGGCAGCACCACCAAGACCTTCGTCTCCACCGTCGTGCTCCAGCTCGCCGCCGAGGGCAAGCTGAACCTGGACGACAGCGTGGAGCACTGGCTGCCCGGCGTCCTCGACGCCCCCGGCTACCAGCCCGACAAGATCACCGTCCGGCAGCTGCTCAACCACACCAGCGGGGTCCCCAACTTCGCCACGGACGAGGAGATCGGGAAGAAGTTCTGGCACGAGCCCTTCCTCCAGCACCGCTTCGACGACTTCACCCCCGAGCAGCTCGTCGGCATCGCCCGCGCCCACCAGCCCGACTTCGCCCCCGGCACCGGCTGGACGTACTCCGACACCAACTACGTCCTCGCCGGGATGATCGTCGAACGGGCCTCCGGCGGCACCCTGGCCCAGCAGATCCGGCAGCGCATCATCGCCCCGCTCGGCCTCACCGGCACTTACGAGCCCGCCTCCGACGACGTCACCATCCACGGGCCGCACGGGCGGGAGTACTCCCACCTCGGGTACGCCGAGCCGACCACCCCGGACTACGACGTGACCGAGCTGAGCCCGTCCTGGGGCTGGGCGTCCGGCGACATGATCTCCACCACCCGTGACCTCAACACCTTCTTCGCCGCCCTGCTGGGCGGACGGCTGCTGCCGCCCGCCCAGCAGCAGGAGATGTTCACGATGGTCCAGACGCCGAAGGACGCGTGGATCAAGGACACCACCTACGGGCTGGGCGTCAGCTCCGTCAAGCTGAACTGCACCACTGTCTGGGGCATGGGCGGCGCCATCAACGGCTCGTGGACCTACACCTACGGCAGCCGGGACGGCCGCCACCTGCTCTCCACCAATGTCAACGGGGACTGGCTGAACGGCGGTGGCGGACCGATCGACCTGTTCACCGCCGAGCTGAACGCCGAGTTCTGCCCGGGCGCCTGACTCAACGTCAGATGGTGGTGGCGGTGGCGATGAGGCGGCGCAGGGCGGCGTGGCCGGGCGGGCCCCAGGAGGGCTTGCCGCCGGGGCGGCCGCGCAAGCCGGCCTCGCCGATGTGGATGCCGCCGAGGGCGCGGAACAGGGCCCAGCCGCGGGCGCGGCGCAGGGTCGCCGGGTCCGCGGCGGGCCGGTAGGCGCGGTGGAAGCGGTCGACGGCGCCGTCCGGGAGCAGGTTCCAGGGGGCGGCGAGGTCGCAGGCCGGGTCACCCGCGCACAGGTCGCCGAAGTCGATCACGCCGCAGAGCATGCCGTCCTCGGTGAGGACGTTGGCCGGGTGGAGGTCGCCGTGGATCCACAGCGCCGGGCCCGTCCAGGCGGGGGCGGTGACGGCGTCCTCCCAGACCGCGAGGGCGGCGTCCGGGTCGGGGATCAGCCCCAGGTCGGCGGCCTCGGTGATCCCCCGGACGACCCCGTCGGCGACCCCCGCCAGTGGCCCGCCCCGCTCCCCGGTGGGCGCGGCGGCGGGAGCGGGGCGGTGCAGGGCGCTCAGGAAGGCGGCGAGCGCGTCGGCGGCAGCCTCGGCCCGGGTGATCGGCGCGCGGTCGGCGGGCGCGCCCGGGAGCCAGGTGGTGACCAGCCACGGGTGGGGGAAGCGCCCGGAGGGCTCACCCAGCCGCTGGGGCGCCGGGACCGGCAGCGGGAGCGGCGCCGGGAGGGCGGGCAGCCAGGCGTGCTCCTTGCGCAGCCGGTCACCCGCGGTCTCCGTCGCCCAGGGCAGCCGGACGGCGAGGTCGTCGCCGAGCCGCCAGATCTGGTTGTCCCAGCCGCGGGCGCCGAGGCGCAGCGGGAGGTCGGCCAGGTCGGGGTGCTGGTCGCGCAGCAGCTGGCGGACGAGGTCGGCGGTGAGCTCGTTGTGGGGCATGGGGGAAGGGTAGTTGGGGGAGCGGCCGGGCGGGTTCAGGTGGCGGTCAGTTGGCGGTCGTGGCCTCGGTCGTGGCCTCGGTCGTGGCCTCGGGCGCGGTCCAGCTGGCCAGGACCCGGAGGGACTGGGCGGTCTCCGAGCCCGGTTCGACGTTGTAGACGCACAGGGTCTGCTCGTCGTCACCGGGGACCTGGAAGGACTCGTACGAGAAGTGCAGCTCCCCGACCAGCGGGTGGTGGTAGTGCTTGGCGCCGTGGGTGCGGCGCAGCACCCGGTGGTCGTTCCACCAGACGGTGAACTCGGGGCACTGGATGGTGAGTTCGCCGACCAGGTCGGCCAGTTGCCGGTCGTGGGGGTAGCGGCCCGCTTCGAGTCGCAGGATGGCCACCGTCTCGGAGGCGAGCCGCGCCCAATCGCCCACGGTGTCCCGGGCCTTGGGGTCCAGGAGGTAGTAGCGGGCCACGTTGCGGCGGTTGGCGGGCAGGGCGTCGAAGTCGGTGAGGATCTCCCGGGCCAGCCGGTTGGAGGCCAGTACGTCGGTGCGGCGGCCCATCACGAGGGCCGGCACATGGGTGAGTGTCTCCAGCATCAAGTGCAGCCCGGGGCACACCCGTTGGGCCCGGGACGGGGCGCGGCGGGCGGGCTGGGCGCCGCCGTGCAGCAGGTCGTCGAGGTGCTCGCGCTCGGTGGCGTCCAGGCGGAGGGCGCGGGCGATCGCCTCCAGCACCTCGGAGGAGGGGTTGAGGGCCCGTCCCTGCTCCAGCCGGGTGTAGTACTCGGAACTGACGCCCGCGAGTCGGGCCACCTCGTCCCGGCGCAGGCCGGGGACGCGACGCACCCGGCCGTCGGAGGGCAGTCCGGCGTCCTCGGGGGTGATGCGGGCGCGGCGGGAGCGGAGGAAGCCTTGGCCGACCTGATCAACACCTCGTCGATCGCGGCGCAGAACCTCTTCCCCACTTTCGCGGTCTACGCCGGCACCAAGGCCTACGTCAGCCACCTCTCCCGGACCCTGCGGACGGAGCTCGGCCCGAAGAAGGTCCGGGTCTCCGCCCTGGAGCCCGGCATCGTCGGCACCGAACTGCAGAGCCACGTCACCGACCAGGGCGCACGGGAGTGGCTGGAGGGCTCCAGGGACACCATGGAGTGGCTCACCCCGGCGGACGTCGCCGAGGCGGTCGGCTTCATCGCCACCCTGCCGCCCCGGGTCAACCTCCAGCAGGTCACCATCATGCCGACCGGCCAGGCCAGTTGAGCGGTGCACGGTAGCCACGACGGGCGGCCCCACGCGATGCGCGGGGCCGCCCGTGGCTCTCCACGACCTCACCTCCGCCAGAACAGGTGGTGCGTCACCCCGCTCGGGCTGGGCACGACGTCCCGGTGGAACCGGTCGAGCAGCTCGTCGGAGGACTCCCAGAGCCGTAGCCCGGATCCGAGCTCCACCGGCGAGACCGCCACGTGCAGGGTGTCGACGAGGTCGGCGTCGAGGAACTCCCGGATGGTGGTGACCCCGCCGCCGAGCCGGACGTCCTTGCCTCCGGCCGCCTCCCGGGCCCGTTCGAGGACCGTGGCCGGATCACCGGCGACGAAGTGGAACGTGGTGTCGGAGAGCGTGAACGAGGGACGCTCGTGGTGGGTCATGACGAACACCGGGGTGCGGAACGGGGGCTCGTCACCCCACCAGCCGCACCACTCATGGTCCTCCCAGGGCCCGCGCTGGGGCCCGAACTTGTTGCGGCCCATGATTTCGGCGCCGATGTTGCGGGCGTAGTCCCGGGTGAAGTGGTCGTCGAGCCCCCGGCTGCCCCCGGGCTCGGTGCGCATGGGCCAACTCGCCGTGGCGCCGGCCCAGGCGAACAGCCGCTCGGGCTCGACATGACCGAACGGCCTCGCGAGGGTCTGGTCCTCACCGGCACCGATTCCGTCACTCGAGACGTTGAAGTTCTGGACTCTCAGCAGCTGAGCCATGTGTTCCTCCTGTGATGGCGACAACGGGCGACAACGGTGGTGCGACGTGGATCGTCACCAGGAGGTCGGAGCCGGTCGACGGATCTTGACCCGTACCGGCAGAATCATCCGATCTGCTGAACCCGCCGCCGGCACGTCAAGAGCGGTCGGCCCGCGACGACCACCCGATGACGGGGCCCGACCGGGCGCCGCGACGGTGAGGAGTTGGACATGAAGTTCCTGCTGATCATGCACATCGACCCGGCCATCATGGCGGAACTGACCGAGGCCGAGCGCCAGGAGATCATGGCAGGCCACGGCGAGTTCATGACGACGCTCCGCGAGTCCGGCGAGCTGATCAGCACCGAGGCGCTGGCCGACCCGTCCCGGAGCTCGGTGGTCCGCGTCCGCGACGGCGTGCCGGTCGTCACCGATGGCCCCTACCTGGAGGCCAAGGAGTTCCTGGGCGGCTACTACCTGGTCGACGTCGAGAGCAGGGACCGCGCGCTGGAGCTGGCCGCGATGATCCCGGACGCCCGGTTCAACGGCCTGGGCATCGAGGTCCGCCAGGTGATCTTCTCCGGAGGCCCGACGGAGTGAGCGCCGACCGCGCCATCGTCGAGGGCCTGCTGCGCGCGCTCGCGCCGCAGGTCCTCGGCGCGCTGGTACGCCGGTACGGGCAGTTCGAGCTGAGCGAGGACGCCGTGCAGGAGGCGCTGCTCGCCGCGGCGACGCAGTGGCCGGCCGAGGGCGTCCCGGACAACCCGCGCGGCTGGCTGACCACGGTCGCCGGCCGCCGCCTGGTCGACCGGATCCGCAGCGAACAGGCCCGGCGCCGACGCGAGGACGAGGCGGCCGCCCGGGAACCGGAACCGACGTCGCCCGGCCCCGGCGAGTCCACCCCGGCCGACCGCGACGACACCCTCACCCTGCTGTTCCTGTGCTGCCACCCGGCGCTGAGCCCGGCCTCGCAGATCGCGCTGACGCTCCGCGCCGTCGGCGGGCTGACCACCGCGGAGATCGCCCGCGCCTACTTCGTGCCGGAACCGACCATGGCGGCCCGGATCAGCCGGGCCAAGCAGCGGATCAAGGCCGGCGGCAGCGAGTTCACCCTGCCGATCGGGCACGACCGGGCGGAGCGACTGCGGGCCGTGCTGCACGTGCTGTACGTGATCTTCAACGAGGGCTACACCGCCGGCCCCGGAGACCAGCGGCGGCGCGACGACCTCGCCGCCGAGGCGATCCGACTGACCCGCCTGCTGCACCGGCTGCTGCCGGACGACGGCGCGGTGGCCGGCCTGCTGGCCCTGATGCTGCTCACCGACGCCCGCCGGGCCGCCCGCACCGGCCCGCACGGCGAACTGATCCCGCTCGACGAACAGGACCGCTCGCGCTGGGACCGCGGCCGCATCGCCGAGGGCGTCGCACTGGTCACCGACGCGATGACCCGCTCCACACTCGGCCCCTACCAGCTGCAGGCCGCCATCGCCGCGCTGCACGACGAGGCGCCCAGCACCGGCGAGACCGACTGGCGTCAGATCAACACGCTGTACAAGATCCTGGAACGGCTCGCGCCCAACCCGATGGCCAGCCTGAACCGGGCGGTGGCCGTCGCCGTGATCGACGGACCGCGGGCCGGCCTGGCCCTGCTGGACGAGCTCGCCGCGGACGACCGGATCACCGACCACCACCGGCTGCACGCCGTCCGCGCACACCTGTTGGAGCGGGCCGGCGACCACTCGGCGGCCCGCGAGACCTACCACCGCGCCGCCCGCGGCACCACCAGCCTGACCGAGCGCCACTACCTGGAAACCCGCGCCGCCCGCCTGACGCCCCGCCCCGCCACCGACTGACTTCACCGTGCCGCCCCGCCGCCCCGGGTCAACCTCCAGCAGGCTCGCACAGGAAGTCGGCGGGTCCGACTTCCTGTGCGCTTGTCCATTCCTGCGGACCAACTCCCAGGAACGGCAGCGGCCCGCGAACTCCGAGAGGAGAACCGGACCGCTTCACGCAGCTGCTCAGCCGGTGCGCGTCTCCGCACCCACCCACTCCAGGTAGGCCGCGGAGCCCGTGACCACCGGTACGCCGATGACCTCCGGGGTGTCGTAGCTGTGCTCTGCACCGATGAAATCGGCGAGCCGGCCGGCGAGGTCCGCGCGAGTCTTGAGGTCGATCCTCCACTCCGCGGAGTCCTGCACCTCACCCTCCCACCAGTACACCGACCGCACGGGATACACCTGCGCACAGGCCGCCAACCGCTCCCGCACCACCGCGGCGGCCAACTCCCGGGCCTTCGCCTCGCTTTCGTGGGTGGTGGTCACCACGATGAAGTCACGGTTCGTCATGCCGCAAACCTACCGAGCATCAGCCTCGGGCCGCCGGGTCTCCCGGGAGAGCATGAACGAGACGTCGGAGTCGATGAACCGGCCTCGGGCCTCGCCGTCGCGGACGTGCAGCTTCACGTAGCCGTAGGCGTCGAGGCCGCCGACCAGTGACACCAGGATGACCGCACCGGGGCGGGCCTGGGCCAGCCAGGGGGCCGGGACACGGCCGGGCGAGTACGTCGCGATGATCCGGTCGTACGGTCCGCCGTCCGGGCTGCCCTCGGCGCCGTCGCCGACGATCAGGCGGGGGCGGTGGCCGGGGGCGGCGAGCCGTTCGCCGGCGGCGGAGGAGAGGTCGGCGTCGTGCTCGACGCTGGTGACGTAACGGGCGCCGAGGCGGGCACACAGCAGCGCCGTGGAGTAGCCGGTGCCGGTGCCGACTTCGAGTACGTCCGCGCGGTCCGGGACGTCGAGGTCGTCGAGCATCCGCACCACGACGCCGGGCAGCGTCGAGGAACTGGTGGGCGTCCCGACGCGGGGTTCGCCGTTCGACGCGGAGCTCGCGCCGTGGTCGAGCTGGGTGACAGCTCATCGATGCTCGGAACGCTCTGCGAGACCTCACGCCTCCTTCGGCGCATAGCGCAGCAGCACCACGTCGCCCACCGTTTCAGCGCCCAGCAGCTTCATTCGGCGGGCGCTGCCACCGGGGAACTTGGCCGGGTGGACGAAGCGCGGTGCACCGGCCTCGCCGACCAGTAGCGGCGCCACGGCCAGGTGGATCTCGTCGGCCAGGCCCTGGGAGAGGAACTGGGTGTGAATCTGCCCGCCGCCTTCGACCATCAGCCGACTCACGCCCCGGGCCGCCAGATCTTCGAGCATGGCGCCGAAGTCGACCGTGTCCCCGGTGCTGACGATGTCGGCCAGGTAGTCCAGGCGGTCGCGCAGCTTCAGGGCACCGGCGTCGGTCGTGTAGACGACCTTCTTGTCACCGAAGTGCCAGAACTTGAGGTCGCGGTCCAGGTCGCCACTGGCCGTGACGGTGACCTTCAACGGGTACTCCGGCTTGCCGGCGGCCACCCGGTCAGCCCGGCGCTTGTCATTGTTGACCAGCAGGCGCGGGTTGTCACTGCGCAGGGTGTTGCCGCCGATGAGGATGGCGTCCGACTCGGCCCGCACCTGGTCCACCCGGTCGAAGTCGGCCGCGTTCGACAGCAGCAGCCGCTGAGGCGAGGCGTCGTCGATGTGGCCGTCGATCGAGCTGGCAACGCTCAGCAGGACGAAGGGGCGCTCGGCCATCGTGGTTCCGTTCTTCGCGGGTGCGGTTCGTGGTCCTGGGGAGATCACACTTCATGGAGCATGACGCTGTCGAGAGCCCGGCGAAGCTGTCCCCCAGCGCTGCAACTTACTGTCGAGAGAGGAAAGTTCACCAAAGATCCGACTCGCTCTCGTGGGTGGTGGTCACCACGATGCAGTCACGGTTCGTCATGCCGTAAACCTACCCAGCATCACCCTCGGGCCGCCCCGGCCGTGGCTCCTCGGTCGTCTCAGTCGTCGAGAACGCCGACGGGGTTGCCGGGGCCGTCCAGCCAGACCGTGTTCGTCTCCGTGGTCACCGTTAGCCCGTAACGGTCCAGCCCGGGGCGTCCGTCGGACAGCCAGGCCGTGGCGGCGGCCTCCAACCGGGCCCAGAGGCTGCGCGGGCCGCCCTGATAGCCGCGGATGGTGCCGTCGTTCCCGCTCTCCAGTACCGCCCACGACCCGTCGGGGTGGAGGAACCACCGGCCTTCGGCCCGGTCCGTGGCCAGGCGCAGCCGGGTCGTGCCGGGCATGGCGAGTTGGGCGGTCCACAGGAAGGCGGGGTCGTCCAGGAGGTCGGGACGGAGGGCCGTGTCGAGGCCGCCGGAGTCGTCGCGGGCCCGGACGGCGGCGCGCATGAGGGGCCCGATCTCGGGCCGCCGGATCTCCCGGGAGAGCATGAACGAGACCTCGGAGTCGATGAACCGGCCTCGGGCCTCGCCGTCGCGGACGTGCAGCTTCACGTAGCCGTAGGCGTCGAGGCCGCCGACCAGCGACACCAGGATGACCGCACCGGGGCGGGCCTGGGCCAGCCAGGGGGCCGGGACACGGCCGGGCGAGTACGTCGCGATGATCCGGTCGTACGGTCCGCCGTCCGGGCTGCCCTCGGCGCCGTCGCCGACGATCAGTCGGGGCCGGTGGCCGAGGGCGGCGAGCCGTTCGCCGGCGGCGGAGGACAGGGTGGCGTCGTGCTCGATGCTGGTGACGTAACGGGCGCCGAGGCGGGCGCACAGCAGGGCCGTGGAGTAGCCGGTGCCGGTTCCGACTTCGAGTACGTTCGCGCGGTCCGGGACGTCGAGGTCTTCGAGCATCCGCACCACGATGCCGGGCAGCGTCGAGGAACTGGTGGGCGTCCCGACACGGGGTTCGCTGTCCGGTGGGGCGGCGCCGTGGTCGAGCTGGGTGACCCACGTCGTGTTCTCGTAGGCGAGCCGGAGCCACGTCTGCAGGTCGGTGTCATGACGGACGGAGGTGTACCGGGTGATGCCGTCCGGGGCGTCCACGGTGGTGTAGAAGGCGGGGAGGAAGACGTGACGGGGCACGGCCGAGACGGCGTCCCGCCACGGCGGGGTGCGCAACGACCCGTCGCGCTCAAGGGCCTTCACGAGTACGGCGCGCAGGTCGCGTGCCGCTTCCTCGGTGTCGGTCGGGGTGTCATTCATCCGTGCTGCCCTTCTCCAGAAGATCCGCGAGGGCGCGCGAAACGGGCACGCCGGTCCGGTGTTCGATCCACGACCACTGGCCGTTGGGGTTCACTTCGAGGAAGCGCCAGTCCCCGGCCGGCGTCACGACGAAGTCGAAGGCGCCGAAGACGAGTCCGAACGCGCGCATGAACGCGGATACGCGTTCCCGCACCGGGTCGGGGACGGCCGTCGGCCGGTAGGTGAGGTTCTTGTAGTCGGTGCGCCAGTCGACGCGGGCGGCCGCCGAGCCGGCGTGGATCTCGACGGGGAAGAAGCGGTCGCCGACCACGGTCAGGCGGACCTCGTGGGCCTTGTCGATCCACTCCTGGAAGAGGTGGGCGCA
The DNA here is from genome assembly GCF_040303245.1 of Kitasatospora sp. NPDC096077. NCBI lineage: Bacteria > Bacillati > Actinomycetota > Actinomycetes > Kitasatosporales > Streptomycetaceae > Kitasatospora > Kitasatospora sp. NPDC096077. Next base: position 88,256 of record NZ_JBEOSV010000024.1, on the reverse strand, counting down.
GAGGCGAACGGAGTCGTCCAGCTGCGTCGGGTCGATGACGACCGTGTCCACCGGCGCGCCGAGGCTCTTGGTGATGACCGGGGCTCCGAGGTCGGCCGCGAAACTCCGGGCCGCCCCGGGGTCGTTGGTGATGATGCTGCGGGGTGGATCCAGCCCCAGCCGACGGGCAACGGCGAGCTGCCACGGTTTGTGGTTGGCGTCCGCATCCCGAGCGGGGTGGTTGATCCACAGGCACGGGAGGGCGGCGGCGACGCCGACGAAGCCGGCCCGGGACTGGGCGGCGGCGAACCGCCGCCCAGCCTCGGACATGCCGTCAGGTAGCCGGAACTCCTCGGGCCTGCGGAAGTACACCGACCGGACCCGGGCCAGGTCGAGTGTGCGGTGCCCGTCGTCGAGCACCCCGGCCCACCTGTCCGCGAGCGTTGCGGTCAGGGTGAGTTCGGTGGGGAACTCGGCGGTGTCGCACCGGAACACCGGGACGCACCGGCTGTTCAGGTGCTCGACCACCAGATCCGCGGTGGAGTCGAGCCGGTTCGTGAGAACCAGCACCGCCTCGCCGAGAGGTTCCGTCACCTCGGCCCTCCTAGTAGAAGTCGGTGCCTTCGTCGTTCTTGCTGTCGGAGTTGGTGTTGCTGCTGGTCTCGCCCTGGGCGGTGTGCGCCCAGGGGTTGCCGTCGGAGGTGACGGCGATCTGCAAATCCCGGTCGTACGTGACGCCGGTGGCGTCGGCCGGTTCGCTGGTCTGGCGTGCGGCGTAGCGCATGGCGAACGGCTGCCGGGAGGTGGGGGCGGTGGTGGTCACGATGGTCTCCTCTCGTGCTCCGAGTGGAGGAGCACCGACGACGCTACGGAGCACCGAGCGTTCCTCACAAAGAAGTTGCGAGTAGTTGCGACTCGATCACCCCATGGATTCGAGGACGGTCGCGATCAGCGCACGAGCCTTCGTTCCGTATACGGCCATCCGGGACAGCTGGGTGAACACCCGGGCGTACATCGCTATCTCGTGCGGTTGGGTGAGGCGCAAGTGTCCGGAGACGAGTTCGACCGACGTCTGAAGATCGTCGAACATGTAGAAGTCCTCGGCCGGTGACCGGAGCCGGTCCCGCTGGAGGGGGAGCACACCGATGCTCATGCGGGCCAGGCCGCTCACGCTGATGAGGTGCCGGAGTTGGGCCCGCATGGTCTCCGTGTCACAGACGCTGCTGTGGAGCACCGACTCCTCGATGAGTAGGGCGAAGGTCTGGCTGCCGGAGAACAGCATGCGCTGCCGCTCCATGCGGGCATCCACTGCTGCGGAGACGTCATCGACCGATACGCGGGAGCGTTGGACGGCGCTCAACACCGCTGTGGTGTACGCGCGGGTCTGAACCATGCCCGGAACGACCCGGCTCGCGTAGACGCGGAAGGTGCGGGTGCGCTGGTAGAGGTCGTAGACGGACTCCTGCGCCTGGCGCAGCCCGGAGCGTTCCATCCGCCGCCAGTCCACGTACATGGCGTCCACGGCGCGGGCGGATGCGATGAGAGCCTCTGCTTCGTCCTCAGCGCCGCACGCTGCGCACCAGGACCGGATGTCGCTCTCGGACGGGGCGGCCAGCCCGGCCTGGAGGCGCGAAGTCTTGGACTTGTGCCAGCCACAGCGCTCGGACAACTCGGCGCCGGTGAGGCCGGCGTTCCTGCGGAGCTCTTGGAGCCGGGCTGCGAAGACCTTTCGAGCTGCGACGACGCTGGATGACGGCGAGTAGGACATGGGTGGGTGACCGGATGCCGGGGGTGCCTTCGTGACGTCAGACGGTGTACTTCTCGTGCGGGACGGCTCGATCCCATACGGCTTCGAAAGCACTGGAGCAGAGCTCCGCAGCGGTCTCGTCCTCGGTGACCTCGCCACCCAGGGAGTCCCCGTCACCGGAGAAGTGCCCCCAGCGGACGACGCGGTCGTCGAACAGCCAGAAGTCGTTACCCGGGAGTGCGATGGTCGACGCGCTGCGCCTCGGTAGCCAACGCACCTGTTCACCGGCGCGGATGTTCGGGAAGGTCACGTCGTACTCGTACCTGATGTACTCGCTCACCGGCTCGGAGACGATGCGGGCGCGGCGGATCTCCACGCCACGGGTGACGGCTTCGGCGATCACGTCCAGCCACGGCCTCCACCAGGAGGCCCGATCGTCCGGGGCCAGACGGTGGCCGGCCCGCCAGGCACGGAGGGCCGGGTCGTCCTGCATGTAGCCGTCGCGCATTTCCAGATGAACCGCTGAGTACTGGGTATTCCTCAGCAACTCATCGATCTTCGGAACGCTCTGCGGCATCACATGCCTCCCTCAAAGCCGACACCATCCGGGCGGGGAGCCGCACGGCAAGCTCGTGGTCGGGAATGCTACCCGTCGTCAGGCACGCTTGCCGGGTGGTCTCGTCGAGCTTGAACCCCTGAATGACGAGGTCGCAGGTCTCCTCGTCGACCCACACGGTGGGGGAGTCGCCGTCCGGGCTGTTGGGGTCCTTGGCGATGAACCGCAGCGACATCCTGGCCTCCTAGGCCTGAGAGTTGCGAGGTACCGCGTGGTCCGGCGCTCCCATGGTGAAGGGGAGGGGGCGACGCTGTCAGGCGCTCGGGCGAACTGGACCGGGTGGGGCTGGCCGAGGGCCTGTTTGGCCTGATGGACGCTGGATGACGCGGACGCGGATCAGGTCAGCCGGAAGTCCTCGTGGGGCACCGCGCGGGCCCAGACGGCCTCGAACGCCGAGGCACAGAGGTCGGTGGTCCGCGGGTCGGTGGTGACTTCGTCGTCGATGAAGTCACCTTCACCGCTGAAGTGGTGGACCAGGAGGTGCTGCCCGTCGATGAGCCAGAAGTCGTTGCCGGGCAGAGCCAGGTCGGTTGCCTGTCGGCGGGGGAGCCATCGGACCTGCTCGCCGGAGGCGGTGTTCCGGAACGTGATCTCGTGCTCGAACCGGATGTACTCGCTCGCCGGTTCGGAGATGACGCGGGCCCGCCGTACGTCGACTCCGCGGGTGGTGGCCTCCTCGATCAGCTGCAACCAAGGGCTCCACCAGGAGGATCGGTCGGCCGGATCGTGCCGCCTCCCGCTGAGCCAGTGGAGGAACAGCGGGTCGTCGCGCATGTAGCCGTCGCGCGTCTCCAGATGGAGCGCCGAGCGGGTGCAACCCCGCAGCAGATCCTCAAGCGTGGGCGCCGCCGCCATTGTTCACCTCCGGGAAGACCGCGTCATTCGGGGTCCTGGCTGAGTTGGACTGGAGGTCGGGGTCTGAGCATCCGGGCGGCCCCACGTGGCACGTGGGGCCGCCCGGAAGAAGTCAGGGGGTGTTGGGGAAGTCGCCGGAGCGGATGCCGACGATGAAGGCCTGCCAGCCGGCGGGGGTGAAGGTGAGCTCCGGGCCGTGGGGGTCCTTGCTGTCGCGGACCGGGACGGTACCTGTGATGCCGTCTGCGACTTCGACGCAGTCGCCGTCGCCGTGGCTGTAAGTGCTCTTGCGCCATTCCAGGTTGGCTGACACGCGAAAGACCTCCGGAGACCACAAGTTGAGCGTGGGCTGCCCGCGCGGCGCGGGCAGCCCACGCTACTGCGTCATCCAGTGGTCGGGAACTCGTCGGCACGGATACCGGCCACGAACGCTCGCCAGGCCTCGGAGGGGAAGCTGAGGGCCGGGCCGTGCGGGTCCTTGCTGTCGCGGACCGGGACGAGACCGATGATGCCGTCCGCTACCTCGATGCAATCGCCGCCCGATGCGTTGCTGTAGCTGCTCTTGCGCCAGTTCATGGTCCGTACCCTTCCGTTGCCAACTGCTGCATCCAAGACGCCGATTCTGCCGGTGTCATCGCCAACGAGGTTATGTGGTCGAAGACATACTCGTGTCGAGCGATATCGGGCTCCTTCTCGATGTAGAGGCTGCTGGTGACCGACTCGCAGAAGGCAATCTCGCCAGGAACCTCTGAGAAGGACAGGATGCGGAAGTTCGTGCCCATCGCCGGGTGGGCACCAGCGTTGAATGAGAGGACTTGGACAGTAATATTTGGCTGTTGAGCGGCCTTGATCAGCTCGTTGACTTGCTCCGTCATCACATCCGCTCCGCCGACGACGCGACGGAGAACCGCCTCGGAAAGTACGGCGTGTACGGTGAGGGGCTCCGGTCCTCGAATGAGTTCCTGGCGTTGCATTCTGAGCTTCACACGACGCTCGATCATGCGCTCGTCTTTCTGCTCAGGCCAGAAAGTTCGGAATACCTCCCGTGCGTAGCCAGCAGTTTGAAACAGTCCGGGGACCAACTCGGACTCGTAGGACCGGATCCGCGAGGCGTCGGCCTCCAGGCCGACGTAGGTCTGGAACCAGTCCGGCAGGGTGTCACCGTAGTCGTGCCACCAACCGCGTTGCGTGCTGCGTCGGGTCAGCGAGACGAACTGGTGCAGTTCAGCCGGATCGCTGACGCCGTACAGTTCGAGCATCGCGCGGACGTCTGATTCCTTCAGTGTCGTCTGGCCTGACTCGATCCGCGAAATCTTGGTCGCGCTGAAGCCGAGTTCATCCGCAACGGACTTGGCCTGACGCCCGGTCCGTTCGCGCAATCGTCGCAGCTCGGAGCCGAGCCTACGGCGCAGCACGGTTGGACTGTCCACGCTCGTCGCTCCCTCTTGGTTGACGTCGGGTCACAGTCTGCCACCTCCCCTGGTGATCACAAGAGTCTTGCGGCGTCGCGCAATTGCGCAGAGATGCGCTTGCGTGATGGAGCCATCGCGGAGCATGCTACAGCGAGTAGTCCTTCAGGTCGTGTGAGTGACCTTGACTGGCCTACTTGCCGGGCATTCCTTTGTCTCCGCCCGGTCGTCGCATGGCCCCAACTCCTCTCCCTGGATGGTGACTTCGCCATGTCTCGAACCTCCTCCACCATCTGGCTCCCGCGCAGCCGGCGTTCCCCCGCCATCGCGCGCCAGCGGCTCGCCGCCCTCCTCTCCTCCACCCCCGACGGTGGCCGCTTCCTCGACTCCGGGCTCGTGGTGACCACCGAGTTCGTCACCAACGCCGTCCTGCACGGCACGCCGATCGGGCACCTCATCTACTTCGCCATTGATGTGGACCCCACGCGGCTCCGCATCGAGGTGCACGACGCCCGCGGTGACCGCCTCCCCGCCCTCGCCGCGCCCGGTCTCGACGGCGAGACCGGGCGCGGCCTCCAGCTCGTCGACTCCCTTACCGCGAGCTGGGGTTGCAGTCCGCGCCGCCCCATCGGCAAGGTCGTCTGGGGCGAGGTGGCGAGGTGAGGGCCGACTGCGAGATCCGGATCGAGCCCCCTGGGATCCGGCCGACGGGCCGCGCGCGGCGCCGGGCCCTGGAGTGCGTCCGGCGGCGGATGCTCGCCGGGACCGGAGGCCGAGGGCCCGCCTGAGCGGCTCCGCCCCCGCGTGTTAGATTTGAACCCGTTCAAATAAAGGGGGCGGCATGGCCGGGATTCCCGCGAGTGCGCGGTGGTTGGCCGGGGCAGCGAGCGCGGTGTTCCTGGTGCCGTTCATTCTCACCGCGCTCACGCGCGGGGTCAGTGGGCAGCTCTACCTCTGCGCGATCGGACTGCTGACCGGGGCCTTCTGTACCGTGCCGGTCTTCTACCGCCGCAGGGACCGCTTCCGGGTCGCCTGTGCGGCGGCCGGGTTCAGCGTCGCCGCCGTGTGGGTGCCGGTGCTGGTCATCGGCCTGTTGGCCGCGCTTGGCCTGGGCGCGTGGGACTGGTTCCTCGGCTACCTGGCTCTCCCGCTCGCGGCGATCGCCGCGCTGATCGGGGCCTTCCAGCGAGCCTACGGGCCCGACTCCGGGCGGTCGGCGGTGGCCGTTGGCTGGGCGGCGGCGGCCGTCTCGGCGGCCTGCTGGTTCCCGCTGGCGTTCTGAGGCCGGCCGACCAGGCACGTGGTCGACCGGTCCCCTCCTACGCCGAGGTCAGCTGGCGAGGACGGTGGCCGTGGCGCGGGAGTGGTTGAGCTCGGCGTCGGCGATGTACGCGGAGAGGTCCACCGAGGACCTGGTCCATGCACCGTCGGTCGAGGTGACGCTCACCGGCACGGTCACGGTCGACGGCCCGCCGAAGCAGGGGACGTGGACCGAGCCGCGGCCCGACACCCCCGACTGGGCGCCCTGCACGGTGATGGCGGCCGACTGGAAGTCCGGCAGGCACTGGTACGTGACCGAGACGTTCAGGGTCTGTCCGGCGTCCGCGACGACGGCGCCGTTGATGCCGACCTTGAGGCTCCCGACGGCGTGCGCGGGGGTGCTGACGAGGGTCGCTCCGACGACGGCGAGCGCGGAGGCGGCCAGGAACCGGGTGGCCTTCGTACGTATGGACGAGCTCATGAAAGAGCCCCTTTCTCTCCTGGTGACAGCGGACGCCCATGGTGAACGCCCGTGCCCCATCTTGCTGTTCGCAGCCGACCGGAGTGACGGGAGAGGCGGTGGACGTCTGAAATGGCACCGGCATGTGGCGCGGAGCCGTCCGATAACCGGATGCCCGGCCCGTAGCGGCATCGGTACCCTCGCCCGGTGACCGACCACGGCATCTCCCTCCCGTACTTCCGGCTCCACGTCGTGCCCGCCGTCGTGGCCCTGGCCAGCCCGACCTGGCAGCGTGAAGTGTGGCTGGACGGCGAGCAGTTGGAGGATCTCGACTACATCGTGCACGTGCTCTTCGACGACTTCTGCGACGCGCACGAGCCCGCCCGCTTTCTGGGTGGGAGCCTGCGCACCGAGCGGGAGGTCGAGTTGATGGCCCGGCTCGGCGTCGCCTATAGCGCGGTGCAGGACGCCGTCGGTGCCCGGTCGCCCGACGAGGTGTTCCTGGACGCCCCGGGCTGGCCCGCAGTGGTCTCGGCGGCCGCCCGGCTGGCGCAGGTGATGCTGGCAAACGACTATGCGGCCCTGGCCGCACCGCCCGAGGCCGGGCACTCCTGACCGATGGGAGCGGCCGGGCGCGCGGGAAGCTCGTGCTGCCGGCCGGTCGAGGCGGCGGCCCGGCCGGGATCCGACCGGGCCACTGGCCTCAGCCCGCGAACTGCTCCCGCAGGGCGGCCAGGCCGACGGTGAAGACCCCGTGCACCCGCTCGGTGGACTCCTTGCGGTGCTCGGCCTCGATGTCGTACGTGACGCTCCACTCCACGAAGCTGGCGCCCAGCTCGGTGACCGGGGTGACCCGCAGGGTGGCCCGGTAGCCGTCGAAGTGGAAGGTGCCGTCGGGGAAGCTGTAGGTGTAGCTGCGGGCCTCGACGTCGTAGGCGATCAGCGTCTCGTGCAGCACGATGCCGCCGAACTCGAACACCCGCACCGTACCGATCGCGTTGCCCGTCAGCTCGTTGCCGAGGGTGCTCGGCGGCAGGTGGGGGTGCCAGTCGCCGAGGGCGTGGTAGTCCCCGATCACGTCCCAGACCTGCTCGGCCGGGGCCTCCACCACCGTGCTGACCGTCAAGACCGCCATGGTCCTCGCCGCCTTCCGTCCGTTCGTCCGTTGATCCGTTCCGTGCGGCACCATCCTGAGGCAATGTCAGGCGCCGTCGCCAGGAGGCCGGTGCTCCCTGCCGCCGTCAGCGGTGGACGAGCCGGCGCAGCAGCCGTACGCGGGTGCTCCAGCGCGCGGGGGAGTCGACGGTGCCGCCGCAGGCGCGGACGGCCCGGTCGAGGGAGTCCTCCACCAGGGCGTCGTGCAGCCAGCGGAAGGCGAGTGGCCAGGCGAGCCGTGCCGGGCCGCGCAGCCGCATGGCGACGGTGTGGTTCAGCACCGAACCGCCGTTCCCGGGGGAGACGGTGAACTCGTGGAACCCGTCGAACCCGCGCGGGGCGCTGAACCGGAAGCGCACCCACCGACCCGGCTGGTACCCGACGACCCGGTAGCGGATCGGGCCGTGTCCGCCGGAGGAGCCGACGGCGAGCGGGCCGTCGAGGTGCAGGCGGGGCCAGGCGGGGCCGGGCCAGAGCCGGTCGTCCGGGCCGGCCAGGCCGTCGAGGAGTGTGCCGACCGTCGACTCCGGTGCCGGGATGGTGCGTTGGTGGACGTTGATGACCGCCATCGTGGATCCTCCTGGTTTTGGATGGGCCCCTCCAATTGAATTGGAGAGTACTCTCCAATGCATGCCCAGGCCACCCCGTCACGACGAAGCCACCCTCCTCGACGCCGCCGTCCGCCTCGCCGCCACCGGTGGACCGGCCGCCGTCACGATGTCCGCCGTGGCCCGCGAGAGCGGCGCACCCAACGGCTCCGTCTACCACCGCTTCCCCCAGCGCTCGGCGCTGCTCGCCGAGTTGTGGCTGCGGACGCTGGACGAGTTCCACGCGGCCTACCTGCCCGCCTTCGCCGCGGACGCCGAGCCGCGCCCCGCCGCCGGGGCGGCCGCCCGGCAGGTCGTCGCCTGGAGCCGGGCGAACCGGGAGCGGGCCGTCGTCCTGCTGCACGGCGTGCACGCCTTCGGCCGGGCCGAGTGGCCCGAGGAGCAGCTGAAGCGCGAACGGCAGGCCGCGGTCCGGGTGCGGCGGGCGGTGGCCGGGCTGGCCGAGCGGCTCGGCGCCGCGACACCGCTGGACCTCGACCGGGTCACCCTCGCCGTCGTCGGCCTGCCGCTCGCCGTCGTTCGGCCGCACCTGCACGCGGGCACCCCGCTGCCCGCGCACGCCGAGGAACTGGCCGCGCGCGGCGCCGTCGACCTGGTGGGCGGGATCGGGTCGTCGGCATAGGGGTCGCCCCAGCACGGCCGCAGGCCGCCGGCCGGAGCTGGGCCGCCGCCGGATCAGGGCCGTAGGATCGCCGATCATGGACCCCCGTACCGGACTGATCGCCGTTCCGCCCGGCCGCGTCACCCTCTCCGACCGCCGCACCCAGCGGAGTTGGAGCGTGGAGGTGGCCGCGTTCGAGTTGGCGGCCTGTCCGGTCACCCGTGAGCAGTACGAGGGCGCCGCGGGCGACCGCCGCCCGGCGCACAGCGTCTCCTGGCTCGACGCCGTCCGGTACTGCAACGAACTGTCCCGGCGCGAGGGCCGCCGGGCCGCCTACGAGCTCGACGGGACGGACGGCGAGGAGGTCGCCTGGGACCGCACCGCCGACGGCTACCGGCTGCCCACCGAGGCCGAATGGGAGCACGCCTGCCGCGCCGGCACCGACGGCCCGCGCTACGGCCCGCTGGACGAGATCGCCTGGCACCGCGGCAACTCCGGCGAACGCCCGCACGAGGTCGGCGGGTTGCGGCCCAACGCCTACGGGCTGTACGACCTGCTCGGCAACGTCTGGGAGTGGTGCTGGGAGCGCTACGACCCCGAGGTGTACGGAAGTTACCGCGTCCTGCGCGGCGGCGGCTGGTTCGACGAGCACTGGAGCTGCCGCGCCTCCGTCCGCCGCCGCAGCCACCCGACGCTGCGGATCGACGACGTCGGCTTCCGGGTCGCCCGCTCGGTGACGGACTGAGGAACAGTCGAACGATCTCGGGCGTTGGCGGCTGCGTGAACGCAACGAAGATCACCCTCCGTCCGATAGCCGAAGCCGACCTCACCGCCATGGGCGGAATGCTGAACGACCCTGACGCGCTGGGCGAGTTCCAGTGGTACGGCTGGGGTGATCCCGAGCGCTTCCGCCGGCGGTGGGCCGAGCACGGACTGCTGAGCGAGGAGCAGTGGGTGTTCGCGGTGGCGGGAGACGCGGGCGAGTTCCTCGGCTTCGTCGCCGCCAGCCGCAAGGGCGCGCGCCCGACCGCCCCGTACTGGAGCATCGGCGCGCAGCTGCTGCCGCAGGCGCGCGGGCGGGGGATCGGCACCACGGCCCAACGCCTGCTGGTGGACTACCTGTTCGCGCACACCCCGGTGATGCGACTGGAGGCGGACACCGAGGCCGGGAACCTCGCCGAGCAGCGGGTGCTGGAGAAGCTGGGCTTCACCCGCGAGGGGGTGCACCGGGCGATGGCCTTCCGGGACGGGCAGTGGCGCGACATGGTCTACTACAGCCTGCTGCGCACCGATCCGCGCCCCTGGCAGTAGCCCGCAAGCCGCAAGTCGCAAGTCGCCAAGCCGCAAGTCGCCAAGTCGCCAAGCCGCAAGCCGCAAGCCGCGTCACCCGAGCCAGGCCGCCAGCGCCGCGCCCAGCAGCGCGAGGTCCGGGGTGCCGCCCGCCCGGCAGGTCCAGGCGATGACGCCGTCCGGGCGGATCAACGCGGCGGAGAGGTTCTCGCCGTGGATCGCGGTGACCTCCCTGGCCCGCAGCCGGTCGTCCAGCCGGGCGCGGGCCGCCGCCAGCGCGGGGCTGCCGGGCGGGGCGAGCAGCAGGAAGCCGCCGCTGGTGGTGAGTCGGCTCAGCCGGGTGCTGCCGCCGCCCGGAAGGTCGAGCAGCAGGTCGGGGGCGGGCCGGCCGAGCCGGGGGTGCGGCTCGGCGGGCGCGTACGGCAGGTCGTAGCGGGTGTCGAGCCCGGACAGCAGCCGGCCGAAGTACCGGTTCACCTCGGGGAAGTCCATCAGGTCGGCGACGATGGACCGCAGGGCCTCGGTGTGCGGGCCGGGCAGCAGCAGGGCGGACTGGGCGCGGGCGTTGTGCAGCACGGCGGCGGCGACCGGGTGCCGTTCGGCGGTGTAGCCGTCGAGCAGGCCCTCCGGGGCCTCCTCGCGCACCACGGCGGCCAGCCGCCAGCCGAGTGCGACGGCGTCCAGCAGCCCGAGGTCGAGGCCCTGGCCGCTGCCCGGCGAGTGGACGTGGGCGGCGTCCCCGGCGAGCAGGATCCGGCCGTTCCGGTAGTCGGTGACCTGGTGGGCGTGGTCGGTGAAGCTCACGGCGTCGGTGAACCGGGTGACGAAGACCCGGGCGTCGGCGGCCCGCCGGGCGCTGCCCTCCAACTCCTCGGCGGTGATCGGCCCCTGGTGGTCGGAGTGCGGGACGGCGGGCTCGTACACCTCGACCGAGCCCCCGCCGTGCAGCACGGTGCCGTGCGGAGTCCGGACGGTGGGTGGCAGGGCCTTCCAGGAGACCAGGTCCGCCCGGGCCCGGCGGCCGGTGACCAGCGGCCCGGTGCCCGGGAAGTCGAAGCCGGCCAGCTCGCGGACGGTGCTGAGGTGGCCGTCGCAGCCGACCAGGTACGGCGCCCGGTAGGACCTCGACTGCGGGGGCGAGTCGGTGCCGGCGGTGAAGGAGACGGTGACGCCCCGGTCGTCCTGCCGGAGTCCCGTCACGGTGTGGGCCTGCCGGATCCGCACCCCGAGGTTCTCCGCGTGGGCGCGCAGGGCGGCTTCCAGGCCGGACTGCCCGATGGGCCGGCCCCGGCGCTCGGGCTCCTCCTGGAGCGCGGGGTCGATCGTCCCGATCCGGGCGAAGTGCCCGTTCCCGCGGTCGGGTTCGACGACCGCCCCGGCGTCCTTGGCCTTGGCCCTGCGCTTGCCCCGGCCCCTGCTCTTGCCCTTGGCTTTCCGGTGGGCATCCTCCGGAGCGTCGTCGTCGTCCCACCGGTGCAGGGCCAACAGCAGTTCGAGGCCGCGGCGTTGCAGGGCCTCGAAGGCGAGCGGGCCGATCCCGGGGGCCCGGCGCCGTGGGGACGGCCGGGGGAGCTGCTCCAGGACGATCGTCTCGGCTCCGGCGAGGCGGAGTTCGGCGGCGAGCAGCAGTCCGACCGGCCCGGCGCCGACCACGATCACCTGGGTGTCATGGTTCATCGTTCCTCCTCGGGGCGATCGCCGGTCAGGGAACTCTACGGGAGCGGTGATCCGGGATCCGGGGCTGCGGGCGACGTCCTCACGGTCCGGCTCAGGCGACCCCGAACCACTCCTCGGCGAGGGTCTCCAGGGTCCGCGCCGATGGCTTCAACTCCCTGAGATACCACGGTAGATCGCTGTACACGTGGAGCAGGGTGTACGCCATCAGCAGGCGCGGCTCGACGGAGCGGCCGTAGGCGGTGAGCAGCTGCCCGAGCAGGTGCGGGTCGGCGCGGGTGGTGAACAGGCCGACGGCGACCAGGTCGTAGGCCGGGTCGCCGATCATCGCGGGCTCGAAGTCGACCAGGCCGGTGAGGCGCCAGCCGCCCGCAGGGTCGGTGATCAGGTGCTCGCGCATGAACTCGGTGTGCAGCAGGGCGCGTTGCTGTCCTGACGGGAACGGGCCGGACGGGAACGGGCCGGACGGCAGCGGGGCGGCGGCGAGGAAGTCCGGGATCTGCTCCAACCAGGCCTCGGACAGGCCGCGTTCGCGCTGGCGCTCGACGGCCCCGGCCCGCTGCCGGTCCAGGAAGGCGGGCCAGTCCTCGGGCCCGAGTACGTCGGCGAGCGGCTCGGCGTCCAGGGCGTGCAGGGCGGCGAGCGCCTCGCCGCAGTCGCGGGCGATCCGCCCGCGCTCGGCGGGCGGGACGCGCGGCCAGGCGGTGGCCAGGCCCTCGCCGTGGAGCCGGGACATCAGCAGGTAGCGCCAGCCGTTGACGTCCGCGCCGGCCGCCCGGACGGATGGTGTGGGGATCGGCAGCGCGCCGTCCAGGAAGGCCAGGACGCGTTCCTCCGTCAGAGCGTCCCGCGCGCTGCCGGCCGGGAACAGCTTGAGCACGTGCTCGGCGCCCACCGCGTAGACCGGGACGGACCCCGCCGCGAAGCGCTCCAGCGGCAGCCCGCCGAGGCCGAGGCGCGCGCACAGCGCCTCGGCGCCCGGGCGCAGCACCGACTCGTCGGGGAGGACCGCGTCCCCCTGCTCGTCCGTCTCCACCGGGGGCAGCATGCCTCGCACCGTAGGTACACCAACGGCCCTGCGCCAAATGGTTTTTCAGCGCGCGGCCCGACGGGTTCAGCGTGCGTGCCTCAGCGTGCGGCCCGGCGGGTGGCGCAGCCGTCCGGGGCGTGCACCGGGTCCGGTTCGGGGCCGCTCTCCGGGTCGCGGGTGAGCAGGTAGCGGGCGCCGGAGCCGGTCCGGCCGGCCCGGTCCTCGGCGTTGTAGAGGGCGCAGCGGGTGAGCGAGAGGCAGCCGCAGCCGATGCAGCCGGTGAGCTTGGTCTTGAGCCGTTCCAGCTCGGCGATCTGCTCGTCGATCCGGCTCTGCCAGGAGGCGGCGACGGCGTCCCACTCGGTGCCGCTGGGGGCGGGCCGTTCGGGCAGCCGGTCCAGGGCGACCTTGGCCTCGTCCAGGGAGAGGCCGACCCGCTGGGCGGCCCGGACGAACGCGATCCGGCGCAGCGTGCCGCGCGGGTAGCGGCGCTGGCCGCCGGCGGTGCGGGTGGCGTGGATCAGGCCGAGGCTCTCGTAGTAGCGCAGGGCGGAGGCGGCGAGCCCGCTGCGGGCGGCCAGCTGGCCGATGGTGAGCAGGTCGCCGGTGCGCGGGCCGGCGGGGCGGCCGCCGTCGGAGGTCGCGGTCATGGGCACCCACTGTAGCCGCTTGACCTCAAGCTGGCTTTAAGTTGCACGATCGACGCATGACGACGAAGACCAGCACGGACCTCGTGGCCGGGGCCCGTTTCGAGGACCTCCAGGCGCTGATGGCCCTGATGACCGGCGACGAGAAGCACGGCCCCGCCGCCACCTCCACCCTGGACGCGCTGTGGGTGCTGTACGACCGGGTGCTGCGGGTGACCCCGGACACCGCCGAGGCCGAGGACCGCGACCGCTTCCTGCTCTCCAAGGGGCACGGTCCGATGGCCTACTACGCCGTGCTCGCGGCCAAGGGCTTCATCGACCCGGCCGTGCTGCCGAGCTTCGGCGGCTACGACTCGCCGCTCGGCCACCACCCGGACCGCACCCTGCTGTCCGGCGTGGAGATCTCCTCCGGCTCGCTCGGCCACGGTCTGCCGCTGGGCGTCGGCACCGCGCTCGGCCTGCGGGCGCAGGGGCTGACCGACCCGGCGGTGTGGGTGCTGGTCGGCGACGCCGAGTTCGACGAGGGCTCCAACCACGAGGCGGTGGCCTTCGCCGGCGCGTCCGGGCTGGACCGGCTGCACGTGGTGGTGATCGACAACTCCTCGGCCACCCACGGCTGGCGGGGCGGCATCGCCCAGCGGTTCGCCGCCGAGGGCTGGTCCACCGCGACCGTCGACGGCCGCGACCACGAGGCGCTGCACCGGGCGTACACCGCCGAGCACCCGGGCCGCCCGCACGCGGTGGTCGCCCGGGTCGAGCCCAAGAACCCCTGACCCCTATCCAGTCGACATCCAGTCAACCGCCGGACGATGAGAGGCACTTCACCGATGGACACCATGCGCGACCGCTTCGTCGACGTCACCACCCGCCTGCTGGACGAGGACCCCCGGCTGGCCGTGGTGCTCGCCGACATCACCGCCGCCGCCTTCGAACCCGCCCAGCGGCGCCATCCCGACCGGGTGGTCAACGTCGGCATCCGCGAGCAGCTGCTGATCGGCGCGGCCGGCGGGCTGGCGCTGACCGGGATGCGGCCGATCGCCCACACCTTCGCCAGCTTCCTGATCGAACGACCCTGGGAGCAGGTCAAGTTGGACCTGGTCCACCAGGGCGTCGGCGCGGTGCTGGTGAGCGCGGCCGGCTCCTACGACTGGCCGGCCGGCGGCCGCACCCACATGTCCCCGGGCGACGTCGCCCTGCTGGACACCCTCCCGGACTGGACGGTGCACGTCCCCGGCCACCCGGACGAGGCCGAGCAACTGCTGCGCCATGCCTACGCGGACGGTGACCGCAACGTGTACGTCCGGCTGTCCGCCCACCAGAACGACGCGCCGGTCGCGGTCGAGCCCGGCCGCTTCGCCACCGTGCGCACCGGCGGCCGGGGCGTGGTGCTGGCCGTCGGCCCGATGCTGGACGCGGTGCTGGCGGCGACCGAGGGCCTGGACGTGACCGTGCTGTACGCGGCGACGGTGCGCCCCTTCGACGCCGCCGGGCTGCGCGCCGCGCTGGGCGAGAGGGCGGACGTGGTGCTGGTGGAGCCGTACCTGGCGGGCACCTCGGCGAACGAGGCGCACGCGGCGCTGGCCGACCGCCCGCACCGGGTGCTGGCCCTGGGCGTGCCCCGGGAGGAGCACCGGCAGTACGGCGCGATCCCCGAGCACCTGGCCGCCTACGGCCTGGACGCGGCCTCGCTCAAGGCGCGGATCGGCACTTTCCTCTGGTGAATCAGCCGGTCAGTACCACCGCCACCGAGTCCGCCGCCAGCCGCACCGCCCCGCCCTCCGGCACCCCCGTACCCTCCGGCGCCCCCGTCCCCGCCAGCGCCGCCGCCCCGAAGGCCGCCACCACCTCCCGCCCGGTGCCCGCCAGCGGCACCGCCGCCTCGCCCGGGCCCAGGTTGACCGCGACCCGGTACGGCCCCCGGTGCACCACCAGCCAGCCCGCCGCCTCGTCGTACACCACCCGCACCGCGCCGAGGTCCGGATCGGCGAGCTCCGGCCGGGTGCGCCGTAGCAGGATCAACGTCCGGTACCAGTCGAGCAGTTCGGAGTGCGGGGCGCGCCGGGGCTCGGTCCAGTCGAGCACCGAGCGCAGCAGGGTGGCCGGCTCCTGCGGGTCCGGCACGGCCTCGGCGGCCCAGCCGTGCTCGGCGAACTCCCGCCGCCGGCCCCGTCGGACGGCCTCCGCCAGCTCCGGGTCGGTGTGGTCGGTGAAGTACTGCCACGGGGTGGCGGCGCCCCACTCCTCGCCCATGAACAGCATCGGGGTGAACGGCGAGGTGAGCACCAGCGCGGCGCCGCAGGCCAGTCGGCCGGGCGGCAGCGAGGTGGAGATCCGGTCGCCGAGCGCCCGGTTGCCGACCTGGTCGTGGGTCTGCAGGTAGCCGAGCAGCCGGTGGCCCGCCGTCGAGCCGAACGGCCGTCCGTGGCCGCGCTCCCGGAAGGTGGACCAGCCGCCGTCGTGGAAGAAGCCGTGGCGCAGCGCCTTGGCCAGGGCGGCGAGCGGCGCGCGGGCGAAGTCCCCGTAGTAGCCCTGGGATTCGCCGGTGAGCGCGCAGTGCAGGGCGTGGTGGAAGTCGTCGCTCCACTGGGCGGTGAGGCCGTGGCCGCCGGCCTCCCGGGCGGCGGTGGTGCGTGGGGTGTTGAGGTCGGACTCGGCGACCAGGAACAGCGGGCGGTTCTCCGTGACGGCCAACCGCTCGACGGCGTACGACAGTTCCTCCAGGAAGTGGACGGCCCGGTCGTCCACGAGGGCGTGCACCGCGTCCAGCCGCAGGCCGTCGATCCGGTAGTCGCGCATCCAGGCCAGCGCGCTGCCGATCAGGTAGGCCCGCACCTCGTCCGAGCCGGGCGCGTCCAGGTTGACCGCCGAGCCCCACGGGGTGTGGTGCCGGTCGGTGAAGTACGGGCCGTACGCGGGAAGGTGGTTGCCGGACGGGCCGAGGTGGTTGTGCACCACGTCGAGGACCACCCCGAGGCCCTTGCGGTGCGCGGTGTCCACGAAGCGCTTGAGTCCCTCCGGTCCGCCGTAGGGCTCGTGCACGGCCCACGGTGACACCCCGTCGTAGCCCCAGCCGTGCCGGCCGGGGAACGGGCAGACCGGCATCAGTTCGACGAAGTCGACCCCCAACTCGACCAGGTGGTCGAGGTGTTCGGCGGCCGCGTCGAAGGTGCCGCGCGCGGTGAAGGTGCCGATGTGCAGTTCGTAGAGCACCGCGCCGGGCAGTGCGCGCCCGCGCCAGCCGGTCCGCGACCAGTGGAAGGCGGCGTGGTCCACCGCCCGGCTGGGGCCGTCGGGTCCGTGCGGCTGCCGGGGCGAGCGCGGGTCGGGCAGTGCCGGGCCGTCGTCCAGCCGGAAGGCGTAGTCGCCCTCGGGCGCCTCGCCGGACCACCAGCCCGTGCGCTCCGGGCAGCGCGCCAACTCGTGCTCCACGCCGTCGACTTCGACCCGGACGCGGACCGAGGCGTACGGCGCCCACACCTCGTACCGTGCCATCCTCAGCCCCTCCTCGTCAGCAGCGCCACCGGCGACGCCGCCAGCAGCTCGGCCACCGGCACCGGCCCGGCCGGGAAGCCGCGCAGCGACAGCAGGTCCGTCCAGGGCCCGCCGGCCGGCAGCTCCAGGACGGCGTCCCGCCAGCCGCCCGCCCGGGCCAGCCCGTACGGCAGCCGGGTGACGGCGGTGACCACGTCCGCCCCGCGGGCGAAGGCGAGCAGGTGCTCGGGGGCGTCCAGCGGCCGGTACGCGCCGAGCGGGCGGGAGCGGCGCAGGTGCAGGGCGGTGGCGGTGAGGTGCAGCTTCTCCCGGGCGAGGTCGCCGGGGCGCGGGGTGGCCGCGTCGGTGAGCCGTACGGCCAGCGCGCCGAGGTCGACCACGCCCCGGTTGTCCGGGTCGACCAGGGTGTACAGCGGCTCCTCGCTGCCCTGGTAGAGGTCGGGCACGCCCGGGACGGTCAGGTGCAGCAGGGCGGCGGCCAGGGTGTTGGCGCGGGCGTACGGGCCGAGCGCCCGCACGGTGCCCTCGATCCGGGGGAGCAGCCCGGCGTTGCCGTACACGGCGCGGGCGCGCTGTTCCAGGGCCTGTTCGTAGCGCGGGTCGGGGGCGGTCCAGGAGGTGTGCAGCTTGGCCTCCCGGGCGGCCTTGAGCAGGGCGGCGACCAGCCGGTCCGGGTCGATCGGCCAGGCGGCGACCAGGGTGTGCCAGAGCAGCCAGTCGGTGTCGCGGTCGAGTCCGGGGGCGGCGGGCCCGGCGGCGGTGGACCAGGCGGCGGCCTCGGCGGCCCAGGCCTCCGGCTGCTCGGCGAGGACGGCGAGCCGGGCCCGGGCGTCGGCGCTGCGCTTGGTGTCGTGGGTGGAGAGCGCCGTCATGCTGTGCGGCCAGGCCTGTTCCAGGTAGCGGCACCAGCCGTGGAACCCGGCCGGGGGCAGCCCGGGCCGGGCCGGTTCGCCGCCGACCTCGTTGAGGCCGGGCAGGGCGTTCCAGCGGTAGAAGGCGGTGTCCTCGACGCCCTTGGCGGCGACCGCGGCGGCGGTCTGGGCGAAGCGGGCGCAGAACTCCTCGTGGTCGGGGCCGCGCCCCAGCTCGCCCAGCGCCAGCGCGGCGACCAGCCGCACGGTCGGGTCGTCCGCGTCGTCCACGGCCAGGTCGGGGTCCGCGGCGGGTTCCCCGGGCCGCGAGTACGGCCGGTACGCGGGGTAGTCGGTGAGCAGCCGCCGCAGGGCCGCGCGCAGCTGCCAGGGCGCGTGGTCGGCGTGGGCGGGTTCGGCGGCGCCGATCCGCAGCGCGATCCGGACCAGCCGCTCGATCTCGGCGCTCAGCTCGCCGCCGGGCCCGGTCATGTCGGCCCGGCCGCGCCGGGCGGCGGCCACCGCCGGATGCGGGTCCTCGCACCTGCCCTGGACCGGCCCGCCCGCCGGCTCGCCGTGCAGGAAGGCCCGGTACGCCCCGGCGAGCCGCCCGGCGCCCGCGTGGTCGAGGAGCACGCCGTCGATCCGGCGCAGCGCGTCGTACCCGGTGGTGCCGGCCACCGGCCAGTCCGCGGGCAGCCGCTCCTCGCCGGTGAGGATCTTCTCGACGACGATGTAGGCGCCGCCGGTGGCCCCGGCCAGCCGGCGCAGGTAGCCGCGCGGGTCGGCGAGCCCGTCCGGGTGGTCGATCCGGAAGCCGTCCAGGACCCCGTCGGCGTGCAGCCGCAGCAGCACGGCGTGGGTGGCGGCGAAGACCTCCGGGTCCTCGACCCGGACGGCGATCAGCTCGTTGACGGTGAAGAACCGCCGGTAGTTGAGCTCGGTGCGGGCGAGGCGCCACCAGGCGAGCCGGTACCACTGGCGGGCCAGCAGTTCGGGCAGCGGCAGCCCGGCGGTGCCCGGGCGCAGCGGCAGCTCGTGCCGGTGGTAGCGCAGCGTGTCCCCGTCCACCACCAGCTGGTCGAGGACGACGCCGAGCCGGTCGCCGAGCAGCGGCAGCAGCACCCGCCCGCGCGCGGGGGCGTCGGCGGGGCCGGGCTGCGCCGTCCAGTCGATGTCGAACCAGCGGGCGTACGGCGAGTCGGGCCCGTCCCGGAGCACCTGCCAGAGCGGGTGGTTGAGCCGTTCGGGGACGGGCACGGCCATGTGGTTGGGGACGACGTCGGCGATCAGTCCCAGGCCGTGCCGGTGCGCCTCGGCGGCCAGGGCGCGCAGGGCGGTCTCGCCGCCGAGCTGCTCGCTGATCCGGGTGTGGTCGACGGTGTCGTAGCCGTGGGTGGAGCCGGGGGTGGCCTCCAGCAGCGGGGAGAGGTGCAGGTGGGAGACGCCGAGCGCGGCCAGGTAGGGGACGGCGGCGGTGGCGTCGCGCAGGGTGAATCCGGGCTGGAGCTGGAGGCGGTAGCTGGCGGTGGGGCGGGTAGCGGCCGGGCGGGGCTGCGCGGGCTCGGCGGCGGAGGTCATAGGTCCATAGGTACCCGGCCGGGCCCGCCGCCAAGACCCGCAGCTGACCCGAACAGGTGACCGCGAGATCCCTACGCCGGGCCGGGGATCCCCGCACGGACCCGGCCCCGAGGGCCTCGCACGGGCCCGGGAACGTCACCCGGCCCCGAGTCCCTCACCCGGCCCCGGGAGCCTCACGCGGGCCGCTGCAGCACCAGCAGCGAGCGGTCGGTGAGCCACAGCGCGTCCCCGGCCTTGACCCTCGCCCCGCCGCCGGGGGCGGGCAGCCGGGGCTGGGCGGTGTCGACCACGACCTGCCACTCCTGCCCGTGGCCGGCGGGCACGGTGAACTCCAGCGGTTCGAAGTGGGCGTTGAACATCAGCAGGAAGGAGTCGTCGACGATCCGCCCGCCGCGCCGGTCCGGCTCGGAGATCGCGTAGCCGTTGAGGAAGACGGTCAGCGACTTGGCGTAGCTGGCGCCCCAGTTGCGCTTGGTCATCTCCTCCCCGGCGGGGGTGAACCAGGCGATGTCGGTGAGGTCGTCGTAGCCGCTCACCGCCCGCCCGTGGAAGAACCGCCGCCGCCGGAACACCGGGTGGTCGCGGCGCAGCCAGATCATCCCCTGGGTGAACTCCAGCAGCCGGGCCGCCGGGCCGTCGCCCTCGGGCCAGTGCACCCAGGCGAGTTCGTTGTCCTGGCAGTAGGCGTTGTTGTTGCCCTGCTGGGTGCGGCCGAGTTCGTCGCCGTGCGAGAGCATCGGCACGCCCTGGGAGAGCATCAGGGTGGCGATGAGGTTGCGCTGCTGGCGGGCGCGCAGCTCCTCGACGGCCGGGTCGGTGCTGGGGCCCTCGACGCCGCAGTTCCAGGAGCGGTTGAAGGATTCGCCGTCCCGGTTGTCCTCGCCGTTGGCCTGGTTGTGCTTGTCGTTGTAGGAGACCAGGTCGCGCAGGGTGAAACCGTCGTGGCAGGTGACGAAGTTGATGGAGGCGATCGGGCGGCGGCCGTCGTCCTGGTAGAGGTCGGAGGAGCCGGTGAGCCGGGAGCCGAACTCGGCCAGGGCGGCGTTCTCGCCGCGCCACAGGTCGCGCACGGTGTCCCGGTACATGCCGTTCCACTCCGTCCACAGCGGTGGGAAGTTGCCGACCTGGTAGCCGCCCTCGCCGAGGTCCCAGGGTTCGGCGATCAGCTTGGCCTGGGAGACCACCGGGTCCTGCTGGACCAGGTCGAAGAACGAGGACAGCCGGTCCACCTCGTGGAACTGCCGGGCCAGGGTGGCGGCGAGGTCGAAGCGGAAGCCGTCCACGTGCATCTCGGTGACCCAGTAGCGCAGCGAGTCCATGATCAGCTGGAGCACGTGCGGGCTGCGCATCAGCAGGCTGTTGCCGGTGCCGGTGGTGTCCTCGTAGAAGCGCTGGTCCTGGGCGAGGCGGTAGTAGGAGACGTTGTCCAGGCCGCGCAGCGACAGCGTCGGCCCGAGGTGGTTGCCCTCGGCGGTGTGGTTGTAGACGACGTCGAGGATGACCTCGATCCCGGCCGCGTGCAGCGCCTTGACCATCGACTTGAACTCCTGCACCTGCTGGCCGCGGTCGCCGGTGGAGGAGTAGGAGGAGTGCGGGGCGAAGAAGCCGATGGTGTTGTAGCCCCAGTAGTTGGCCAGGCCGAGGTCGCGCAGCCGGTGGTCGCGGACGAACTGGTGCACCGGCATCAGCTCGATCGCGGTGACGCCGAGCTTGGCCAGGTGCTCGATGACCGCCGGGTGGGCCAGGCCCGCGTAGCTGCCGCGGATCTCCTCGGGGATGCCCGGGTGCAGCCGGGTGAGGCCCTTGACGTGGGCCTCGTAGATGACGGTGCGGTGGTAGTCGGTGCGCGGCGGGTGGTCGGTGCCCCAGTCGAAGTACGGGTTGATCACCACCGAGTGCATCGTGTGCGGGGCGGAGTCGAGGTCGTTGCGGCGCTCGGGGGCGCCGAAGTGGTAGCCGTAGACGGACTCGTCCCAGTCGATGTGGCCGCTCATCGCCTTGGCGTACGGGTCCAGCAGCAGTTTGGCGCTGTTGTGCCGCTGGCCCAGGCCCGGGTTGTACGGGCCGTGCACCCGGAACCCGTAGCGCTGGCCGGGCTGGACGCCCGGGAGGTAGGCGTGCCGGACGAAGGCGTCCGTCTCGCGCAGTTCGACGGCGGTCTCCGAGCCGTCCCCGTCGATCAGGCACAGCTCGATCCGGTCGGCACTCTCCGAGAACACCGCGAAGTTGGTGCCGGCCCCGTCGTAGGTGGCACCGAGGGGGTAGGGCTTACCGGGCCAGACCTGCATGAGTCCTCAACTTCCTTGTGACAACTTCCTTGTGGCATACCGGAACTGACGTCCATTCGGATGTACGGTCGGACGACCCGGCCGGACCCGGACGCTCTCTTCCCGGCCGGGCGGCCGGGCATGTGCGGGCTCCGCGCGCCGTGACGCACGGCACAGCCCGCACACTCCCGGAGATACTCCCCGAGCGCCTCCCCGGCGGCCGGGAGGTACCGCCGGGGTTGCTCCGAACGGGTGTCCGGCGGGCATTCGTGTGAAGAGTGCGGGCGCCGTTGCGACCGGTGGGGCCAATGGTGCGGACGGGCCCCTGGTCCATCCGGCTGCGGGCGGCTCGCGGCGGGCAGTACCCTTGATCGTCCGGCCGCCCCGGCCGACCGGTGCTTGTCAACGGCCCGTCAACGGCCCCCGCCCCTGCGGAGGTCAGCCGCAGATGAGGTGGCGCATGGTGTTCCCCGCTGGCGGCCGCGGCCCCGGGCCCGACGGCCCCGACCGAGGCGGTACCCGCAGCGAGGCGCCCACGGTCGTCATGCGCCCCACCCTGACCGGCCGGGCCCTCGTCCCCGCCCAGGCCGGCCCGGTCGAGGTCCCCGCGCTCGCCTGGTCGGCCGGCGAGTGGGAGGAGTCCTACCAGCGGGTCCGGCTGTCCGGCCGCGCCTACGTCTGGCTCAACCTGGTCGAACAGCGGCTGCGCTCCCTGGTCGACGAGGTGCTGCACCCGATCTACGCCCCCGCCCACGGCGAGGACTGGGTCACCGCCGCCGCCGGACCGGCCGGCGAGGAGTGGGCCCACCGGGCCGGCGCGGTGCGCGAGGTCAGCCGCCGCAAGGGCTACCTGCTCGACCCGGCCGACGACGACCCGCTGGTCTTCCTCACCCTGCCCCAACTGCGCGAACTCATGGTCCAGCACTGGCCCTGCTTCGAGCCCTACCTCGCCGACCGGCGCGAGATCGAACTCGCCCTGGACGAACTGGAAGTGGCCCGGCACGTGGTCTCCCGCAACCGGGTGCTCACCCAGACCGTGCTGGCCCAGACCGAGCGCGCCGCCGCCCGGCTGCTCGCCGTCCTGGACGGCGGCGCCGGCGGGGTGCCCGCCGACGTGGTGGAGTCCCTGGTCGCCGGCCGCTACGCCGACGTGGTCGCGGTGCACGCCGACCGGGTCCGGCTGCAGCGCGACCTGCCCGTCGAGGACCTGCTGGACGGTGCCCGACGCCTCGACGCGCTCGGCATCGGCCTCGGCATGCTCTGCCAGAACTACACCGGCAAACGGCTGGTCCGGCTGGCCGGCGAGGGCTGCCGGGTCCGGCTGCTGTTCCTCAACCCGGCGAGCAGCGCGGTGCGCCGCCGCGAACGCGAACTCGGGCTCTCCCGCGGCGAGTTGTCCCGCTCGATCGAGATGAACATCATGCACGTGCGGCGGGTCCGGGCCCGGCTGCGGGACCAGGGCGGCTTCGAGATCCGGGTCTTCGACGAGACCCCGCGCTTCACCGCCTACCTGGTCGAGGGCCCCCGCCCCACCGGCCCGGTGGCCGGCCGGCGGCAGAGCCGCGACCTCGGCGTCATCCAGCCCTACCTGCGCCGCTCCCGGGGCATGGAGTCCCCGGCCCTGATCCTGCGCGGCGGCGCCGGCCAGCAGCCGGGCGGCAGCGAACCGGGCCTGCTGGAGGTCTACCGCGAGGAGTTCGAGGGGATCTGGGCGGACTCCCGGAACGTGTCCTGAGAAAACCCCTGGTCAGGGGCGGGGCGCCGGTGGAACACTGCGCGCCGTGAACAGCCTCCCCACCTGGACCCTGGTACCGGCCGGCCCCGAGGACCTCGACCCCATCGTCGACCTCAAGGCCCAGGTCATGCGCGCCGACCTGGAACGCCTCGGCCGCTGGGACCCGGACCGCTCCCGGGAACGGGTACGGAAGTCCTTCTCCGTCCGGCACACCTCGGTGCTGCGGGTCGACGGGGCCTTCGCCGGGTGCGTCACGATCCGCCCCGACGAACGCGGCGGGCGCCACCTGGAACTGTTCTACCTGGCCCCCCGCCTCCAGGGCCGGGGCCTCGGCACCGCCGTGCTGCGCCACCTCCTCGCCGAGGCCGACACCGCGGGCGAACCCGTCCACCTGGTCGTCCTGCGCGGCAGCGCCGCCCGGCGGCTGTACGAGCGGCACGGCTTCACCGTCGTCGCCGAGGACCCGATCGACGTCGCCATGCACCGGCCCGCGCCGTAGCGGTCCGCACCGGCCCGCGCCCCGACGGTCCACGCCGCACCGGCCCGCACCGGTCCGCGCCGTAACGATTCCCCCAAAGCGGCTGGTCAGCGCCGTGACGCCCGTGGTAGGTGTAGCCGCTGTGAAGATCACGGGGGATGACGGGGCCGTACTGCGCCTCGAAGACGTACACCGCACCTACGGCACCGGCCCGGAGGCCGTCCACGCGCTCAGGGGGGTGGACGTCAGCTTCGACCGCGGCACCTTCACCGCCGTGATGGGCCCCTCCGGCTCCGGCAAGAGCACCCTGCTGCAGTGCAGCGCCGGGCTCGACCGCCCCGACAGCGGCCGGGTCGTCCTGGCCGGCACCGACCTCGCCGGGCTCACCGAGACCCGGCTCACCGTCCTGCGCCGACAGCAACTCGGCTTCGTCTTCCAGGCGTTCAACCTGGTCGGCTCGCTCACCGCGGAACAGAACGTCGGCCTGCCGCTGCGCCTGGCCGGGCGGCGCCCCGACCGCGCCGAGGTGCACCGCGCACTCGCCCAGGTCGGCCTCGGCGAGCGCACCGGCCACCTGCCCTCCCAGCTCTCCGGCGGCCAGCAGCAGCGCGTCGCCATCGCCCGCGCCCTGATCACCAAGCCCCGGATGCTGTTCGCCGACGAGCCGACCGGCGCCCTCGACAGCTCCAGCAGCCGCGACGTGCTCACCCTGCTCCGCGAACTCGTCGACCGCGAGGGCCAGAGCACCGTCATGGTCACCCACGACCCGGTCGCCGCCTCCTACGCCGACCGCGTGCTCTTCCTCGCCGACGGCCGGATCGTCGACGACCTGCCGCGCCCCACCGCCCAGCAGGTCGCCGAGCGGATGACCGCCCTGGAGACCGTGGCATGAGCGAGCCCACCGAGAGCACCGCCGGCCGGCGGTCGTTCGGCACCCTGCTGCCCGTCGCCGCCGCCGGCCTGCGGCGCCGCAAGGCCGCCTTCGCCGGCTCCTACGTCGCCCTCACCCTCGGCGTCACCCTGGTCGCCACCACCGGCAGCCTGCTCAACCGCACCGCCGGCGACGACTCCCCGCTCGGCGCGCCCTCCCTGCACAAGGTGCTCCAGTTCACCTCCGCGATGGCCGCCTTCGTCGCCGTCTTCGTCGTCGCCGGTACCTTCGCCTTCGCCGTCGCCCAGCGCCGCCAGGAGATCGCGATGCTGCGCGCCGTCGGCGCCACCCCCCGGCAGATCGTCGGACTGATCACCGGCGAGGCCGCCGTCGTCGCCCTCGCCTCCGCCGTCAGCGGCTGCCTGCTCGCACTGCCCGGCGCGCCCGCCCTGGCCGCCTGGCTGGTCGACCGCGGCGCCGCCCCGGCCGGCTTCACCGCCCGGCCCGCCGTCGGCCCGATGCTGCTCGCCGCCGCCGTCGGCCTGCTGGTCGCCCTGCTCGGTGCCGTCACCGCCGCCGTCCGGGCCGGCCGGGTGCGCGCCGTCGAGGCGCTCGGCGACGCCGCCGCCGACCGCAGGGTGATGACCGGACCGCGCTGGGCCGGCGCCCTGCTCTCCCTGCTCGCCCTGGCCGGCACCGTCGGCTACTACCTGTCCGCCGACACCATGCCGCCCGCCCCCGGCGACCAGCCCGACGACCCCCAACTCGCCTCCCAGTGGGTGCTCGGCGCCGACCTGCTCACCATCACCACCCTCGCCCTGTTCGCGCCCGTCCTCGTCCCCGTCCTGCTCCGGCTGCTCAGCGCCCCGCTCGCCCGGCTCACCGCCGCCGCCCCGCTGCTCGCCCGGCAGAACGCGCTCACCGCCGTGCGCCGCACCGTCTCCACCGCCACCCCCGCCTTCCTCACCATCGCGCTCGCCGGCACCGTGATCGGCTCCACCGCCGCCTTCGCCGACGCCATGACCGCCCAGAACCGGGCCACCGCCGCCGCCCGCTACGTGCTGCGCCCCGGCGCCGCCCCACTGCCCGCCGACGCCGCCCACCGGCTCACCGCCGACCGGCCCGGCCTGCACGCCACCGCCACCACCGCCACCGTCGTCACCGGCCTCGGCGCCGACCGGCCCGCCTTCGACGACCACGGCGAGGACTCGCCCGCCACCGTGCCCTCCGCCGCCACCGTCGTCGACGGCGACCTCGCCACCGCCTGGACCCTGCCCGCCGTCGCCGGCACCGCCGCCGACCTGCACGGCGCCACCCTCGCCGCCTCCACCCACCAGGCCCGCGGCCACGGCTGGAAACTCGGCGACCAGATCAACCTGCGCCTCGCCGACGGCACCGTCACCAGCCTTCGGCTCGCCCTCGTCTACCGGACCCAGCTCGGCCTGGACGAGATCCTGCTCAGCGGCGACACCGTCACCGCCCACCTGGCCGGCGCCCGCCCCGACGCCGTCCACCTCGGCGCCGAACCCGCCGACCGGCTCGGCGGCACCCTCACCGACGCCCGCAACCCCGGCCCCGACCAGGGCGCCCACTACGCCTGGATCGCCACCACGACCATCCTCGGCCCGGCACTCCTCTACGCGCTGATCGCCATCGTCAACACCATGGTGATGAGCACCGCCGACCGCCGCCGCGACTTCACCGTGCTGCGCCTGGCCGGAACCGTCCGCCGCCAGGTGCTGCAGACGGTCGCCCTGGAGGCCGTCCTGGTGGTCGCCACCGCCACCGTGCTCGCCCTCGCCGTCACCGCCCTCACCCAGTACGGCACCACCGCGCTGCTCGACCACCGCATCCTCGCCGGACAGGCCACCGTCCCCCTCCGCCTGCCCTGGCTCCCGCTCGGCGCCGGCGCGGCACTCTGCCTGGCACTCGCCCTGGCCGCCTGCCTCCTCCCCAGCCGCCTCGCCCTGACCACCCGCACCACCGCCCGGTAGGCCGCACCGCCTGCCACCCCGACCGGAACGAGCCTGTCAACCCCTCCGGGGGATACCGGAGTTCACCCCGGGTGCGGGCCCCGCCCGGCACCTGGACCGGGCCCGGGCGGATCCCCGGCGGCCGGGTTGTCGGTGGGGCGGGTGATGATAGGGGCTTCGTGCAGGAGGACGGAAGGACAGACCTGATGAGCTGGTGGCAGCAGCCACTGGTCGGCTTCGACCTGGAGACCACGGGCACCGACCCGGCCGTGGACCGCATCGTCACGGCCGCGCTCGTGGACACGGTCGGTGCCGTCCGGGTGGAGGCCGCCAACTGGCTGCTCGATCCCGGGGTGCCGATCCCCGCCGAGGCGGAGGCGATCCACGGGATCGGGGACGCGGTGGCCCGCGGCCGGGGGCGGCAGGCCAAGGAGGCGGTGGAGGAGATAGCCGCGGCGCTCTGCGCGCGGATCGCGGACGGCCGGCCGGTGGTGGCGTTCAACGCGCCCTTCGACCTCTCGCTGCTCGACGCCGAGCTGCGCCGGTACGGGCTGCCCACGCTCGCCGACCGCCTCGGCGCCCCGGTCGGGCCGGTGCTGGACGCGCTGGTGATCGACCGGGCGGTGGACAGGTACCGCAAGGGCTCCCGCACCCTGCAACGCGTCTGCGAGGTGTACGGCGTCGAGCTGACGGACGCCCACGAGGCGGGCAGCGACGCCCTCGCCGCCGTGCGGGTCGCCGTCGCCCTGGCCGGGCGCTACCCGGCCGAGGTGGGGGAGGTGGCGCCCGCCGAACTGCACCGGCGCCAGGTCGGCTGGTACCGGGAGTGGGCCGAGGGCCTGCAGTCCTGGCTGCGCCGCGGCAAGGACCCGCAGGCGGTGGTCGACCCCCGCTGGCCGTCCAGGGCGACGGCGGGGGACGACGCCTGACGGCCCGCCCGCCCCGGAGGCCCGCCCGCCCTACGAGGCGGGGAAGTCGAAGGTGTACCCCTGGGCGACCAGCCAGGGCAGCAGCTGCTTGAGCGCGGCCACGGTCTGGCTGCGGTCGCCGCCGCCGTCGTGCATCAGGATCACCCCGCCGGGCTTGAGCTGCTTCTGCACGGTGGCGACGATCGCGGGCACGCCGGGGCGGGACCAGTCGCGCGGGTCGACGGACCAGCCGAGGGAGGACATCCCGAGGCTCGCGGTGATGTGCTCGTTGTCCGCGTTGAAGCCGCCGCCGGGCGCGCGGAACCAGCCGACCCGGGTGCCCGGGCCGCCGGCCTTGACGATCATGTCCCGGGCGGCGCTGATCTCGTACACCGCCTTGTCGTGCGGGAGCTTCTCGAACGGCTGCGGGTGGTGGACGCTGTGGTCGCACAGCCGGTGCCCCTCGGCCAGCACCCGCTTGACCAGGGCCGGGTTGGCGGCGGCGTTCTGGCCGATCTCGCAGAAGGTGGCCTTGACGTGGTACTGGGCGAGCAGGTCGAGGATCTGGCCGGTGGCCGGGCCGGGGCCGTCGTCGAAGGTGAGCGCCACGGTGCGGCCGCCGGAGGCGGTGGAGCCGATCACCCTGGTCGGCGATCCGGTGTGGGCGGGCGGGGCCGACGGCGCGGGCGCGGAGGCGGGCGCGTCGTGGGTGCCGCCGGCCGGGCTCCGGCCGGGCGTGGTGGGCGGGTGCGGCTTGACGGCGGCGGGCGGGGCCGCGGCACCGGTGGCGGCGTCGGAGCCGGGGCCCGAGCCGGGGCCGGGCGCGATGCTCGCGGCCGCGCCGCCGGTCGGCTGCGCCGGGGTGGTGGTGGCCGCGGCGGCGGTGGTCGGCTGGAGCGCACCGCTGGCGGTGCCGCACGCGGACAGGCCCAGCGCGGCGGCCACCGCGATGCAGCCCGCGACCAGCCGCCGACGGCCGGCCGGACGGCCGGGGAGTGAGGGGGAGGGGGAGCGGCGACGGGGGGCGGTCCGGTGCATGACGGCGGCTCCTGAGGGGCGAGAAGGGGGCCGATCCCTCGGTCAGGATGACTGTGCGATAGGACGCCGATCGTACGTGTCCCGGTTGCGGGCCGGACCGCTCCGGCGTAAGAGTCTTCTCACACTCGACCGGTTCGGCGTCCGCCGCTCAGCGCGCCCGCCCCTGCCCGGTCAGAACGGGTACCAGCGCACTTCGGTGGCCCCCTCCCGGAGCGAGGCGACCCGCCGGCCGAACTCCGCGAGCGCCGCCGGGTTGCCGACCGCCTGCTGGGCGACCCAGGAGGCGCTGGCGGTCTCCCGGGCCCCGCGCAGCACCGCGAACCCGGGCCAGTCCCGCACGTCCCGCCCGTACGCCTCGGTGAACGCCCGGTACTCCTCGGCCGGCACGCCGTAGCGGTCGTGGGCGAGCGCGAGGACCACCAGGTCGTGCTCGCGCAGGTCGTCGGCGAAGGTCTCCAGGTCGAGCAGCACCGGTCCGTCCGGGCCGACGTGGACGTTGCGCGGCAGCGCGTCGCCGTGGATCACCCCGGGGCGCAGCTGCGGCGCGAGGTCGGGCAGGGCGGCGGCGAAGGAGTCCCGGCGCCGGCGCAGGAAGTCGACGTCCGCCGGGTCGACGTGCCCCTCGGCGGAGGCCAGCCAGCGTTCGACCGGTGCGAGCAGGTCGCGCCGGCCGAGCGGGAAGGGCGGCAGCGGCAGCGCGTGCAGGGCGCGCAGCAGCGGGGCGAGGTCGACCGGGCGGGCCGGGCGGACGGCGGGGGCGAGCCGGTGCCAGAAGGTGACCGGGTGGCCGTGGGCGAGTCGGGGTCCGGGGGCCACCTCCCCGTAGGGGTCGACCACCGGGATGCCCTGTCCGGCGAGCCAGTGGGCGACGGTCAGTTCGCGCCGGGCCCGCTCGTGCAGTTCGGGGGCGCGGCCGACCTTGGCGACCACGGCCGGGTCGCCGAGGTCGAAGACGGCGTTCTCGCCGAGCGCGATCAGCCGGGCCCCGGCCGGGTCGGGCAGTCCGGCGGCCGCGCAGGCCCCGGCGAGCAGCAGCCGGGCGCGGTCCTCGTCGAAGGGGATCATGGCTGGGCTCCGTTCCGCGGCCGTTCATCCGTGCGTCCGGAGGATTCCGGACGGTGATCATCATGACGCACGGCCGCCCGGCCGCGCGGCGGGTCCCCGTTCCCGGGGTGAAGCTCGGGGTGGACCCGGCCCCCGGGATGGGGTGGGTCCACCCCTACCCCGGGACCCTGATCTCTCCTCCCCCGGGGTAGGGGGCGGACTCCACCCTGAGGGGGAGATGACTCCACCCGGAGCACGAGGTCAATCGCCTTGCGGGCAGGAGACACTGGGGCGGGGCCGGTTCGGGTCGGTCCCGTACGGGGGTTGGAACACGGGGGCTCCTTGCCGCGCGGCAAGCAGGTACTCGTAGGATGACGCCCAGTCCCACTTACCTGCCGACCGGCTAGGGAGCGCCAGTGCGCGCGGCCCGGCCGTTCCTGCCGTCGCCCGGCGTCCCGTCCCCCAAGGGCTGCGGTGAACCATGCCCAGGAGGCATTCGAGCATGTTCCACCGACTAGGACACTTCGTCGTCCGTCGCGCCTGGTGGGTGATCGGAGCGTGGCTGATCGCGGCGGTCGCGATCATCGGGTCCGCTCCCGCACTCACCACCAACACCGACCAAGCGGCCTTCCTGCCGAAGCACTACGAGTCCATCCAGGCGGCGGACGTCCAGCAGAAGGCCTTCCCGTCCGACAAGTCGCCGTCCGCGCTGCTGCTCTTCGAGCGCACCGACGGCGCCGCGCTGGACGCGAACGACCAGGCGGCCATGGACAAGGTCACCCAGGGCCTGGCCGACAAGAAGATCCCGCTGGTCGAGCAGGTCCTGCCGGTCTCCGACCAGACGGGCTCCTACTCCAAGGACCACAAGTACGCGATGGCGCTGGTCGCCATCGACAAGAGCAAGATGCAGCAGCCGGAGTACACCGACGCCGCCAAGAAGATCCGCGAGGACGGCAAGGAGCTCGCCGCCGGCAGCAACCTGAAGTTCCAGGTCGGCGGCGACGCGGCGACCGCGCTGGACCAGAAGGAGTCCAGCGACAAGGCGGGCATCCTGATCGGCCTCGGCACGGTCGTGATCATCCTGCTCACGCTCGGCATCATCTTCCGCAGCCCGATCGTCGCGCTGCTGCCGGTCGTCTCCGTGATCATCTACTCGCTGGTCGCCACCGGTCTGATCGGCTTCGCGAGCGACTGGTTCGGCCTCAAGGCCGACAGCTCGATGTCGCAGATCCTGACCGTCGTGCTCTACGGCGTCGGCACCGACTACTTCCTGTTCCTGATGTTCCGCTACCGAGAGCGGCTGCGGGCCGGGGACAACCGCAAGGAGGCCGTGGCCAACGCCGTCGGCCGGGTCGGCGAGGCCATCACCTCCGCCGCCGGCGCCGTCGTGGTCGCCTTCGCCGTGCTGGTGCTGTCCAGCCTCGGCATGTTCAAGGCGCTCGGCCCCTCGCTGGCCATCGCCGTCGGCGTCACCGCGCTCGCCTCGGTCACCCTGGTGCCCGCGATCCTCTGCCTGATCCCGCAGAAGGTCCTGTTCTGGCCCTCCAAGGCCTGGCAGCGCGAGCCCTCGAACGCCCGCTTCGCCGCCATCGGCCGCACCGTGGGCCGTCGTCCGGCCGGGGCCGCCCTGGTCTCCGGCCTGGTGATGGTCGGCCTGGCGATCGCCGCCCTCGGCTACCAGGGCACCTTCGACATGGCCGGCAGTGCCATGCCGAAGGACAAGGAGTCGATGGTCGTCCAGAACACCATGATCAAGGCCTACTCGGCCGGCGCCGCCGACCCGGCCCACATCCTGCTGACCAGCCAGAACGGCAACAAGATCGACGTCGCCGGGCTGCAGGGCTACGTGAACGACCTGGGCAAGGTCGACGGCGTGGCCGCCGCCGCGCTGCCCACCCCGGACCGCGGCATCAGCAAGGACGGGCTCACCGTCGACGTCACCGTCGTGCTGAAGGACCAGTCCACCACCAACAAGGCCATCGACACCATCGGCAAGGTCCGCACGGTCGCCCACAACGAGGCGCCGGCCGGCACCAAGGCCTACGTGGCCGGCACCACCTCGGTGCTGAAGGACATCAACACCGCGATGGCGCACGACTACAGCCTGGTGTTCCCGATCGCCGCGGTGCTGATCATGATCATCCTCGGCCTGCTGCTGCGCAGCGTGGTCGCCCCGTGGTACCTGATGGCCTCGGTCGGCCTCGGGTTCGGCGCCACCCTCGGTGCCACCACCCTGGTGTTCCAGGACTTCAAGGGCGAGTCCGGACTGATGTTCATGCTGCCGATCCTGATCTACCTGTTCGTGGTCGCGATCGGCACCGACTACAACATCCTGATGATCGCCCGACTGCGCGAGGAGGCCCGCGAGGGCCGCAGCCCCCGCGAGGCGGCCAGCCAGGCCATCCGCCACGGCGGCCCGACGGTGGCCGCGGCCGGCTTCATCCTGGCCGCGACCTTCGGCACCATGCTGCTGGCCGGCAACACGATGATGAGCGAGATGGGCTTCTCGATCGCCATCGGCATCATCATCGCGGCCTTCGTGATGTCGATGTTCTTCACCCCGGCGCTCACCGCCCTGCTCGGTCGCCGTGCGTGGTGGCCCGGTCACGGTGACGTCAAGGGCCACGGCGAGGAGCCGACCCAGCTGGTCGGCACCACCATGCCGCCGGAGCCCGTCGGCCGGTACTGAGTCCGGCACCGGGTCCGGCCTTGAGTCCGGCCCTGCGTCCGGCGCCCTGATCGAGGGTCGTACAACCAGGCGGCGCCCCGCTCCGGCGGGGCGCCGTCCCCCTTTCCCGGGCCCGGCAAACGTGATCTGTTGAGCAGAAAAGTCCCCGGTCAATCGGGGTGTCGCCGTGCTACAGTCGAGTCAGTTGCAGTTTTGGTTCCCATGAACGCTTGTGTGCGCCTGCTGGTCCCAACCAACAGGCGCATTTGTTTTGTCCGGTGTTTCAGTCTCCGGATGGGGATCGCGGCTACTCCGGGATTCACGAGGTGTGAGTCCCTGATGCCCCAATATGAGGAGACGGTTATGGCTACCGGCACCGTGAAGTGGTTCAACAGCGAAAAGGGCTTCGGCTTCATCGAGCAGGACGGCGGCGGCCCGGACGTCTTCGCCCACTACTCGAACATCCAGGCCAACGGCTTCCGCGAGCTCGTCGAGGGCCAGCGCGTGGAGTTCGAGGTCACGCAGGGCCAGAAGGGCCCGCAGGGCGAGAACATCCAGGTCATCGGCTGACGCCAGCATCACGCTGACGCGCGATCCATGATCTCGTGAAGCGGGGGCCCGTACCGCTCGACGGTGCGGGCCCTCGTTCATGCCGCC
Source organism: Kitasatospora sp. NPDC096077 (assembly GCF_040303245.1). Classification (NCBI taxonomy): domain Bacteria; kingdom Bacillati; phylum Actinomycetota; class Actinomycetes; order Kitasatosporales; family Streptomycetaceae; genus Kitasatospora; species Kitasatospora sp. NPDC096077. The sequence goes on along the minus strand of NZ_JBEOSV010000024.1, from coordinate 55,362 downwards.
GAACGGCCGGGGCGGCGCACTCCCTTCCGACGGCCGATCGACCCGCGATCCCGCGGGCCACCGACCAACGGACGGAGACCCCGTGACCACCCCTGCCCGCACCCCGCGCGAGCGCGGCGACCGCAGCGCGGACCGCACCACCACCCGCTCGGCCGAGCGCTCGGCCGACCAGGGCCGTACCGGCCGCCCCCGCCGCACCGCGGAGGGCGCGGACCGCCCGCGCAAGCCGCGCGGCCGCACCGGCGCCCCCAAGACGGGCGCCCCGAAGAACGGCCGTGCCGTCGCCGCCGAGCCCGCCGACTTCACCGTCGTCGAGGGCACCCCGGCCCGGCCGCCGGCGGCCACCTTCGCCGAGCTCGACCTGCCCAAGGCGATCCTCTCCGCGCTCACCCGCGAGGGCGTCACCGAGCCGTTCCCGATCCAGGGCGCCACCCTGCCCGACTCGATCGCCGGCCGCGACGTGCTCGGCCGCGGCCGCACCGGCTCCGGCAAGACCCTGGCCTTCGGCCTGCCGCTGCTGGCCCGCACCGCCGGTCGCCGCGCCGACTCCCGGCACCCGCTGGCGCTCGTCCTGGTGCCCACCCGCGAGCTCGCCCAGCAGGTCACCGACGCGCTCACCCCGTACGCCACCGCCGTCAACCTGCGGATCACCACCGTCGTCGGCGGCATGGGCATCAGCCGACAGGCCAACGCGGTGCGCCGCGGCACCGAGGTCCTGGTCGCCACCCCCGGCCGCCTGGACGACCTGATCGGGCGCGGTGACGTCAACCTGTCCGACGTCGCCATCACCGTCCTCGACGAGGCCGACCAGATGGCCGACATGGGCTTCCTCCCGCAGGTCAGCAGGCTGCTGGAGCAGGTCGCCGAGGGCGGGCAGCGGATGCTGTTCTCCGCCACCCTGGACCGCAACGTGGACCGGCTGGTCAAGCGCTTCCTGACCGACCCGGTCACCCACTCGGTCGACCCCTCGGCCGGCGCGGTCACCACCATGGACCACCACGTCCTGCAGCTGGAGCCCACCGACAAGGCCTCCGCCACCGCCCACATCGCCTCCCGCGACGGGCGCGTGATCATGTTCGTGCACACCAAGCACGGCGCCGACCGGCTGGCCAAGCAGCTGCGCGCGACCGGCGTGATGGCCGCCGCCCTGCACGGCGGCAAGTCCCAGCCGCAGCGCAACCGGGTCCTCGACCAGTTCCGCGAGGGCGAGGTCACCGCGCTGATCGCCACCAACGTGGCCGCCCGCGGCATCCACATCGACGGCCTCGACCTGGTCGTCAACGTCGACCCGCCGATCGACCACAAGGACTACCTGCACCGCGGCGGCCGCACCGCCCGGGCCGGCGAGTCCGGCACGGTCGTCACCCTGGTGCTGCCCGAGCAGCGCCGCGAGGTCAACCGGCTGATGACGGTCGCCGGGATCCGCCCCACCGTGACCAAGATCCGTCCCGGCGACGCCGAGCTGACCCGGATCACCGGCGCCCGCACGCCCAGCGGCGTCGCGGTCGCGCTGGCCGTCCCGGTCGCCGCCCAGCCCGCGGCCCCGGCCGGCTCCGCCGACGGCAAGGGCGCCGACGGCCGGTCGGGCGGCCCGCGCCGCCGCTCCGGCAAGCGCTCCGGGCTGCCCACCGACGTCGACATGAACGGCAACCCGCGCCGCCCCCGCCCCAAGCAGCGCCTCGGCGCGGCCGGCCAGCAGGGCGAGCGGCAGCAGGCCGCCGGGTTCATCGGGCGCTCCTCCGGCCGGGCCCGGCCGGGCAGCGGCACCAAGTCCGGCTCCAACTACGGCACCGGGCGCCAGCGCCGCACGGCCGACTGACGGCCGGCGGCGTTCGGCCGCCGACCCGGGGTTCCTGCGGACGGGCTCCGCGACCTCCCACTGACGGGGAGGGCGCGGGGCCCGTTCCGCGTTTCGGGCCGAGCCGGGCTGTCCGGCGCGGCCTGGCTGGCTGAAATCATCAGCTCAGATGAATCAGTTGCAGACTGCTTTGAACTAACGCTTGACGGAGGACTGCGGAGGATCGATTCTTCTACACGGCCCGCACACACCTGTCGCACAGTCACCATGCGGCCACAGAAGTTGAGTTGACGTGATCCGCCGACCCGGAAGGACCATCCCCCGATGCGCCGAACCTCCGCTCTGCTGACCACCGCCCTGCTCGCAGGAGCCGCCGCCTTGGCCGCACCGGCCACCTCAGCCCAGGCCGCACCCTCCTGCGGCGCCTACGTCGCGGGCTGGAACGCGATCGGCACCTGCAGCGGCCTCGACCCGATGCAGACCTGGACCGTGACCGCCACCTGTTACTACTGGAACTCCAACCACACCGTGCAGTTCTCGCGCCCCGCGTTCGGCGGCGTGGCGATGGGCGACGGCAGCGCCTCCGCGGCCTGCGGCATCGGCGACACCGTCATGTTCCCGCGCGTCATCGTCGGCGCCGCCCCGCCGGCCGGTCCCACCGGCCAGATCACCGGCTACGCCAGCAAGTGCGTCGACGTCAAGGGCGCCAACTACAGCAACGGCACCCCCGTCCAGATCTACGACTGCAACGGCAGCCTGGCGCAGAAGTGGCGGATCGGCTCCGACGGCACCATCCGCGCCCTCGGCAAGTGCATGGACGTCTCCGGCGGCGGCACCGTCAACCACACCCTGGTCCAGCTCTACGACTGCAACGGCACCGGCTCCCAGCAGTGGCAGGCCCGCGCCGACGGCTCGCTGCTCAACCCGCAGTCCGGCCGCTGCCTGGACGACCTCGGCTTCTCCACCGCCAACGGCAACCAGCTCGGCATCTGGGACTGCAACGGCGCCGCCAACCAGAAGTGGAACCTCCCGGCCTGACGCCCGCCGGGCCGACCCGGGTCCGTCGGCGGACGGACCCGGGTCACGCCCGTACGACGGACCCGGGTCGCACCCGTACGACGGACCCGGGTCACGCCCGTACGGCGACGGCCGTCGGGGCCAGCAGGCGCAGCCGCTGCGCCGTCCGCTCGTCCCGCGGCGCCATCACGATCAACTGCAGCCCCTCGGCGGCCAGCAGCACGTGCTGGTCGATCCGCAACTCGCCCAACCCCTCGTGCCGGACCACCTTCTCGGCCCCCGACCGCTCCGCCACCTGGTGCTCGTCCAGCCAGCGGTCCGCCTCCGGGTGCTCGCCCCGCACGTGCTGGATCATCCGGCCCAGGTGCCGGCCCACCGCGGTGGCCTCACCGCCGCGCTCCGCGTACGCCGACCGCAACTGGGCCAGGAAGTGCCGGGCGTGCTCCTCCCAGTGGTCGACCCGGCGCCGGTGCACGGCGTTCCCGAACACCACCCAGGCCATGTTGCACTCCTCCGGCGGCCGCCCCTCCAGCCCGAACAGCGCGTCCGCGCCCGGATTCCACGCCCGCAGGTCCCAGTTGGCGTCCATCACCCAGGCCGGCGCCGGCCACTGCGCGTGCATCAGCCGCAGCAGCGGGGCCGGGACCTCGGCGGGCGCGCTCACCTCCCCGTCCATCGGGTGGCTGCCCGCCAGCCGGAACAGGTACGCCGTCTCCGCCCGGTCCAGCCGCAGCGTCCGGGCCAGGCTCGCCAGCACCTCCGGCGAGGGGTGGATGTCCCGCCCCTGCTCCAGCCACGTGTACCAGGTCACCCCCACCCCGGCCAGCAGCGCCAGCTCCTCCCGCCGCAGCCCCGGCGTCCGCCGCCGCACCCCCGGCGCCATCCCCACCTGCTGCGGCGTCAACCGCGCCCGACGGCTGCGCAGGAAGCCCGACAGCTCCGTGCGGCGCTCCTCCGACTCGTCCATGTCCCCCGCCCTTCCCGGTCCTTCCTGGTGGTCCGACTACCAGTATCCCCACGCACTGCCGGCGCGACGGTGCCCACGGGAGGCTTGATCACGACACCGAACGCCCCCTCCCAGGGAGTCCCCGATGCAGCGTCACCACCACGCCGTCCGCCGTACCCTGGTCGCCCTCGCGGCCGCCGCCACCCTGGTCGGCACCGCCGGCACGCTACCCGCCGCCGCGGCCGCCCGCTGCCCGGCCCCGGCCGTGATCACCGGCCACGCCCCCACCCTGGTGCCCGAGACCGCCGTCTGGGACCAGGCCCACCACCGCTTCCTGGTCGGCTCGCTGCGGCACGGTACCGTCTCCGCGGTCGGCCTCGACGGCAGCGTCCACACCCTGATCGACGACCCCGGCACCCTGATCGAGATCGCCGGCCTGCGGATCGACCGGGTGCACCGCCGGATCCTGGTCACCAACCTCGACAACGGCGTCGGCGAGCGCAGCGGCCCCGCCACCCTCGGCCGGGTCGCCGGCATCGCCGCCTACGACCTCGACACCGGCCGCCGCCTCTACTACACCGACCTCGCCGCCGTCGCGGGCGACGGCGGCAGCCACCTCGCCAACGACATCGCCCTCGCCCCCGACGGCACCGCCTACGTCACCGACTCCTTCGCCCCCGTCGTCTACCGGGTCGACCCGGACGGCACCGGATCCGTCCTGCTGCGCGACGACCGGCTCACCGCCGCCCCCGGCTCCTACGGCCTCAACGGCATCGCCTACCGCGAGGGCCGGCTCGTCCTCGGCAAGTGGGACGACGGCACCCTGTGGCAGCTCCCGCTGTGGGACCCGTCCGCGCTGCGCCGGGTCGAGATCGCCGACGGCGGGGCCCTGCTCCACCTCGACGGCATCTTCGGCCGCCCGGACGGCACCATCGCGGGCGTCACCAACGCCTTCTTCGGCGCGGGCCGCGACGCCGAGGTCGAACTCCGCTCCGACGACCACTGGCGCACCGCCCGCCTCACCGCCGTCCACCCCTCCGCCGACGCCACCCCCACCGCCGTCACCACCGGCCCGGCCGGCGCCCTCTACCAGCTCTCCGGCGGCCTCGCCGACGCCAACGCCGGCCACCCGGACGACACCTTCGTGCTCCGCCGGGTCTGACGCACCGAGGCCCACGGCGCGCACGGCTCCGGCCGTGCGCGCCGTACACGCTTCCGGCCGCCGTCGCCCGTCCGGGTGACGGTGGTTGGCCTTCGGCGCGGGATCGACGGCAGGCTGCGGCCGGAGAGGAGGTGGAGGCGCGGATGGCAGACGGAAGTAGGGAGTTCGAGGCGATCGCCGAGCACTACGGGACGCACGAGCTGACCGAGGACGAGATCACGGCCGCCGAGCCCGGCGAGCAGGTGGTGGCGGAGTCGGTGATGATCACCACCTCGCTGCGGCTGCCCAAGCCGGTGATGGACGAGGTCCGGCACCGGGCGTTGGAGCGGGGGGTGAAGCCGACGGCCGTCATGCGGGAGTGGATCGAGGCCGCCATCGCCGACGTGGACGAGCCCGTGCCGCTCAGCGTGATCACCGCTGCGGTGGCCGAGTACCAGCACCGCAGGGCCGCAACCGTAGGACGAGAGGCGAGCGGTGGGTCGGAGAGTACCGACACCGTGTCGGGCGAACCGTCGGAGCGCGGGATCCGGCGGCACTTCGCGAGGGCGCAGGCCTGGGAGGCGCTCGATCGTGCCGAGCGCCTGCACCGGGCCGAGAAGAACAGCCGGTGAGGCCTCGCGCTCAGGCGGTGAGGGCCTCCGCCGACCCCGCCTCCGCCGCCCGGCGGGCCTCGTCGTGGCGCTGGAGCAGCAGGGTGGCCAGTTCGGGGGCGGGGCCCAGGACGTCGGCGAGCAGGTCGGCGTCCTCGGCCGCCGCCGCGATGCGGTCGGGCAGCAGGCCCGGGGCCAGCAGGTAGGGCGCGACGGCGGTGCGGGTGGCGCCGGCGGTGCGCAGGGCGGCGAGGGCGTCGGGGACGCGGGGGCCGGCGGCGGAGGCGTAGGCGACCTCGACGGCGGCCCAGCCGCGGGTGCGGCGCCAGGTGGCGGCGGCGGCGCGGGTGGCGGCGTCGGCGGCCGGGTCGGAGGAGCCCGCGGCGGCCAGCACCACACCGGTGCGGGCCCGGACGGCGGCCGAGCGGACGTCGAGCCCGGCTCCGGCGAGGCGCCGGTCCAGGGCGGCGAGCAGCAGCGGGGAGGGGCCGAGCACGTCGGCGACCGGCAGCGCGGCGCCGGTGGCGCGCAGCGCGGCGGGGATGTCGTGCTTGGCGTGGAAGGCCCGGTTGAGCAGCAGCGGGACGGCCACCGCGTCCGTCAGCCGGGCGGCGACCTGCGGGATCCGCGGCGCGCAGTGGTCGAGGTAGGCGGTGGCGACCTCCAGGGCGGGCCGCTGGGCCCGCACCTCCCGCACCAGCGCGGCCACGGTCGCGGCGTGCCGCGGGTCGCGGCTGCCGTGGGCGATCAGCAGGAGGGCGGGCACCGGGGTCCGGCTCACTTTCCGGAGGCCAGCAGGCCGCGGTTGCGCAGCACCCGGCGCTCGACGGGGGTGAACACCAGCAGTTCGATGGCGATGCCGACGAACAGGATGAGGATGATGCCGAGCAGCACGCCGGACATGTCGGAGAACTCGCGCTGGTCCTCCAGGAACCGGCCGAGGCCGCGGCCGAGGTCGGGGGAGGAGGCGACCAGTTCGGCGGCCATCAGCGAGCGCCAGGAGAAGGCCCAGCCCTGCTTGAGGCCGGCCAGGTAGCCGGGCAGCGCGGCGGGGATGAGCACGTGCCGGGCGCCGGTGAGGCCGGTGGCGCCGAGGGTGCGTCCGGCCCGCAGGAACAGCGGCGGCACCTGGTCGATGCCGGCGACCAGGCCGTTGGCGATGGACGGGACGGCGCCGAGCAGGATGACGGCGTACATCATCGAGTCGTTGATGCCGAGCCAGATCACGGCGGCCGGCACCCAGGCGACCGAGGGCAGCGACTGGAGGCCCTGGAGGACCGGGCCGATCGCGGTGCGCACCGGCTTGACCCGGGCGACGACCAGGCCGATCGGGGTGCCGATGACGACGGCGAGCAGGAAGCCGGACAGGCCGCGCCAGACGCTGGTCCAGACGATCGAGAGCAGCGTGCCCTGGTACCAGAGGTCCTGGAGGGAGCGCCAGACGTCGGCGGGGCTGGGCAGCTTGTACGAGGAGGTCACGTGCAGGCTGTAGGCGCCCTGCCACAGGGCCAGCACCACCAGCACGCCGATCAGCGGCGGCAGCGCCTTCTGCCGCAGCACCTCGCCGAGCGAACTGCGCTGCGCGGAGACCGAGTCGAGGGCGTCCAGGCCGGCGCCGACGTCGGCGGTGTCGGAGGCGGTGTCGGACCCGCTGCCGGGGGCGGCGTCGGACGCGGTGTCGCGGTCCGGGCGGGGGAGGGTGGTGTCAGTGCTGGCCATGGCGGCGGATCTCCCCACGCAGTTCTTCGGTGATCTCGATGGACAGGTCGGCCACGCCGGTGGATTCGATGCGGCGCGGCTGGGGCAGGTCGATCCGCCATTCGCGGGCGACCCGGCCGGGCCGGGAGGAGAGCAGGACGACGCGCTGGGCCAGGCGCACGGCCTCGCGCACGTTGTGGGTGACGAAGAGGACGGACAGCTGCCGTTCGGCCCAGATCCGGGTGATCTCGTCGTGCAGCACGTCGCGGGTGATGGCGTCGAGCGCGGCGAACGGCTCGTCCATCAGCAGCACCTTGCTGCCCTGGGCGAGGGCCCGGGCCATCGCGACGCGCTGGCGCATGCCGCCGGACAGCTCGTGCACCCGCTTGCCGTACGCGCCGTTCAGGCGGACCAGTTCGAGCAGGCGCTCGGCCTCGGCGCGCCGTTCGGGGCGGGGGACGCCGGCCAGCTTGAGGGCGAGTTCGATGTTGCGGCCGGCGGTGAGCCAGGGGAACAGGGCGTGTTCCTGGAACATCAGGGCGGGGCGGCCGCCGGGCACCTCGATGCTGCCGCGGGTGGGCTCGTCGAGGCCGGCGACCAGGTTGAGCAGGGTGGACTTGCCGCAGCCGGAGGCGCCGAGCAGGGTGACGAACTCGCCGGGGGCGACGTCGAGGGTGATGTCGTCCAGCACGTGGGTCTGGGAGCCCGGGCGGCCGAAGGACTTGTGTACGTGCGAGATCCGGACGGCGGGCGCACCGCCGGGGGCGTCGGCGCCGGGTGCGTCCGCCGGGGTGGTCAGTGCCGGGGTCATCCGGGCACCTCCTGCGTGAGTGGTCTGGCAAGACTTGAGGGGGCTGCGGGGCCGCGGGGCGGTGAGCCGGGGTCCGGGCCCCGCCCGGCCGGTGGGCATCGATCGGGATCGACCGGGCGGGCGGGGCGGCCGGACCGCGGAACCTGGAGGGCCGGGGCGCTACTTGGCGCCGAGGCCGGCGTCCGACACGGCGGGCTGGCCCTGGGCGGCGAGCACCTTGTTCAGCAGGGTGAGGTCGTAGATGCCGTTGAGGTTGGGCTTCTTGAGGAGCCCGGCGGTGACGGCGTGGTCGGCCTCGGCCTGCAGGGTGTTCGCCAGCGGGTCGTCCAGGAAGTCGATGTCGGCCCAGGCCGGGTCGAGGATCGCGGGCTCCAGGGAGTTCCCGGCCTCCTTCTTGATCGCCTCGTTGGCGTCGGCCTTGGCCTTGTCGGAGTTGGCCTTGATGAAGGCGTTGGTCTTCACCGAGCCGCGCAGCACGGCCTCCACCACGTCCGGGTGCTCCTTGAGGAACTTCTGCGAGACGATGATGTTGGTGATCACGAACTTCTTGTCCGGCCAGACGTCCTTCTCGTTGAGCAGGACCTTCGCGCCGAGCGTGACCAGCTTGGAGGCGGTCGGCTCGGGCACCCAGGCGCCGTCGATGGAGCCGGACCGGTAGGCGTCGGGGGTGACCTTGTTGTCGGTGCGCACCACCGAGACGTCGCCCGCGCCGGAGGCCGCGTCGACCTTGTAGCCCTTGCCCGCCAGGTAGTTGAGCAGGGCCACGTCCTGGGTGTTGCCCAGCTGCGGGGTGGCGATCTTCTTGCCCTTGAGGTCGTCCAGGGAGGTGATCTTCTCCGGGTTGACGACCAGCTTGACGCCGCCGGAGGCCGAACCGCCGATGATCTTCAGCGACTGGCCGTTCGACTTGGTGTAGCCGTTGATCGCGGGGGAGGGGCCGATCCAGCCGATGTCGATCGAGCCGGCGTTGAGCGCCTCGATCTCGGCCGGGCCCGCGTTGAAGACCTGGGTCTTGACCTGGGTGGCGCCCAACTCCTTCTGGAAGATGCCCTCCTGGAGGCCGACCAGCGGGGTGCCGTGGGTCAGGTTGGCGAAGTAGCCGATCTTCACCGTGTCGGCGGACAGCTTGGCGCCCGAAGTCCCGGCGGTGGCGGCGGCGTTGGCCTTGTCGTCGGACTTGTCCGCCTTGGAGCCGTAGCCGCAGGCGGACAGCAGGGCGACCGCGGTCAGGCCGGCCGCGGCGGCGGCGGCGACGCGTCTGATCCGGCCGGCGCCGGGGCGTGTCGGGGTATGCGCGAGGGCGGGGTTCGGTGCCATGGTGGGTCCTGTTCGCGGACGGACCGTCAGAAGACGGTCTCGGGAGCGGAGTTCGGAAGGATGGTGCTCGCGGCAGTGCGCTGCCGGGGCAAGCCGGGCGGCCGAGGGGGAGCGGCCCGGTGACAGGGCGTTCTCAGCCCCGTCGGCCCGCACATCGGGTCAGGCCGCCCTGGCCGCTGCCGAGGACGCCGCTGCCGATGCGGCCGCCTTCCTTGTCCATGCCCGAGAACGCCTCGCTGGGCATCAGACCCAGTCCTCCTCGTCGGGTGCGTCGGTTGCGTCCGCGGCCGGTGCGGTCGCGAAGGCCTCGCCGGCCATGCCGGCGGTGAGGGTGGTGCCGTCGGCCGGGTCGATCAGCAGGAACGAGCCGGTGCGGCGGTTGTCGGTGTAGTCGTCGAGGGCCAGCGGCTCGGCGGTGCGCAGCTTCACGTGGCCGATGTCGTTGACGTTCAACCCCTCTGCGCCGGAACGCTGTTCCAGAGTGTCGATGTCGATCCGGTAGGAGATCTCCTTGACCAGTGCGCGCACCGTGCGGGTGGTGTGCTTGAGCAGCACCTTGTCCCCGGCGCGCAGCGGCCGTTCGTTGAGGTGGCTGACGGTCGCCTCGACGTCCTTGCCGGTCGCGGGGGCCGTTCCGGCGGCGAGCAGGTCGCCGCGGGAGATGTCGAGGTCGTCGGCGAGCCGGACGGTGACCGACTGGGGGGCCCAGGCGGCGTCGGCGGGGCGGCCGAGGGCGTCGATGGCGGCGACGGTGCTGGTCAGGCCGGAGGGCAGGACGGTGACCGGGTCGCCGACGCGCAGCACGCCGGAGGCCAGCTGGCCGGCGTAGCCGCGGTAGTCGGGGTGTTCCTCGGTCTGCGGGCGGATCACGTACTGGACCGGGAAGCGGGCGGGTTCCGCGCTCGGGTCGCTGCCGACCGGCACGGTCTCCAGGTGCTCCAGCAGGGTCGGGCCGCCGTACCAGTCCATGTGGGCGGAGGGTTCGACGACGTTGTCCCCGGCGAGCGCGGAGATCGGGACGGCCAGCACGTCGTGCACGCCGAGCGAGGCCGCGTAGCCGGTGAACTCCTCGGCGATGGCGGCGAACACCGGTTCGGCGTAGTCGACCAGGTCCATCTTGTTGACGGCCAGCACCACGTGCGGCACCCGCAGCAGCGCGGCGACGGCCGCGTGCCGGCGGGTCTGCTCGACCACGCCGTTGCGGGCGTCGACCAGGACGACGGCGAGCTCGGCGGTGGAGGCGCCGGTGACCATGTTGCGGGTGTACTGCACGTGCCCGGGGGTGTCGGCGAGGATGAACCGGCGCCGGGGGGTGGCGAAGTAGCGGTAGGCGACGTCGATGGTGATGCCCTGTTCGCGCTCGGCCCGCAGGCCGTCGGTGAGCAGGGCGAGGTCGGGCGCCTCCTGGCCGCGGTTGCGGGAGGCGTGCTCGACGGCCTCCAGCTGGTCGGCGAGGACCGACTTGGAGTCGTGCAGCAGGCGGCCGACCAGGGTGGACTTGCCGTCGTCGACGGAGCCGGCGGTGGCGAAGCGCAGCAGGGCGGTGGCGGTTGCAGTGCTCATGCTTAGAAGTACCCCTCGCGCTTGCGGTCTTCCATCGCGGCCTCGGACAGCTTGTCGTCGGCGCGGGTGGCACCGCGCTCGGTGAGGCGGCTGGCGGCGATCTCGGCGATCACGGCCTCGATGGTGGTGGCGTCCGAGTCGACGGCGCCGGTGCAGGACATGTCGCCGACGGTGCGGTAGCGGACCAGCCGGCGCTGGACCGGCTCGGTGTCCTTGGGGCCGCCCCACTCGCCGGCGGTCAGCCACATGCCGTTGCGGGAGAAGACGTCGCGCTCGTGCGCGTAGTAGATCTCCGGCAGCTCGATGCCCTCGCGCTCGATGTACTGCCAGACGTCCAGCTCGGTCCAGTTGGACAGCGGGAAGACCCGGACGTGCTCGCCGACGGCGTGCCGGCCGTTGTACAGCGACCACAGCTCGGGGCGCTGGCGGCGCGGGTCCCAGGCGCCGAACTCGTCGCGCAGCGAGAAGACGCGCTCCTTGGCGCGGGCCTTCTCCTCGTCCCGGCGGCCGCCGCCGAACACCGCGTCGAAACGGTTCGACTCGATGGCGTCGAGCAGCGGGACGGTCTGCAGCGGGTTGCGGGTGCCGTCCGGGCGCTCGCGCAGCCGGCCGTCGTCGATGAAGTCCTGGACGTGGGCGACGTGCAGGCGCAGGTGGTGCTCGGCCACGACGCGGTCGCGGTAGGCGATCACCTCGGGGAAGTTGTGGCCGGTGTCGACGTGCAGCAGCGAGAAGGGGACGGACGCGGGCGCGAAGGCCTTGAGCGCCAGGTGCAGCATCAGGATGGAGTCCTTGCCGCCGGAGAACAGGATCACCGGGCGCTCGAACTCCCCCGCGACCTCGCGGAAGATGTGCACCGACTCGGCCTCCAGCGCGTCCAGGTGGGACAGCGCGAAGGGGCCCCCCGGATTCGGGTCGGCGTCGTCGGTGCGGACCGGACTGTCGGTCGCGGTGGTCATGCCAGACCCCTCTCGGTCAGGAAGGCGTGCAGCTCGGCGGCGGACTCGGCGACCGCACGGCCCTGCGTCTGCAGCCGCAACTCCGGTGCGGCCGGGGCCTCGTACGGGTCGTCCACGCCGGTCAGGCCGGAGATCTCGCCGGCCGCCTGCTTGGCGTACAGGCCCTTGACGTCCCGCTCGGCGCACAGCTCCACCGGGGTGGCGACGTGGATCTCCAGGAACTCGGTGCCGGCCGCGGCGTGCCGCTCGCGCACCGCCGCACGGGAGTCCGCGAACGGGGCGATCACCGGGGCGAGCACCTTGACGCCGTTGGCGGCGAGCTTCTCGGCGACGAAGCCGATCCGGGTGACGTTGGTGTGCCGGTCCTCGCGGGAGAAGCCGAGGCCCTTGGAGAGGAACTCGCGGATCTCGTCGCCGTCCAGGACCTCGACCTTGTGGCCCTCGGCGCGCAGCCGTTCGGCCAGCGCGAAGGCCAGCGTGGTCTTGCCCGCGCTCGGCAGCCCGGTCAGCCACACGGTGGCGCCGCGCTCGCAGGGGGAGGCCGCGGGGGCCGCCCCTGCGGCTCCATCGGCGGCCAGGGTGTTCGCTGTCACGGCTCTTTCCTTACGCAGTAGTTGACGGTTCGTCAGGCCTCGCCCCGGCGGGGCGGGCCGGTCAGAGGTGGATGCCGCACTCGGTCTTGCCGGAGCCGGACCAGCGGCCGGCCCGGGCGTCCTCGCCCTCGCCCGGCTTGCGGGTGCAGGACAGCGGCGAGCAGCCGACGGAGGTGTAGCCCTCCCAGAGCAGCGGGTTGAGCAGCACGCCGTTCGCCGCGACGTAGGCGTCCACGTCCTGCTGCGTCCACCGGGCGATCGGGGCGATCTTGACCTTGCGGCGCTTCGGGTCCCAGGCGACCACCGGGGTGTTCGCCCGGGTCGGCGACTCGTCGCGGCGCAGCCCGGTGGCCCAGGCGTCGTAGCCGCCGAGGCCGCGGCCCAGCGGCTCGACCTTGCGCAGCGCGCAGCACAGGTCCGGGTCGCGGTCGTGCAGCCGCGGCCCGTGCTCGGCGTCCTGCTCGGCGACGGTCTTCAGCGGGGTGAGCGTGATGACGTTGACCGGCATGGTCGCGGCCACCGCGTCCCGGGTGCCGATCGTCTCCGCGAAGTGGTAGCCGGTGTCCAGGAACACCACGTCCACGCCGGGGAACACCGAGGCCGCCAGGTGGGCGACCACCGCGTCCTCCATCGAGGAGGTGACGCAGAACCGCGCGCCGAAGGTCTCGGCGGCCCAGCGCAGCACCTCCTGCGCGGTGGCCTCCTCCAGCTCGCGGCCGGCCCGCTCCGCGAGCTCCGCGTGGTCAGTCGCGGTGCTGCTCATGTGACGTACCCCCGTTGGTCGGTGACAGCAGGCCGAGGAACTTCAACTGGAAGGCGCGGCGGCACCCGTGGCACTCCCAGGAGCCGTGGCCGGCCTCGGACGGGCGCAGGTCCTCGTCCCCGCAGTAGGGGCAGAAGAACGGCGCGGCTCGCTCACTCATCGCCCACCTCGCTGCGCTCGGCGTTCGCTTCGCGAACACGCCCTGCCCGATCGGTTCTCCCGCTCCGCTCGTTCACGACAGCTGCTCCTCGGTGGCCCGGGCCGTCCACTGGGCGAAGCGCTCGCCCTCGGTGCGGTCGGCCTGGTAGCGGGTCAGCAGGCGCTCGACGTAGTCGGGCAGGCCGGCGCTGGTGACCTTGAGGCCGCGGACCTTGCGGCCGAAGCCGGCCTCCAGGCCGAGCGCGCCGCCCAGGTGGACCTGGTAGCCCTCGACCTGGTCGCCGTTCTCGTCGGTGACCAGCTGGCCCTTGAGGCCGATGTCGGCGACCTGGATCCGGGCGCAGGCGTTCGGGCAGCCGTTGATGTTGATGGTGAGCGGCTCGGCGAACTCCGGCAGGCGCTGCTCCAGTTCGTCGATCAGGGAGCGGCCGCGCTCCTTGGTCTCGACGATGGCGAGCTTGCAGTACTCGATGCCGGTGCAGGCCATGGTGCCGCGGCGGAACGGGGAGGGGGTGACCCGCAGGTCGAGCTCCTCCAGGCCGGCCACCACCGACTCGACGTGCTCCTCGGCGACGTCCAGGATCAGCATCTTCTGCTCGGCGGTGGTGCGGACCCGGTCGCTGCCGTGGGCGGCGGCGAGGTCGGCGATCCGGCCGAGCAGCTTGCCGTCGACCCGGCCGACGCGCGGGGCGAAGCCGATGTAGTAGCGGCCGTCCCGCTGCCGGTGGACACCGACGTGGTCGCGCCAGCGGCCGGCCGGCTCGGCCGGCGCCGGTCCGTCGATCAGCCGGTCCTTCAGGTACTCGTCCTCCAGCACCCGGCGGAACTTCTCCGCGCCCCAGTCGGCGAGCAGGAACTTCAGCCGGGCGCGGTTGCGCAGCCGGCGGTAGCCGTAGTCGCGGAAGATGCCGATCACGCCGCCGAAGACGTCCGGCACCTGCTCCAGCGGGACCCAGGCGCCGAGTCGCACGCCCAGCTTGGGGTTGGTGGACAGGCCGCCGCCGACCCACAGGTCGAAGCCGGGCCCGTGCTCGGGGTGGACCACGCCGACGAAGGCGACGTCGTTGATCTCGTGCGCCACGTCCAGCAGCGGGGAGCCGGAGATCGCGGACTTGAACTTGCGCGGCAGGTTGGAGAATTCCGGGTTGCCGATGAAGCGGCGGTTGATCTCCTCGATGGCCGGGGTGCCGTCGATGATCTCGTCCTCGGCGACGCCGGCCACCGGGGAGCCGAGGATGACGCGCGGGGTGTCGCCGCAGGCCTCGGTGGTGGACAGGCCGACGGCCTCCAGCTTGCGCCAGATCGCCGGGACGTCCTCGATCCGGATCCAGTGGTACTGGATGTTCTGCCGGTCGGTCAGGTCGGCGGTGCCCCGGGCGTACTCCTCGGAGACCTCGGCGATGGCCCGCAGCTGGGGGACGGTCAGCCGGCCGCCGTCGATCCGCACCCGGAGCATGAAGTACTCGGCGTCCAGCTCGTGCGGGTCCAGGATCGCGGTCTTGCCGCCGTCGATGCCCTCCTTGCGCTGGGTGTAGAGGCCCCACCAGCGCATCCGGCCGCGCAGGTCGGCGGGGTCGATCGAGTCGAAGCCCCGGTGCGCGTAGATCGTCTCAATGCGTGTCCGCACATTGAGACCGTCGTCGTCCTTCTTGAACTGCTCGTTGGCGTTCAGGGGGGTGTGGTGGCCCATGCCCCACTGGCCCTCGCCGCGGTGGCGGGTCACCTTGCGAGCCGCGGCGGCTGCGCCGGGGCGGCGCGCGTCGGCGCGGTCGGCCGTGGGCTCGGCGGTCTCGGGGGAGGTGGCCATGGTGAAGTCCTTCTGGGCAGGTGGGGCGCTGGCGCCGGGTGGGTCGCGGGGCGTGCTCGGCCATGCGGTGCTGCTGTGACCTGCGGGTTTCTCAGGGCCGGCGACTCAGGGCCGGGAGAGCAGTGACCTTGCCGGGTGGGCGCCTGCGCATCCGCGGGTGCGGCGGACGGCGGTGGGATCGGCGCCGGGTGTGGTGGAGCGGCGGGTGGGCTCAGGTCACCGGACAGATGGCGCTGGACACGCGGAGGAGGTCGACGTGGAGTCGACCTACCAGGGTGGTTCCGGCGCTAGACATGGCAAGAGATTCGCACGGCGCAGGACTCGCGGTCCACTAACATCCGAATAATGGACGCCAGGGTTTCGACATGCGGGACGATCGGCCGTTCCCGCCGCTCCCGGCCGGGCGTCCGGCCGGGAGCGCGCCGGGCCCCGGACGGCGGGACTGACGGGGAGTCCGGACCACCGCCGTACACGCGCCGGTACCCCCGGGGAGATCAACAGCGCTGCCCGGG
The DNA here is from genome assembly GCF_040303245.1 of Kitasatospora sp. NPDC096077. Taxonomy (NCBI): domain Bacteria; kingdom Bacillati; phylum Actinomycetota; class Actinomycetes; order Kitasatosporales; family Streptomycetaceae; genus Kitasatospora; species Kitasatospora sp. NPDC096077. The sequence continues at coordinate 39,667 of NZ_JBEOSV010000024.1, read as the reverse complement.
CCCGATACCGTTAGCCCTGTGCAAGCAGCAGGCGATACGAGCAGACCGAACCCCGAGCGGCCCTCCAGGCGCCGGGGCAAGGGCTCCCGGCGCGCGGCCAAACAGGCCACCTGGCGCCGCACGGCGTGGGACTTGGTCAGGGACACCACCAACACCTGCGTCGAGTACCGGGTCACCGGCCTCGCCGCGGAGGCGGCCTTCTTCACCCTGCTGTCGATCCCGCCGCTGCTGCTCGGCCTGGCCGCCACCCTCGGCTACCTCGACGGGTTCATCGGCGCGGAGGCCATCGAACGGCTCAAGCACGACATCGTCGCGGCCTCCGGGACGGTCCTGTCGGACTCCTCGGTCAACGAGGTCGTCAAACCGCTGCTCAGCCAGGTCTTCGACCACACCCGGCCCGACCTGATCTCGATCGGCTTCCTGCTGTCGCTGTGGTCCGGCTCCAGGGCGCTCTACATCTTCATCGACACCATCACCGTCATGTACGGGCTGGACGGCAAGCGGGGCATCGTCAAGACCCGGGCGTTGTCGCTGGTCCTCTACCTCGGCGCCCTGGTGATCGGCTCCCTGGTGCTGCCACTGCTGATGGCCGGGCCCGGACTGGTGGAGAACGCCGTACCCGGCGCCGCCGGAGTGGTCGGCACCGCCTACTGGCCGGTCGCGATCCTGCTGCTGATCGTCTCCCTGACCACCCTCTACCACCTGGCCGTCCCCGTCTCCACGCCCTGGCGCGAGGACATCCCCGGCGCCCTGGTCGCCCTGGTGGTGCTGGTCTTCTGCAGCGTCGGCCTGCGGCTCTACCTGGTCAGCTCGGTCGAGGGGCCCTCGGTGTACGGCTCGTTGGCCGCGCCGGTGGCCGTGCTGCTGTGGATCTTCGTGGTGGCCCTCGCGGTGCTCATCGGCGCCGCCATGAACGCCGCCATAGACCGCCGCTGGCCCACCCTGGAGACCGCCGACGCCCGGGCCGAGAACGAACGCGCCCACGAGGAGGCGGCCGCCGCGGTGGTCCGCGAGGTCGCCGCCCGGCGGGCCGTCGAACGGGCCCGGCGGGCCCGCGAACTGGGGCTGGCCGAGGGCGTGGAGGAGGAGTGGGGCGAGGAGGACGGCGACGACGTCGACGTGCCCGCCGAGTACCCCGAACGGTGGGCCGACGTGCTGGCCGCCGACAACGTGCGCGGGCGCCTCACCGCACGTCCGGGGCCGCACCACCGGGCCGCACCGCCGCCGCCGGACAGCGACCGGCCGTCGGGGGCCGGTCCTTCGGGGGCTCCAGGGCCTTCGGGGTCCTCGGGGGCCGGTCCTTCGGGAGCCTCGGGAGCTTCGGGGCAGCAGGTGCCGGGCTACCCGCCCAGGCCGCCGCGGCCGCCGTGGGAGCAGCGGTAGGCGGGTTCCCTCCGGCTCGCCGTTCGATCGACGTGACAGGGCCTCCCTCGCGGGTGCGGGGGAGGCCCTGTCGTGTCGTGCGTGTCGTGCGCGTCGTGTCGTGCCGGGCGGGGGCCGCCGCCGGCCCGCCGGCCGTCAGCCCGCCGGGTTGGGCGGGTACGGGGACTGCGGGGGCAGGCCGTAGCCGTGGGTGGGCTGGTCGGAGACCTGCGGGTACCCGTAGGAGCCCTGCTGGCCGTAGGAGCCGTGCGGGTCCGCCGGCGGGCGGCCGTAGGAGCCCTGGGGCTCGGTGCCCGGGTGCCCGTACGAGCCCTGCGGGTCGGTCGGCGGGTGGCCGTACGGCGGGCGCAGTTCGGTGGGCGCGCCGGGGTCGGTGGGGACCCCCGCGGCGGGCGTGTGGCCGTACGGCGGGCGCAGCTCCGTCGGGGCGCCCGGGTCCGCTCCGGCGCCCGGTGCGGGGGTGCCGGAGCCGCCGGGGCCGGAGCCGAGCGGCGCGGTCAGGTCGGTGCCGGCGGCCGGGGTCACCGACCCGCCCGGGCCCGGCGCCGCCGTCGCCTGGTCGACCGCCGGCCGGTTGGCCGGGTTGGCCTGCGCCGGGAGCGGTTCGGGGCTGGGCTGGGCCGGGTCCAGGGCGGTGCGCCCCGAGGAGTCGCTCAGCTTGATCAGCAGCGCGATCATCAGCCAGTTCGCCAGCAGCGAGGAACCACCCGCCGCCAGGAACGGCAGCGCCTTGCCGGTCAGCGGGACCAGCCCGCTCACACCGCCGACCACCACGAACACCTGCAGCGCGAGCGCCGCCGACAGCCCGGTGGCCAGCAGCTTGCCGAACGGGTCGGTCAGGCCGATCGCGGTGCGCAGGCCGCGCTGGATCAGCAGCACGTACACCAGCAGGACCGCGGTCACCCCGGCCAGGCCCAGCTCCTCGCCGATGGTGGTGAAGATGAAGTCGCTGCGCCCGGCGAAGCCGATCAGCCAGGGCCGGCCGGAGCCCAGGCCGGTGCCGGTCATGTGCCCGGTGCCGAGGCTGAACAGGGCCTCGGCGGGTTGCGAGGAGATCGCCAGGTTGTTGACCGGCGGGTAGTAGTTGAGCGGGTGCAGCCAGGCCTCGACGCGCCCGTGCACGTGCGGTTCCACGGTGCCGACCACGGCCGCGCCGCCGACCGCCATCAGCAGGCCGAGCACCACCCAGCTGGTGCGCTCGGTCGCCACGTACAGCATCACGACGAAGACGCCGAAGAAGATCAGCGAGGTGCCGAGGTCGCGTTCGAAGATCAGCACCATCAGGCTGACCGCCCAGATCGCCAGCACCGGCCCGGCGTGCCGTCCGCGCGGCAGGGTCATCCCCCAGACCTTCCGCCCGGCCAGCGCCAGGGCGTCCCGGGAGGCCATCAGATAGCCCGCGAAGAAGATCGTGATCGCGACCTTCACGAACTCGTCCGGCTCGAAGGAGGGCAGCCCGGGCAGTTTGATCCAGCGCTTGGCGCCGAAGCTGTCGGTCGGGGAGAAGATCGGCGCGGTCAGCAGGATCAGCGCGCCCGCCATCATCACGTAGACGTAGCGCTGGAAGAAGCGGTGGTGCTTGACGAAGACGATCAGCGCGAGCGCCGCCGCCACCGAGATGAACACCCACATCAGCTGGGAGGGCGCGGCCGGCAGCTTCTGGTAGTCGCCCTTGGCGGCGTGCGCGGCCTTGTAGCTGAAGTCCAGCCGGTCCAGCAGCATCAGGCCGAAGCCGGTCAGGAACACGCCCAGCGGAAGGATCAGCGGGTCCGCGTACGGCGCGTACCGGCGCACCGCCAGGTGCGCCACCACGACCAGCGCCCCGAGGGACAGGCCGTGCACCAGCAGCCCGGGCGGCAGCTTGCCGGTCAGTGCCAGCGAGGCGTCGATGTGTCCGGCCAGGCAGACGGCCACCGCGAGCGCCAGCAGGCCGAGCTCGATGTTGCGGTGGCGCACGGCCAGCCGGCGGCCGTCGCCGCGTGCAGTGCTTTGCACCTGTTGTCGTCCCCTTGCTGTTCACCCACGTGGCCGGTAGCGCCGACGCTGCATCCTGCCAGACGAACGTGACCCCGCGCCGGTTGCGCCTCCGGGCTCGGCAAGGGCAGAACTTTGCCTTGGCAAAGCTTTGTTGGGCTTTGGTAAAGCTTTGGTCAGGTCCGGGTATAGAGGTGGGCCCCGGGTGCGGCGGGCGGCGTCGGCACCGCCATCATGGCCGGGCGCCGCAGGCCCTGTGCGGCGGCGGTCGCCGGCGGTCCGCGGGATCAGGCGGCCGGTGGTGTCGGACGGGACGGGCGGACGGATGAACGGCGCGGCGGAGACGCTCTCCAGCAGTGGCGCGGCCCGGGCACTCGCCTACACCGGGCCACCCGCGTGGCAGTGGTCCGACCTGGCCACCTCGTGGACCCTCGAACCGCTGGTGCTCGCCCTGTCGGTGCTGCTCGGCGGCTGGTACCTGGCCGCGGTGCGCACCGTCAACCGCGGCGACGGCGACCGCTGGCAGCCCACCCGCACCGCCGCCTTCCTCGGCGGGCTGCTGCTGTGGATCTGGTGCACCTGCTCCGGCCTCGGGGTGTACGAGCGCATCCTGTTCACCGACCGGGCCGTGCAGGTCGTACTGCTGCTCATGGTCGTCCCGCTGCTGCTCGCGCTCGGCGCCCCCGTCTCGCTGCTGGTCGAGTCCTCGCCGGAGCGCCGGCGGGAGCGGATCCTGCGGGCGCTGCGCAGCCGGCCGTCCAAGGTGCTGATGTTCCCGGCGGTCTCCACGGCGCTGCTGATGGCGCCGCCGTGGCTGCTCTACTTCACGCCCTGGTACGCGTGGTCGGTCTCCAGCGGGGTCGGGAACGCGGTGCTGCACCTGGCGCTGGTGCTGCTGGGCCTCGCCTACTTCTGGCCGCGGCTGCAGATCGACCCGGTCGGGCACGAGTACCCGCACCTGGTCGGACTGTTCATCACCTTCGCCGAGGTGATCTTCGACGCCGGGCTGGGGATCGTGCTGATCTACGGCGGCCACCTCGTCGCCGAGCACTACTACGTGGCGCTCGGACGGCCCTGGGGGCCGAGCCTGGCCCAGGACCAGACCTGGGGCGGCAACGCCTTCTGGGTGCTGGGGGACCTGGTCGGGCTGCCGTTCCTGGCCGCGCTGGTGCGGCGGATGGTGGTGCAGGGGCGCGAGGAGATCAAGGTCGTCGACGCCGAGCTGGACGCCCGCTTCGAGGCGCAGGCCGCGGAGGCGCGGGCGGCGGGGCTGCCGGAGGAGGAGGAGACCGGCATGCGGCCCTGGTGGCTGGACGACCCGAACCTCAAGCACCGGTACGGGGGATAGGGCGGGGCGTAGGGCGAGAGGCCGGGCGGGGGCGAACTTTGGCCCCCCACGGGCTCGCAGCGCCCCCTCCCGACCGCATTTCCGCAGGTCAAAAATAGGTTGGCCGCCCCCGCCCGCTCCGCTAGCGTGTGACCCATCAGGTTCGGGGGCCATTGGGCCGCCCGAGGAGTAGAGAGCAGGAGGTGAACCCCGTGGTCGTTGTCGCCCCGATAGCTGCCCTGGGCAGCACGCGCGTTCACCTCCTTTTCCCGGCCGCCGGCTGAGCCTTCCGCGCCAGCCGTAGCCCGCCGGGACAACTCCTCCCGAAGGGCCACTGCGTTGTTCAACGCTGCCTCCGTTCCGTCGTTCTCCCCCCTTTCCTCGTCCTCCACGTCCGCTGAGAGCTCGCCGCTGGCCGGCTACGGCTGGACACCCGAGCTGGACGAGCTCTTCGCCCCGCTCGCCGAGGCCGGGCTGCTCCCGGCCCGGATCGTCCGGATCGACCGCGGCCAGTGCGACGCCGTCCTGGCCGACCCGGACACGGGCGAGCTGCGCACCGTCCGGCTCGACACCCGGCCGGTGGGCGACGCCGACATGATCAACTGCCCGTGCACGGGCGACTGGGCCGCGGTCGACCTGCACGCCCAGCCGATGGCGGCCGTCACGGCGCTGCTGCCGCGTTCCACCGCGATCATCCGCAAGGTGGCCGGCAAGCGTTCCGACGGCCAGGTGCTGGCGGCCAACGTCGACACCGTCCTGATCGCCTCCTCGCTCGCGGCCGACCCCGACCTCGGGCGGATCGAGCGCTTCCTCGCCCTGGCCTGGGAGTCCGGCGCCGAACCGCTGGTCGTCCTGACCAAGGCCGACCTGGTCGACGACGCCGAGTTCATCCGGGCCGACGTCGAGGCCGTCGCACCGGGCGTCACGGTGCTGGTGGTCAGCGCCGAGACCGGCGAGGGCATCGACGTGCTCCGCGCCTGCGCCCCCGGCACGACCGTGCTGATCGGCCAGTCCGGCGTGGGCAAGTCCACCCTCACCAACGCGCTGGTCGGCACCGAGGTGATGACCGTCCAGGAGGCCCGCTCGGTCGACCAGAAGGGGCGCCACACCACGACCACCCGGGAGCTGATACCGCTGCCCGGCGGGGGCGTGCTGATCGACACCCCCGGGCTGCGCGAGGTCGGCCTCTACGGTGGCGAGGGGGTGGACCTGGCCTTCGCCGACATAGCCGAGCTGGCCGATGGTTGCCGCTTCCAGGACTGCAACCACCACACCGAGCCCGGCTGCGCGGTCCGCGCGGCGCTGGAGGACGGCAGCCTGCCGCAGCGCCGGATGGACAGCTACCTCAAGCTCCAGCGCGAGAACGAGTGGATCGCCTCGCGCACCGACGCCCGGGTGGCCAAGGCCCGGCTGAACAAGTGGAAGGCGATCAACAAGTCGATGCGTGCGGCGGGAGGTCCGGTGAAGCGCTGACCCGACCTGCCCGCAGCCCGGCGACTCAACGTCCGCCCGGCATGAGCCGGGCGGTGCCCACCCGCACCGACCGGCTGGCCGGCGGCCGGCCGGTGCGGGGGCCTCGGGGGCTCGGAGGGCCCGGGCGGGCGGGGCAGGTTTGGCCGCGAGAGTGGAGGCGGGCGGGCGGCCGGGTGGGGTGCGGGGTGGGTGCGTGCACGCGGTGGGTGCGGCGTGGAGGGCGGTGGGCCTGCGGGCGGTAGGTGGACGGGTGGTGGGTGGGCAGGCTGGGCCCGGTGGTGGTGGCGGAGGGTGGGCGGGGGGAGGGGAGGGGAAGCCCCCGGCATCGGGCCTTTAACCCCTGCACCAGCGGTCCCGTTGCCGCTCCGGCGGGGCCGGAGCGGCAACGGGAGCGGGCAGGCAGGGTGGCCCCCGATGGCGATGTCCGATTCCCGCCAGTCAGCCCCGGCTCGGTGCCGCAGACTGGACAACGTGATCGACGACGACATCCGGTACCGAGCCGTGGACAGCCGCGACGCGCGCTTCGACGGCGTCTTCTTCACGGCCGTCACCTCCACCGGCATCTACTGCCGGCCGAGCTGCCCCGCCGTGACCCCCAAGCGCGTCAACTGCCGCTTCTACCCGAGCGCCGCCGCCGCCCAGGGCGCCGGCTTCCGGGCCTGCCGCCGCTGCCGCCCGGACTCGGTGCCGGGCTCCCCGGAGTGGAACCACCGCGCCGACCTGGTCGGCCGCGCGATGCGCCTGATCGGCGACGGCGTGGTGGACCGCGAGGGCGTGGCCGGTCTGGCCGACAAGCTCGGCTACAGCGCCCGGCAGCTGCAGCGCCAGCTCACCGCCGAGCTCGGCGCCGGCCCGATCGCGCTGGCCCGCGCCCGTCGCGCCCAGACCGCCCGGTTGCTCCTCCAGACCACCGAACTGCCCGTCACCGAGATCGCGTTCGCGGCCGGCTTCGCCTCCGTCCGCCAGTTCAACGACACCGTCCGCGAGGTCTACGACCGCACCCCCAGCGGCCTGCGGGCCGAGGTGCTGGCCGGTCGCCGCACCGCGACCCCGGCCGGCGGCCTCACCCTGCGCCTGGCCTACCGCGGCGCACTCGACAGCGACCACCTGATCGACTTCCTGGAACTGCGCGCCGTCCCCGGCGTGGAGGAGGTGGTGCCCGGCGCGCGCCTCGGCGTGCGCACCTACCGGCGCACCCTCGCGCTCCCGTACGGCCACGGCATCGCCGAGGTCGACGGCCTCGCGCCGGAGGACCCGCGCACCCGTGGCTGGCTCGACTGCCGCCTGCTGCTCGCCGACCTGCGCGACCTGCCGACCGCCGTTCAGCGCCTGCGCGTCCTCTTCGATCTGGACGCCGACCCGGACACCGTGGACGAGCAGCTGGGCGCAGACCCGGTGCTCGGCCCGCTGGTCCGCGAGCGTCCCGGCCTGCGCTCGCCCGGCCACGTGGAGCCGCACGAACTCGCCGTCCGCGCGGTGCTCGGCCAGCAGATCACCGTCGGCGCCGCCCGTACCCTGGCGGGTCGGCTCGCGGAGAAGTACGGCACCGCCCTGCCCGAACCGAACGGCGGCCTGCGGCTGCTCTTCCCCACCGCGGCGGCCCTGGCCACCGCGGACCCGGAGGACTTCGCGATGCCCGCGGCCCGCCGCCGCGCGCTCACCGGCCTGTGCGCGGCGCTGGCCGAGGGCGTGCTGCGCCTGGACGGCGGTGTCGACCGCGAGGAGGCCGCCGCCCGGCTGCTGGCCCTGCCGGGCATCGGCCCCTGGACGGTCGGCTACCTGCGGATGCGGGCCCTCGCCGACCCCGATGTCTTCCTGCCGGGCGACGTGGGCGTCAAGCACGGCCTGATCCGGCTCGGCGTCCCCGGCGATCCGAAGGCCGCCGCCGGCGCCGCCGAGGCCTGGGCCCCGTGGCGGTCCTACGCCGTCCACCGGCTCTGGGCGGGCCCTGCGGGCACCGGCCCCGGCCCCCTGCCGAGCACGAGCGCGAGCAGCACCAGTACCAGCACCATCAGCACCGGAACGGAGATCGACCCGGCATGAGCACCACCGTCTACACCACCATGGAGAGCCCGTTCGGCCGCCTGCTGCTCAGCGGCGTGCGGCCCGAGGACGGCGGCCCGGCCGCCCTGGCCACCGTCACCGCGCCCGGGCAGAAGTACGCACTGGCCGAGCCCGCCGACGGGTGGGAGTTCGACCCCGAGGCGCTCGCCGAGCCGGTCGCCCAGCTGACCGCCTACTTCGCCGGCGAGCGCACCGACTTCGACCTCCCGCTCGCCCCCGAGGGCACCGAGTTCCGCCGCCGGATCTGGGCCGCGCTGGACGAGATCCCGTACGGCACGACCGTCACCTACGGCCAACTCGCCGAGCTGGCCGGGCAGGAGCCGCGGATGGTCCGGGCGGTGGGCGGCGCCGTGGGCGCCAACCCGCTGCTCATCGTGCGCCCGTGCCACCGGGTGCTCGGCGCCGGCGGCGCGCTCACCGGCTTCGCCGCGGGCGTGGACCGCAAGCGCTGGTTGCTGGAGCTGGAGAGCGGCACCCTGTTCTGAGCGCCGTCCCCAGGACGCCAGAACACCGGGACGCCAGAACACCGGGACGCCAGAACACCGGGGCGTCAGGACACCGGGCCGCTCAGCCCCGCAGGTCCACCCGCCAGTCGTTGCTGCGCATGAACCGCCCGGGCGGGAACTCGAAGTCCGTCTCGCCGACCAGCGTGAACCCGGCCTTGGCGCACACCGCGTTGGAGGCGGGGTTGTCCACCGCGGGGAAGGCGTGCAGGAAGCGGTGCGCCGCCTCGCGCCGGGCGGCCGCGACGGCGGCCCGGGCGGCGGCCGCGGCGATGCCCCGCCCCTGGTGCCCGGGCAGGACGTTCCACCCCATCTCGTGCACGGTCCCGCCCGCCCAGGTGCGGGTGCCGTAGCCGACGGTGCCGACCGCCTCGCCGCTGGGCCGCAGCACGATCCGGTACATGCAGCCGAGGCCGGACGGGACGAAGTCCAGGTAGCGCCCGTGTCGGACGAGCAACTGCTCCTCCGTCTCGGGCCCGCCGACGTGTTTCTTCATCTCCGGGGTGTTCACCCGGCGCAGCAGCGCGAGGTCGGTGTCCGTCCAGGGTTCGATCTGTACCTCGATGCCGGTCATGCCGGGACGGTAGTGCCCGGCCCGCCCCGGTGACCAGCGATTTCAGCCGCCCCGGGGCCCTTCGACCGCACCGCCCTCGACGCCGCCCTCGACTCAGGCCTCTTCGACGGACGCCCCGCCCACCGCGGCCCCGTCGACCGCCGCCGCCCCTTCGGGGAGGGCCCCCGGCTGGGCGAGGGCCCGGGCGAGCCGCTCCAGGGCGGGCAGTGCGTGTACGACGGCGTCCCGGTCGCCCGGGTCGAGGGTGCCGAGGGCGGCGGCGATCCGGCGCTCGTGGGCGTGCTGCCAGTCGTCCAGTTGGCGTCGTCCGACCGGGGTGAGCGCGATCCGGGCGGTGCGCCGGTCGCCGGGGTCGGCCTGGCGGTCGACGAACCCGGCCTCCAGGAGCTTGCCGATCAGCCCGCTGACGGTGTTGGGCGCGAGCCGTTGGCGGGCGGCGAGTTCGCCGACCCGCAGGGGCGCGGCGGCCAGTGTCTGGAGGAGTTCGACCTGCGCCATCGGCAGGGACTCCCACGGGTAGTCGGTGCGGATGCTGCTGCGCAGTGCGCGGCGCAGCCGGGTGACGGTGTCGGTCAGCCGCCGGGCGTGCTCGACCGCCGGGTCGGGGCTTTCGGTGGCGGGGTCGGGAACGTGTGGTGACGACGGCATGGCGGACAGCGTATCGCCTGGTACGGGGCGTTCCCGGGGCGCTGTCCGCGCCTCGGACGCGGGGTGGACGCTCTGCGAGATCCTGCGTATCGCAGGACGAGCAACTCGTAGAAAGAACATATCTGCATCCGATATATTCGTGGCATGAACGCCACTGCCCTCGCCGTGCGCCTGTTCACCGAGCGGCCCCGGCCCCGCGGCATAGCCGGCTGGCGCCACGCCCACTGGCTGGCCGTCGGCACGGTCTGTCTCGGTGCCTTCCTGGGCCAGCTCGATGCCAGCGTCATCGCCCTGGTCTTCCCCGCCCTCGGCCGCCACTTCGACGCGGGCTTCGCCGCCGTCGAATGGGTCGCGCTCGCCTACCTCCTCGTCCTGGTCGCCCTGCTGGCCCCGATCGGCTGGCTCTCCGACCTGGTCGGCCGCAAGACCATGTACATCGGCGGCTTCGCCGTCTTCGGCCTCTCCTCGCTCGGTGCCGGGTTCGCCGGCGCCCTGTGGATCCTGGTCGGCTGCCGGGCGGTGCAGGCCGTCGGCGCCGCGATGATGCAGGCCAACAGCGTCGCCCTGGTCGCGCGCGGCGTCCCCGAGCACGCGATGCGGCGCGCGCTCGGCATCCAGGCCGCCGCCCAGGGCCTCGGGCTGGCGCTCGGGCCGAGCCTGGGCGGGCTGCTGGTGGAGCACGCCTCCTGGCAGTGGGTGTTCTGGGTCAACGTGCCGATCGCGGTGTTCGGCATCGTGGCCGGCTGGTACCTGCTGCCCCGTACCCGGACCGGGCAGCAGGCCGCCGTGCCCGGCCCGCGGACGCGCACGGCGCCCCGCGAACCGCACGAACCGGACGAGCTCCGCGAGCCCCGCAGGCTCCGCGAACCGCGCGAGCCCCGCTTCGACCTGCCCGGCATGCTGCTGCTCACCGGCGCGACCACCGCGCTGCTGCTCGCCCTGTCCACCGCCTCCGGTCTGCCGCTGCCCGGCTGGGCCGTCGCCGTGCTGCTGGTGGCCGCCGTCGGCCTCACCCTGGCGCTGGTGCGCCAGGAGCGGCGGGCGGCCCGGCCGATCCTGGCGCCCGGGCTGGTGAACACCCCGGGCGTGCGGTCCGGGCTGGCGGTCGCGCTGATCGGCTACCTGCTGCTGTTCTGCCCGCTGGTGCTGACCCCGGTGCTGCTCACCGGTGCGGGCGTGTCGACGGCCGCCGCCGGGCTGGTGGTCACCCTGCTGCCCGCCGCGTTCGCCGTCGCCGCGACGGTCGGTGGCGGACTGCTGCCCCGGGGCTGGTCGGACGTCACCCGGTGCCGCTTCGGTGCCGGGCTGGCCGCCGCCGGACTGCTGCTGTTCGCCGTGCTGCCGGTCCCGGGCCCGGCGGTGGCGGTCCCGCTGCTGACCGCCGGGTACGGGCTGGGCCTGCTGCTGCCCGCCAACAACGCGCTGGTGATGCGGGCCGTCCCGGCGGCGAGCTCGGCCGTCGGCGGCGGCATGGTGAACATGGCGCGCAGTCTCGGCACCGCGCTCGGGATGGCGCTGTCCGTCCTCGGTGTCCACCTGGCGGGCGCGGCGTCCGGTGGGCGGACGGTGCTGGCCGCCCTCGCCGTGGTCGCGGTGGCGGCCGTCGTGCTGACCCGCCCGGCCGCGGTCAGGCGGTGACGTTCAGGTGGTGACGGTCGGGCGGTGACGGTCGGGCGGTGACGTTCAGGCGGTGACGTTCAGGGCGTCCTGGGCCCGGTTCAGGCCGAGCCGCACCAGCGTCTCCAGGGCGTCCGCGCAACGGTCCAACACCCCTGGCATCGCGGCCAGTTCGTCCTCCGAGAAGGTCTTCAGCACATAGTCGCCGACGCTCTGCCCCTTCGGCGGGCGCCCGATGCCGAAGCGCAGCCGGACGAAGTCCCGGGTGCCGAGCACCTCGCCCACCGAGCGCACCCCGTTGTGCCCGCCCGGGCCGCCGCCGCGCTTCAACTTGCCGACGCCGTAGGCGAAGTCCAGGTCGTCCTGGACGACCACCAGGCGTTCCACGGGAACTGCGTACCGGCGCAGCAGGGCGGCCACCGGGCGGCCGGACAGGTTGATGAACCAGAGCGGCTTGGCCAGCAGCACCGGTCGGCCGTCCACCGTGATCTCCGCGACCAGGGTGGCGATCCCGCGCCGGCGGAACCGGGCGCCGTGCCGTTCGGCCAGCCGGTCCACGGTCAGGAAGCCCGCGTTGTGCCGGGTGCGCCGGAACCAGGGGCCGGGGTTGCCCAGTCCGGCGATCAGCCAGGGTGCGTCAGTGGTCATGCGGGTGCTCCAGGGGGTGGTGCGGACGGCGGACGGCCGGGGCGCGGTGGGCAGGTGCGGAACCGCCCTCGCGCCCCGGCCGTCCGTCCGGGGAAACGGCTGGACCGACCGGTCCAGCGGGAACTGCGGGCTGTCAGGAGGCGGGCACGCCGGGGGCGGCGCCGCGCTCCTTGAGCATGTCGGTCATCAGCCCCAGCTCGGAGGTCTGGGCGACCACCATCGACTGGGCGAGCCGCTTCTCGATGTCGTTCTTCGCCATGTCGACGTACCCCTGGGCCATCTCGACGCCGCCCTTGTGGTGCTCGATCATCAGCTGCAGGAAGTACACCTCGGCGTCCCGCCCGCTGAGCGTGCGCAGCTTCGCCATCTGGGCGTTGGTCGCCATGCCGGGCATCAGCGAACCGTCGTGGGCCTGGTACTCGTGGCCCATCTTCATCCACGCCATCGGCTGGGCGTTCGAGTGCTGCGAGAGCCCCCACTGGTCGAGCCAGCCCATCATCATCCCGCGCTGGTTGGCCTGGGTGTTGATGATGTCGAAGGCGAGGGTGCGGGTCGGCTCGTCGGTGGTGCGGTCCCGGACGATGAACGACAGGTCCACCGCCTGCTGGTGGTGGGTCGCCATGTCGCGGGCGAACCCGGCCTCGGGGGAGTCGTCCGCGGGGACGGTCAGCGAGGACGAGCCGGAGGCCGTCGTCCCGCCCGCCACCAGGGCGGGGACCCCGAGCGCCAGCGCCACCACGGCGGCCAGCGCGGCCGGCCACCACAGCCGGCGGCGGCCGGAACGGGCGGGCGACGCCGCCTGCCCGGCCTCCGCGTGCTCGGTGTCCGCCTCGACCGCGTCCTCCGCCGGGTCCTGCGCGAGGTCCCCGGTGCGGGTCGCGTCGGCGGTCACATCTGCCCCATGGTGCAGGAGGCGCCCGGCTCCTGGGTCTGCTTGCCCTGGACGTACTTGGTGAAGAACTCGTTGACCCGCGGGTCGCTGGCGCTGTCCACGATCAGCTGGGTGCTCCAGGCGTTCAGGGTGATGGTGCCCTGCTCGTCCGGGTACGGGCTCATCAGCGAGTACGGGGTCTTCTGGACCTTGTCGGAGAGGGTCTTGATGTCGTCCGGGGTGGCCTTGCCGTTGTACGTCACCCAGACCGCGCCGTGCTCCAGCGAGTGGACGGCGCGCTCGTTCTCGACCGGCTTGTCGTAGACGTGGCCCATGCAGTCCAGCCAGACCGCGTTGTGGTCGCCGCCGACCGGCGGGGTCATCGGGTAGTTGACCTTGGTCGTGACGTGGTTGCGGGTCAGTTCGCCGAAGGTCTTCACGCCGGGGATGTCCGCGTTGGCGGCGGCCACCCGGTCCTTCTTCTTCTGGTTCTGGTCCATGACGAGCCAGGTGCCGGTGGCGACCGCGCCGATCACCAGCACACCGGCGGCGACCGAGGCGATGATCTTGTTGCGGCGGTCGCGGCGCTCCTCGGCGGCGCGCAGCTCGGCGATCCGGGTGCGGCGGTCGGCGACGGCGGCCTTGCCGCCCGGCTTGTTGGACTGCTTCGAGGCGGAACCCATGATGGTTGTCCTTGTCCCCGCCGCGCACGGCTGTGGCGGCGGTCGGCTGGAGTGGGGGGAGGGGCGGACCCGCCGACGGTGGCGTCGGCGGTGGGTTCCGCTAGGACCGGTGGACCTGGAGCACGTGCAGGTCCGGCGCGGGGCGCGGACCGTCCAGCAGGCCCGCGGGCACCACCCTGGGCAGCGCCTCGGGCGCCGACGCGGCGAGCGGTGACACGACGGGCTGCGGGTGCGGCGGCGGATTCGGCAGCTGGGCGTCCTGCGGGCAGAACGGGTGGCTGGAACAGCCGTTGTCGCTCGGCGGCCGGCCGTCGGCGGTGCAGAGGATCGAGTGGTCCCGGTGTTCCCCGAGCCATTGGCGGTGGTCGGACACCCGGGCGGCGTCACGGGCGTGCGGGGTCGGCGCGAGCGCCTCCGCGGCGGCGACCACCGAGACGGCGGCCGCCGTACCCGGGGACGGCTGGGCGGGAGCGTCCGCCTTCGCCAGGCCCGTGCACGGCAGCGCGGTCAGCAGGGCGACCAGCAGCAGGACCAACAGCGCACCCGCCGGGCGGCCCGCGGATGCGGCCGTCCCCGGTCGGAGTGAGCTCGGGGCCGACGCGGTCATGCGCACATTTAATCAGCCGAACGGGTGAAGCGATGCCCCTCCTCGGCCCTCATTTTCACCCCCCAACACGCCGCAATGTCCAGGAAACGCCCTGCTCGGGGCACATCCGGCAAGCCAGGACGGAACGGAAACCGACGCCCCGGCGACGCCCCCGCCGCGCCGCCCGTCCCGGCGCCGGCGAACCGGCTGGTGAGCGCCGTGGCCGGGATGATCCGGTCGGTGACCGGTTGTCGCCGAAACCCGGACACGGTCGTTGCACTTGGAGACAATGACGCCAGTCCGGCCCCGCCGGGGGCGCGCGACCACGGACCGACCAGGAGCCGCCAGATGAGCAAGCAGGGTGCACCCGCACAGCCTCCCCGGCCCGACGACGGCTGGTGGGACACCGTCTACGACGGTCCGGCGGGCACCCTCCCCGACACTCCGCACGCCGACGCGGGCGACGGCAGCGTCGACGACTGGTTCGACACGGCGGCGGGGCTGATCGGGCAGCAGCGGACGGCGGAACCGGAACTGGAACCCGAGCCCGAACCCGAGCCCGAACCGGCCCCGGTGGCGGATGCCGCCCCGGCGCCGGTGCTGGAACGGGACAGCATCGACGACTGGTTCGACGACGCGATCGGTGTGATCGAGGGGACCGGCGGCATCGGGCGCCAGCGCACCCCGGCCGATACCCACCGGGTCCCCGCCTCCTCCTCCGTCGCCGATGCGCCCCGGACACCGCAGCCGGAGCCGGAGCCGGAGGCGGAGGCCGTCCCGGTCTCCCTGGAGAAGCCCACCCCGGACCCGGCCCCCGAACCCCCGGCAGCCGTGGCACCGGAACCGGAGCCGGAACCGGAGCCCACCCCGGAACCCGAGCCCGAGCCGGAGCCGGCTCCCGAGCCCGCTCCCACTCCGGAACCCGAGCCCGAACCGGCCCCCGAACCCCCGGCGGCCAAGCAGCCGACCCCCGAACCCGAACCCGACCACGCACCCCAGCCCGACCCGGAACCCGCCGCCGTCCCCACCTCCGTCCCCGACCCCCGCCTGGCCGTCCGCGTCCCGCTCACCGACCGGGGCACCACCGTCCCCCACGTCGGCGAGCGCCCCCCGACCTACGGCCCCGAGCCGACGGCCCTGCCCGAGGCGGACCCGGGCGCGCTCGGCGCGGTCGTCCCGGACACCGCGCTGGAGGGCGCCCAGTACGGGACGACGGTGCTGCGGGCCGTCTCCGTCCGCGGTGACTCCGCCCGCTACCGGGGTGAACCGCGCCGGGACAGCCTGCTGGTCACCAGGTTCGGCGACGGCCCCGACGGACTGCTGCTCGCCGTCCTCGCCGGGTGCGAGCGCACCGGCGGTGCCGAGGACGAGTCGCTCACGCCCCGGGCCGTCGCGACCGCCGCCGGCGAGTCCTGCCGCCAGCTCGCGGCCGCGATCGGGCGCAGCCGCGCCGGCCTGGCCGCCGACCTGCGCGACGGCGCCCGGGACCGGCTGCGCTACGGCCTCCAGCGGCTGGCCACCGGGGCCGTCGCCCCGCTGCGTGCGCTGGCCCCCCGCGGCGAGGGGGACGACACCCCGTCCCCGGCCTCGTTGCACTGCCTGCTGGTGTCGCTGGACCCGTCGGCGGGCTACCGCGCCGCGTTCGGCGTCGGTCCGGGCGGGCTCTACCTGCTGCGTTCCGGTCACTGGATCGACGCCTACGCGGCCCGGCTGCTGCACCACCCGGACGGCCAGCCGCCGGTTCCGGAGGCCCCGGTGCCGGACCCGCGACCGTTCCGCTTCCGGCTCGTCCCGGCCACCCAGGGGGACATCCTGCTGCTCTGCACCCCGGGTCTGTCCCGTCCGATCGCCGACGAACCCGCCGTCGCCCACTTCCTCTCCGCCCACTGGGCCCACCCCCACCCGCCGGGCACCGTCGACTTCCTCCGCCAGGTGCAGGTCCGGGCCAAGGGCTACGCCGACGACCGCACCGCCGCGGCGATCTGGACCGAGTGAGCCGGTGGAGCCGGAGCCGGGCGTGCGCGCCGAACCGGTGGGGATGCCCGGGCCCGCTCACAGCGCCACGACCACCGCCCCCAGGTACCGGCCGGCGGCGGTGTCCAGTTGCGCCTGTACGGCGTTCTCGATCCCCGCGATCCGCTGGTGCGGGAACGAGATCAGGCCCGCCTCGCGCCACTCGCGGTAGGTCCGTGCCCATTCGGGCTGCGCCTGCGGGTCGTCGTCCGCGCTGTAGCCCACCAACGTGATCCGCTTGAGCAGCAGTTGGACCGAGTCCAGGGACACCGGCGCGGTGCGTCCGGTGCCGGTGGCCGCGAGCTGGCCGGAGAGCGAACCCATCACGGCGATCCGCGCACCGTGGTTCGCGACCGCCACGGCCGCGCTCAACTGCTCGCCCCCGACGAGGTCGAGGCACTTGTCGATCCCGTCCGGCGCGGCCGCGGCGAGTTGCTCGACGACGGGACCGGCGCCGCGCACCACCACCGCGTCGTATCCGAACTCCTCGACCAGCCGCTCGGCCTTGGCCGCGGAGCCGGCGCTGCCGACGACGCGTCCGGCGCCGAGGCGGCGGGCGATCTGGCCGGCCATCGAGCCGATGGCCCCGGAGGCGCCGGTGATGAAGACGGTGTCGCCGGGCTCGACCCGAAGGGCGCGGGTCAGCGCGGCGTAGGCGGTCCAGCCGTGGCCCAGCGCCGCCTCGACCGGGTCGGCCGGTCCGGCGTCGAGCCGCTCGCAGTCCGCCACCGGGACGGCCGCGTACTCGCGCCAGCCTCGGCGGTGGACCAGGAGGTCGCCGGGGGTCAGGCCGCTGTCGGCGGGGGCGAGGACCACCTCGCCGAGCGTGGTCGCGCCGAGGGTGTCGCCGGGGCGCAGCGCCGGGAAGGGCACCCCGGGCACGTCCTCGGCGCCTTCGCTGATCATCATCCGCAGCGAGCTCGCGATCAGGAAGAAGCGGTTGCGGACGAGTACCTCCCCGGCTGCGGGCACCGGCCGGGGCGTGGTGATGAGGGTGAAGTGCTCGGGGCCCGGCAGTCCGGTCGGTCGGGCGACCAGTCGGACTTCGCGGGAGGTGGTGCGTGGTGTCTCGGTCATGCGGATACCCTGCGCCCGGGACGGCGGAAAGTTCTGCTGTACGGATGGAGATGGAGGGAATCCTCCATCCAGGCGGGCCGGAGTGGGGAAATGATCGAACTCGATGCCCTCGACCAGGGTCTGGTCCATGCCCTGCACCTCGACGGAAGGGTCCCGTTCAGCCGCGTCGCGGAGGCCCTCGGCAGCTCGGAGCAGACGATCGCGCGCAGGTACCGCCGGCTGCGCGCCGAGGCGGGACTCCGGGTCGTCGGCCTGCCGGTGCCCGAGCGGGTGGGCGGGAGTCAGTGGATGGTCCGGTTGACGACCGCTCCGGCGGCGACCCGGAACCTGGCCGAGGCGCTGGCACGGCGGCCCGACACGTCGTGGGTCCAGCTGATCTCGGGTGGCACGGAGGTGAGCGCGGTGCTGACGACCCCTGGTGCGGGTGAGTCGAGCCCGTCGCTGCTGCTGCACGACCTCCCGCGCAAGGCGGGGATCACCGCGGTGAGCGCGTACTGCCTGCTGCACACGTACCTGGGCGGCCCGACGGCCTGGCCGGGGCGGCTGCACGGACTCGACGAGCGGCAGTGCGAGCTGATCCGGCCCTCGGACGGCGTGCCCGGTGCCGAGCCGTTTCCGTCGACCGCGCCGCGCCCGCTGGTCGGGGCCGAGTCGGCGTTGGTCGCCGCGCTCGGGCGGGACGGCCGGGCCTCGTACGCCGAGCTGGCCTCGTCGACCGGGCTCTCGCAGGCCACAGTGGCGCGCAGGCTGGCCGGACTGCGCGCCGACGGGGCGCTGTTCTTCGACGTGGACCTGTCCTCGACGGTGCTCGGGGTGTCCGCGCAGGCGCTGCTGTGGCTCGCGGTGGCGCCGGACCGCCTCGACGGGGTGGCCCGGGCGATGGCCGGGCATCCGGAGCTGGCGGCGGTGTTCGCGACCACCGGTCGGACGAACCTGATGGCCAAGGCGCTGTGCGACAGCCCGGCGGAGCTGCACCGGTACCTGACGGGGCGGTTGAGCGCCATCGACGGGATCCAGAGCCTGGAGACGGCGCCGGTGCTCCAGCGGGTCAAGGGTGTCGGCCCCCACTGGGCCGCCGGCCGGGTGGGGTGAGGGAGCCGCTCAGGGGGTGCGGAGGAGGAGGACGGCGACCGCGGTGGCGTGGCCGAGGGCGGTCGGCGGGTGGGTGCCGGGCAGGCCGATGGCGATGGGGACGGCGAGGCCGTCGAGGAGGGCGCGGAGCCGGGCGGCCCGGGCGGGGGCGGGTCCGGGGGTGAAGTGGCCGCTGGCGGTGCCCTGTTCGATGAGGGTGACCAGGTCGGCCTGCCAGGGGGCCTCGATCTCCTGCTGGCCCTGGCGGAGCTCGGCGCTGGCGGGGGAGCGGCCCCAGACCTCGACCCAGAGGATCCAGCGCGGGTCGCCCGGGCCTTCGGGCAGGTAGAGCCGCAGGTAGGCGTCGAGGCGTTGCCAGGGGTCGAGGGCGGGGTCGGCGAGGGCGGCGCGGCGGCGGGTGCCGAGTTGGTCCTCGCTCCAGCGGAGGGTCTCCAGCAGCAGCTGGTCCTTGCTGCCGAAGTAGTAGAGCAGGTGTCCGGCGCTCATCCGGAGCTGTTTGCCGAGCCCGGCCATGGTGAGTTTGGCGAGGCCGTGTTCGGCGATCGCGGCCCGGGCGGTGGCGTAGACCTCCTCGCGGGGGCGCGCCGGGCGGCGCGGGCGGGGGTCGGCCATGGTGATGGGCCTGCTTTCTGCCGGTTTTCTGCGGAGGGGGAGCGGTGGGGGAGCACGGAGCGGGGGCGCCGGGCCCCCGCTCCGCGGTCGGTCGGATCGGTCGGATCGGTCGGGTCGGTCGGGTCGGGCAGACCAGACGGATCAGAAGGATCAGACGGCGGGCTGCTGTTGGGTGATGCAGTGGATGCCGCCGCCGTTGGCGAAGATCCCCCGGGCGTCGACGAGTTCGACGGTGCGGCCGGGGTAGGCCTCGCCGAGCAGGTCGGCGGCCTGCTGGTCGCGCGGGTCGTCGAAGGCGCAGAGCACGACGACGCCGTTGGCCACGTAGTGGTTGATGTAGGAGTAGTCGACCGGCTCGCCGTCCTCGTCGAACAGGACGGTGGGGGCGGGCAGTTCGATGACCTCCAGGCGGCGGCCGCGGGCGTCGGTGGCGGCGCGCAGGACGGCGACGAGCTCCTGGCAGACGGCGTGGTCCGGGTGGGCCGGGTCGGGCTGGACGTGGGCGACCACGACGCCGGGGCGGACGAAGGAGGCGACGATGTCGATGTGGCCGCGGGTGCCGAACTCGTCGTAGTCGCGGGTGAGTCCGCGCGGCAGCCAGATGGCCTTGGTGGTGCCGAGGTGGGCGTGCAGCTCGGCCTCCACCTCCTCCTTGGTCCAGTCGGCGTTGCGGCCCTCGCCGAGCTGGACGGTCTCGGTGACGAGCACGGTGCCTTCGCCGTCGACGTGGATGCCGCCGCCCTCGTTGATCAGCCGGGAGGCGAAGCGCCGGACCCCGGTGAGTTCGCCGATGTGCTCGGCGATGTGCTGGTCCTTGTCCCAGCGGGCCCAGGACTGGGCGCCCCAGCCGTTGAAGATCCAGTCGGCGGCGGCCAGCGAGCCCTGGCCGTCGATCAGGAAGGACGGGCCGATGTCGCGCATCCAGGCGTCGTCCAGGGGGCGTTCGACGATCTCGACCTGCTCGTCGACGTACGTGCGGGCGTCCGCCGTCTCGCCGGTGTTGACGATCAGGGTGACCGGCTCGTACCGGACGATGGTGTTGGCGACGGCGGCCCAGGCCTCGCGGCCGGCGTGCAGGTTCTCGGGGGTGTCGAAGGTGGGGTTGGTGGTGGGGAAGGCCATCCAGGTGCGGTCGTGGGGGTGCCACTCGGCGGGCATCCGGTAGCCGAGGGAGGTGGGCGTGGGGGTGGTCATCGTCAGGTCCTAGGGGGGTCGGCTCGGGGCTGGGCTTCCGACGGTGATGTTAGAACGTCGTTCAAACATCACCGGCCATTGAACCCGCGCCGGGGCGTCGTGTCCAGCATCGTGTCCGCCGTCGTGTCCGGCATCGGGCCCGGCATCGTGTCCAGCGCCGGGCCCGGCGTCCCGCCCCGGCGCCGGGTGTCGCGGGGGTGGGCGCACGGCGGGGCGGGGCCGGGGGCGCGCGGGCCCGCGCACGGTCCGTACGGGCGCCGGGTGTGCGCGGGATCGGGTGGGGGCGGTCTCGAAAACAGCCTCTGCGCTTCGCAAACCTGTCCGGCGCGAGCAGTTGGATCACGTGAACCTCCCCGTGCCCCTTTCACCCCACGTGATCGGACGCACACTGTTGCAAACGCCGTCAACTGGGCATGAGGATGGGTGGTCAGAACCAGGGGGCCACCCGGCCGGCGGGGGATCCGGAGGCGGGGGCCCGGATTCGAGGGCGGGGGCATGTGGTGATGGACGGTCAGTCGCGATTCCCGCGGCAGCGGACGAGTTCGGGCGACGCCTACCGGTCCGGGCCGGCCCAGGGCCAGGGGCAGGCCGCCAGCACCGGGACGGCCCTGCCGGGTGCGTCGGCCCCGGGGTGCGCGCTGCACCGCAGACTGCACCTGACGCTCGAACCGGCCGACCTGGTCGCGGTGGGCTCGGTGCGACAGCGGCTGCGCACCGCGCTGAGCCACTGGGGGGTGCCGGAGCTGTCCGACACCGCCGAGCTGCTCTCCTCCGAGCTGGTCACCAACGCGCTGCTGCACACCTCCAAGGGCGCGGTCTTCGACGCGGTGCTCGGCACGGACAGCCGGTTGCGGATCGAGGTGCAGGACGGCGCGAGCCGGCTGCCCGGGCGGCGGCGCGATCCGGACGCCGAGTACGCGACCTCGGGCCGCGGCCTGCTGCTGGTGGAGGCGCTCGCCGACTCCTGGGGCGTGCAGCTGCGGGGCGACGGCAAGGTCACCTGGTTCGAACTCGCCCTCCCGTAGCCTGGGCCCGTCGACCGCCACCGGTACTCCCGTTCGCACCATCGGTACTCCCGTTCGCACCGCCCGTACGACAGTTCGCCATCGAATGATCCGTTCCCGAAGCAAGCCCTGAACGCAAGGCGGAACGCAAGATTTCCGGCCCGTTGCCATTGCCGCTCGGCCGAACATTGGACAGGATGGTGGAAATGTGTGTCCACGTGCGGGAAGCAGCGGGGAGACCGAACCTCGACTGACCACCGTCCGTCGGCACCGTCCGATCCAGCACGACCCATCACACCGCCACGCGGCCCGTCCGGACGGTCGGCGCGGTCCGCCACGGCAGCGGCAGGAGCAGCATGCCCACTGAGCCCGAGTCGCCGGGGCCGGCGCTTCCTCCCGGCACGTCCGCCGTCGAGCCGCAACCGTCGACCCCGCCGAAGCCGCCGGCCGCCCGCCCGCCCGCGCGCTCTCCCCGCCCGCCCGCGCAGGCCACCCGCCGCAACTCGGTGCGCACGCCCCCCGTGCTCGCCTCCGGGCGGCTGGCGCCCGTGCTGTCCGGCGGACTGCCGCCCGCCTCTGCCGACACCATGCCGGACTGGCTGGAGCCCGCGATGGCCGCCAACGGCATCGGCTCCTTCGACTGGGACATCCGCCGCGACGTGCTGGAGGGCGATCAGCGGGCCTGCGCGATCATCGGACTGGACGCCGCCGAGCTGGGCCGCTTCGACCGCACCGCCGCCTCCTTCCTCTCCCTGCTGCACCCCGAGGACGCGCCCGTGGTGCGCCGCCGGGTCGAGCGCGCGGTCGCCGAACTGGGCCAGTGCGGCGCCTACTACCGCACCGTCGGGCCGAACGGCACGATGCGTGCGGTGCGCTTCCGCGGCCGGGTGCTCGCGGACGCCTTCGGCCGGGCCTCCCGGATGGTCGGCTTCGTCTGGGACGCCACCGTCGAGCTGCACAAGCGCGACCGGGCCGACCGGATGGCCCTGCTGCGCGAGGAGCGCTCCCGGTTCATCAAGGAGGCCGCGCGCGCCCTCTCCGAGGCGGTCACCGTCCGTGACGTGGCCCGGGTGTTCACCGAGCTGCCGCTGCCCGGACTCCCGCCGGACGGCCTGGTGCTCGCCTCCTTCGAGGCCGGCCGGACCCGGATCCTCGGCGCCTCCGGCTACCGCTCGCAGGCGCTCGCGGTCTGGGACCGCGCCGTGCTGCCGGCCGGCCACCCGGCCGCCGAGGCGCTCAGGTACCGCGCCCCGGTGTTCATCTCCAGCCGCGAGGACTTCCGCGACCGCCACCCGGACGTGTGGGAGCGGACCAGCCGCACCGGGCGCGGCTCCTGGGCGTACCTGCCGCTGGTGGCCAGCGGCCGGGCGATCGGCGTCTGCGTGGTCAGCTTCGACGACGAGCGCGAGCTGGACGCGGACGAGCGAACCCTGCTGTCCACCCTGGGCGGGCTGGTGGCCCAGTCGCTGGCCCGGGCCCGGCTGCACGACGCCGAGCACGAACTGGCGGCCGGCCTGCAGCGGGTGATGCTGCCGCGCACCGTCCCCTCCGTCCCCGGGGTGACCACCGCGGTGCGCTACCTCGCGGCCGGCTCCGGGCTGCAGATCGGCGGCGACTGGTACGACGTGGTGCCGCTGCCCGGCGGGCACGTCGGCCTGGTGATCGGCGACGTCCAGGGCCACGACGTGCACGCCGCCGGGATCATGGGCCAGCTGCGGATCGCGCTGCGCGCCTACGCGGCCGAGGGCCACCCGCCCGCCGCGGTGATGGCCCGGGCCTCCCGCTTCCTCGCCGACCTGGACACCGACCACTTCGCGACCTGCACCTACGCCGAGGTCAACGTGGACTACGGCGTGGTGTACGCGGTCCGGGCCGGCCACCTCGACCCGGTGGTGCGCCGCGCGGACGGCACCGCGGCCGTGGTGCCGGTGGCCGGCGGGCTGCCGCTGGGCATCTACCCGGACCAGGAGTACCGGGTCACCCGGTTCAGCCTGGACCCGGGCGAGACGGTGGTGCTGTGCACCGACGGCCTGGTCGAGGCGCGCGGCATGGACCTGGACGAGGGCATCGCCCGGCTCACCCGCTCGCTCGCCCGACCGCTGCCGCTGCCCGGCGAGGCGGCCCGCGACCCGCTGGAGGAGCTGGCCGACCGGATCGCCTCGCAGGCCGCCGACTCCAACGAGCGCGAGGACGACATAGCGCTGCTCCTGCTGCGCTGGGACGGCCCGGAGGGCGGGCTGGCCGCCCAGCAGCTGCGCCGCCGGATCGGCCAGGCCGACCTGGCCCGGGTCGCCGAGGTGCGCGCCGAACTGCGCGACGCGTTGCGCCGCTGGGGCGTCGCCGAGTTCATCGACACCGCCGAACTGCTCTCCTCCGAACTGGTCACCAACGCGATCCGGCACACCGACCGGGACGCCATGTTCACCGCCCGGCTCTACCGGGAGTCGGCCTCGGACGGCGCCCCGGTCCGGCTGCGGGTCGAGGTGGAGGACGAGTCGGACCTGTGGCCGACCCGCCGGACGCCGGGGGAGCAGGCCTCCTCCGGGCGCGGACTGATGCTCGTCGAGGCGCTGGCGGACGCCTGGGGCGTGGAGCCGCGGGGGTCCGGCAAGCGGATGTGGTTCGAGCTCAGCGGGACCGGCGGCGCGGCCTGACCGGCCCCCGGGTTCCGACCGGCCCCGGGTCAGCGGGCTGTCTGACCCGGGGATCAGCCGAACTGCTGCTCCAGGTCCTTCAGTTTGCGCTCCAGCGAGTCCAGCCGGGGCAGCGTGACGGTGTCCTCGTCGGCGGTGAGGTCGATGGTGCGCCGCTCCGGACGGGCCGGCAGGCCCGGCTGGACGACGGTGCCCTCGGCCGCCCCGGCCTCGGCCGCCCCGACCTCGCGCGGGCCGGCCTCGGGCGCGCCGGAGACCTCGCGCGGGCCGGCCTCGGCGGTGCCGGGGACCTCCCGCGGGCCGGTCTCGGGGGAGCCCGAGGGCCCGCCGGTTATCGCGGACTCCGAGCCGGCCGCCTCCAACTGCCGTGCGGCGCCGCCGCGTCCGCGCCAGTGGCTGCTGCTCCGGTTGATCGCCCGGATCTCGGCCCGCTCGCGGCGGCCGGCCAGTCTGCGGCGCTCCTTCTCCATGGCACGCTCCCGCTTGTCCTCGCGGACCTCGTCGACGGCCTCGTCCAGGCTGCGCACGCCCTCCAGGAGCATCAGCGACCAGGCCGCGTAGGTCTCGCGCGGGGCGCGCAGCCAGCGGACGATGCGGATCTGCGGCAGCGGACGGGGCACCAGGCCCTGCTCGCGCAGCGCGGCCCGGCGGGTCTGCTTGAGCGCGCGGTCGAACAGGATCGCGGCGGACAGCGACATGCCGGAGAAGAACTGCGGGGCGCCGGCGTGGCCGAAGCCGCGCGGGGCGTGCACCCAGTTGAACCAGGCCGAGGCGCCGGCGAAGAGCCAGACCAGCAGCCGGGAGCCGAGCGCCGCGTCGCCGTGGCTGGCCTCGCGGACGGCGAGCACCGAGCAGAACATCGCGGCGCCGTCGAGCCCGAACGGGACGAGGTACTCCCAGCCGCCGGACAGGCCGAGGTTCTGCACGCCGAAGCCGACCAGCCCGTGGAAGGAGAGCGCGGCCGCGACCCCGGCGCAGCAGAACAGCAGTGTGTAGGAGGCGGCGCCGTACAGGGATTCCTTGTTGCGACGCCGTTCCTCGGAACGCTCCCAGGAATCCGCCCCGGCGGCGGATCCCCGGCTTCGGGCCAGGGCCACCAGGAGTGCGCTGACCAGCAGCCCCGCAACCCCGGTGACGGCCCAGCCGAGCGGTATGTCGGACAATTTCATTGCCGGAACCAGCCTCGCTTTCTGCGTCGCGTTCCTGCGCCGTGATGGCGGGGACCATCATGGCGGATGCTCGGCGGGCGAATGGCGGATTCGTCGTCAATGCGCTGAGGAGAGGGATTTCTGACCCCTCGCCAATCACATGGTCATACGAATTCAGCGTGGGATATTCCCGGAATCACGGGCTTTTCGAATCCGTAATCGGACGGATTTTCGTCAACGTCGCGTGACGCGGGGGCAGCCGCCGCACATGTCCGCAGGTTCGACGGTGTAGACGAGGCAACAGCTGGCCCGGGTCCGGTCCGTACTCGAAGCACCGCTGCGGCCGGGCGCCGGGGGCGCGAAGCCGGCGCCCGGGGTGAAGGGGGCCGGGGCGGGAGCGGGCGTCGGGTCCGCGCCGGGCGTGCGCGCTGGTCCGGGGGTCGGAGTCGTGGGCGCGAGCAGCGCGGACAGTTCGGCGCGCGCCCGCTCCTGCTCCCCGAACAGTTCGCCCGCGTAGCAGAGCCCCTCCACCACCGCGTCGGTGGCCATCGCCCACAGCACCCGGGGGCCGCGGCGCACCGCGGGGCCGAAGGCGGCCAGCAGCGGGGTGAGGAACTCGCCCAGCGCGCAACGCAGTTCGGCCGCCAGTGCCGCCCCGTCCGGCGCGGTGCGGGCGGCCACCGGCGGGGTGGTGGTCGGGTCCGCCCCCGGAACGGCCGCCGGGTCCGCCCCCGGAACGGCCGCCTGGCCGGCCGCCGGGTCGTCCGGGAGGCAGACGAAGGCCGCCGGGCGCACCGTCAGCTCCATCGAGGCGGGACCGCGGCGCACCGACACGTCGCCGGGCCCGAGCAGCGGGACGCGCCGCTCCAGGAACCACGGCACGGTGAACAGCAACGAGACCGGCCAGACCAGCCGGTGCAGCCCGAAGCCCGCCGCCACGTCCGGGCGCAGCGGCTGCCCGTACCGGGCCAGGCCCTGCCGGGCGTCGTGGGCGACCAGGTCGCGCACCGCGGCCGGGTCGGCGGCGAGTTCGGCGAGCGGCAGCCAGCCGTCGCCCCGTCGGGGCGGGGCGCAGTGCACGCTCAGCAGCGGGGCCAGTGCGGTCAGCCGGTGGTACGGGGGCGTGTCGGGGGCGGTGGGAGTGCTGGGGGCCGGTGGCCCTGCGGGGGCGTGTGCCTCGGTGGTGCGGGGGGCGCACGGCGCGGGGCCGGGCCGGGTGCTGCTCGCGGTCATGGGCGGGCCCCATCGGGTCGACCGGGGCCGCCGGCCGACCGCCCGACGGCCCCGGCCGTGACCGCGCCGGGCCCGGCCGGACCGGGGCACGGCGGTGCCCGGGGAACAGCAAGGCGAACCTGTCCGGAGCGCTGCTCGCTCCGGACAGGTAAGCCTCACCTTAGCTGATTGTCCCCCGGGGTTCGCGGGCGATGCGTCCGTCCGGGGGAGGCCCCGGCGCGCGCCCCAACTGGCGTGCGAGCCACACCGGCACCCCGCCCAGGGCGTGCACCAACCGGGCCGCCTCGGCGCGCAACCGCGCGGCCTCGGCGGGCTCGGACACCTCGGCGAGCGCCGCGAGCGCCGGCGCCACCCCCACCGTGAAACCGAGTTGCTCGCGCAGCCGCAGCGAGGCGTCGAAGCCCTCCCGGGCGTTGCCGTGGTCGCCGCGGGCCAGTGCCAGCGCGGCCAGGTGTCGCCAGGTGTAGGAGCGCAGCAGTTCGTCCCCGCGTTCCCCGGCGCCCTCGTGCGCCCGGCGGTAGGCGATCCAGGCGGCGCTGCGGTCGCGCAGCAGGTTCTCGGCGACCAGTCCGCGCCGGAAGTCCAGCAGCGGGCGGCCCGGTGCGTCCGGCGGCAGCAGCGCCGAGGTGCGGCCGAGCGCGGCCTGCGCCTCGTCGAGGCGGTCGCGCGGGCCGAGCACGCTGGCCAGGTAGGCGAGGAAGCCGCGCGCGCAGGCCGCCGCCGCGCGCTGTTCGGTGCCCTCCGCGAGGGCTTCGGCCAGTCGGAGCGCCTGTTCCGCCTGGGTCCAGTGCGCGGCGGTGAACAGGCACTGTTCGATGAGGAGTTCGGCTCGTGCGAGGGCCACGACCGGGTCGTGTTCGGCGACCGGGCGGAGCAGTTCGGCGGCCTCCTGCCAGCACCCCCGGGACCGCAGCCGCCACACGGTGTCGCCCGGTTCCTCCGCTGCCGCCCGCCCCCGCCCGTCCGGGCCGCTCGGGCTCCATCCGTGCTCTGACAACGCCACCTCCTTGTGTGCGCCATCCAGCCGGACGCGGACCTGCCCTGGAGCCCGGCCGCCCCGGACCGTTCGCGGCACGACGGCAGCGCAACGGCACCACGACGGCAGGGCGAAAGGCCCGCGCTGTGGCGGCAATTCAACACGGGGGTGAGCTTGTGCACCAGATCACGAGCGGAGGTTGTTGCTTTTCCGGAGGAAATGATCTAGAGGGGTCGAAGGAAATGATCTAGCGGGGCGGAGGAGACGAGCCAAGGCGGACGGAGGAAACGATCCGGCGGAGTCCGGTCGGCGGTCAGGAGGTCCAGCCGGTCTCCATCAGGGCCTCGGCGGCGCCGTTGGCGGGCTGCGGCACTCCGGCCAGGTCCAGGCTGAACAGGGCGACCAGCAGTTGTTCGCCGCGCACGGTGGCCTGGTGGGAGTACCCGGCCAGGGTGAACATCGCGGCGGCCATCTCCTCGGCGTGCAGGGTCTGCAGCCACAGGCACTCGACCGACTTCACGTCGGCGGGCTCGGTCCAGGTGTCCACCTGGGCGACCATCCGGCTGCCCAACAGGGTGACGCCGTCGCGCTCCTGGGCCTCGGTCAGTTCCAGGTCGTCGAAGCCGAGCCACTCCAGGTAGCGGGCGGCGGTGAACACCGCGTCCTGCGAGGTGCGCACCGGGTGGGGGCGGAACGGGGTGCGGTGGCGGAACGGGCGGGGCCGGCCGGCCGGGGCTCCGGGCGGTGCGGGCGGGGTGGGCACCGGGGCGTTCACCGGGTGGGCCGGGTACGGGCGGGTGGACTGCGGGCCGGGGGCGGCGAGCGGACCGGCGGTGCCGGTGCCCAGCCGGGTGGTGCGGTCCACCGGGAGGCGGACGGTGGCGCCGCAGTTGCAGGTGAACTCGGGCTGCGGCCACTGGTCGGAGCGGCCGCAATGCGGGCAGCGCATGCTCAGCCAGGAGTCCTCCCAGGAGCGGAACCGCACCTGCACCGGGACCCCGCCGCGCAGCAGCGGCACCTTCAGCGAGGCGCCGCACGGGCAGGGCAGCGACGGCGGTTCGTAGAGGTGCTCACGGCGGCAGGCGGGGCAGCGGATCGCCCGGGCGCCACCGCCCGTCCCCGGGCCTGGCCGCGCGGGGTCGTGTCCGGTGAAGTCGTCGGGCAGTCCTGCCATCGCGGGCTCCGTCCGTCGGTGTCGGGTGGGTGTTTGGTTCCCATGCTCCCCGAAACGTCCGGCTCTGGGCGCGGAATGGGGCAATCCTCAGGGACGGATCAGGGGTCGCCCCCCGGGCAGGGGGAGGCCCGACCGTTCCCGGGGATGATGTGCGGTCGGCGGAGGGCGGAGGGTGAGGTCGGCGCACGGTGGAGGGCGAGGTCGGCGTACGGGGGAGGCGGGGGCCCAGGGGGTGTCTGACAATTCGCGTCGGATCAGCGCGCGGCGTCGGGGTGCGTGCATCGCAAGGCGGAGGAGGGAGTCCATGCGGAGCATCGGCGACCGACGACAACGCGGCGAGGTGCGTGCCCCGGCGTCGCGCGCCCGGCGGGAATTGTCAGACACGCCCCAGGGGGCGGAAGGGGTGCCGGGTGGGGTCAGCCGGCGGACCAGCGGGCCAGGTCGGCGGGGGTGTCCAGGTCGTCCGGGACGGCGACGTCCGCGCACTCCACCAGGACCAGCTCCCCGGCGTGCGCCGCCAGCAGGGTGCGGGCCCCGGCGTCGCCGGCGGCCCCCCGGGCGGCCTCGGCGAAGTGCCGTGCGCCGATCAGCACCGGGTGTCCGCGCCGCCCGTGGTAGGCCGCCGCGGCCAGCTCGGCGCCGGCCCGGTGCGCGGCCAGCAGCCGGGCCACCGCGGCCGGGGTGACGCCCGGGGTGTCCACCAGCATCACCAGCACCGCCGGGGACCGCGGCGGCAGCGCGGCCAGTCCGGCCCGCAGCGAGGAGCCCATGCCCTCCGCCCAGTCCGGGTTGGCGATCAGCCGGCAGCCCGGCAGGTGCGCGGTGGCGCGGACCCGCGCGCGCTCCGCGCCCAGGACGACCGTGACGTCCGGGCAGCCGCCGGACCGTACGGTGGCCACCGCGTGCTCCACCAGCGGTCGGCCCGCGTACCGGAGCAGGGCCTTGGGCCGTCCGCCGAGCCGGCGTCCGCCCCCGGCGGCGAGGACCAGGGCGGGGACCGGGGCGGGGGCGGGCCGGGGCTGCGGCGGGGCCGGCCGGGCCGGTCGCCCGTCCGCCGGGGCCGGGCCGTTCGCGTTCTGCATGGGCCCAGCCTGCCCGCTCCGGGCCGGGTCGCGCAGCCGGTCCGCGGTTGTACGAATCCACAAGGCGAAGGCGCTGGTCGCGGGCGCTCCCCGGCGGTTCGGCCGCTGGTCCCGCGGCGCCGCTGCCCCTGTACTGGGGCGATGAACACCGCACCGCGCCCGCTGGTGGACCGCTTCGGACGGGTCCACACCGATCTTCGGGTCTCCCTGACCGACCGCTGCAACCTGCGCTGCACCTACTGCATGCCGGCCGAGGGCCTGGACTGGCTGCCCCGCGCGGACACCCTCGACGACGACGAGGTGGTGCGGCTGGTGCGGATCGCGGTCGAGCGGCTGGGGGTGCGCTCGGTACGGCTGACCGGCGGGGAGCCGCTGCTGCGGCGTGGACTGCCGGGCCTGGTCGGGCGGTTGGCCGCGACGGGGGTGGAGCTGTCGCTCACCACCAACGGGATCGGCCTGGCACGCACGGCCGTTGCGTTGCGGGAGGCCGGGCTGGGCCGGGTGAACGTCAGCCTGGACACCCTGCGCGCGGACCGCTTCGCGGCGCTCACCCGGCGGGACCGGATCGGCGACGTGTTCGCCGGGCTGGCCGCCGCCAAGGCGGCCGGGCTGGACCCGGTGAAGGTCAACGCGGTGCCGGTGCGCGGTGTGAACGAGGACGAGATACCGGAGTTGGCGTCCTTCGCGGTCGAGCACGGCTACCGGATGCGCTTCATCGAGTCCATGCCGCTGGACGCGCAGGGGAGTTGGGACCGGGCCGCGATGGTGACGGCCCAGGAGGTGCTGGCGCGGCTGGGCGAGCGCTTCGACCTGGTGCCGGTCGGGCGCAGCGGCAACGCCCCGGCGGAGGAGTGGCGGATCGCCGGGACGGACACCGTGATCGGTGTGATCGCCTCCGTCACCCGCCCGTTCTGCGGCGGCTGCGACCGGGTCCGGCTGACCGCCGACGGGCAGTTGCGCAACTGCCTGTTCGCCACCGAGGAGTCGGACCTGCGCGCCCTGCTGCGCGGCGGCGCGGACGACGGGCGGATCGAGGCGGCCTGGCGGGCCGCCGTCCACGGCAAGGGGCCCGGACACGCCATCGGCAGCGCGGAGTTCGTCCGGCCGGAGCGGCCGATGTCGGCGATCGGCGGCTGAGCGGAGGGGCTGGCGACTGAGCGGCCGAGCGGCCGGCGGTCGGGCGGCCGGGCAGGGGTGGCGCGGGGTGCGCGGGCCGGTGGCCGGGTTCTGGCGGAGTGTGAGCTTCGACATGCTCCTTGGCCTTCCCGTGGCGTCGGCTTGACCCGCTCTTGGGGCGACTGGTCTGCTGGTGCGCCGTCAACCCGCCCCTGACCTCGGGAGTTCTGCGTGCCCGCCCGCCGTACCTGGATATCCGCCGCCACCGTGTTCCTGATAGCCGTGCTCGCGCTGGTCGGCTGGCTGATCGAAGGCCGTGACCACGCCTCGACCCCCAGTGCCGGTGTCGGCACCAGCCCGCTGCAGAACCCGGACGGCACCAAGCCCGGCCTGGCGCCGCTGACCACCCCCGAGGAGCAGAAGGCCGGCCGCGACCTCATCGCCAAGGTCGCCACCGCGCCGACCGGCGGCAAGGACGGCTACGACCGCAACGAGTTCGGCCCCGCCTGGACGGACAGCGTCGAGGGCGTCCCGTTCGGCGGCAACAAGTGCGACACCCGCAACGACCTGCTCGCCCGGGACGGCAGCGGCGTCGAGCGCAAGGACGGCTCGGACTGCGTGGTCACCGCGATGACCATCCACGACCCGTACACCGGCAAGACCGTCCAGTGGACCAAGCAGCAGGCGTCGAAGATCCAGATCGACCATGTGATGCCGCTGTCGTACGACTGGCAGATGGGCGCCGCCAAGTGGGACCGGACCAAGCGGGTCCAGATCGCCAACGACCCGCTCAACCTGATCCCCGCCGACGGCTCGCAGAACGCCTCCAAGGGCGACTCCGGACCGGCCGCCTGGCTGCCCGCCAACACCGAGATCCGCTGTTCCTACGCGGTGCGCTTCGCCCAGGTCTCGCTGAAGTACCAGCTGCCGGTCACCGAGGCGGACAAGAAGGCCATGCTGCAGCAGTGCGGCGGCTGAGGAAGCGGCTGAGGGAGCGGCTGAGGAAACGGTTCACCGCTGAGCCGCCAGGGGCGGCAGCAGGGCCGGGGCCGCGACAAGGTCGTGCCAAGGACGGGTGGGCGGAGGTGCCCCGGCAGGGCGTCGGATGGTATTCGTGGGCGGTGTCCCCGATGACCCCCCGCCTGCCGCGACGCGCCCTGCCCGCCCTCGCCGCCCTCCTGCTCGCCCTGCCCGTCGGCTGCTCCGGCCCCGGCGACGCGCAATCCGCGGGCGGTCCGGCCAGCCGCCCGCCGCTCGCCGAACGGGTCTCCGCCGACACCTCCCCGGCCCTGCGGACCTACTACGACCAGCAGCTCGGCTGGACCCCGTGCGACGGCGAGCCGGAACCCGGCGCCGACCCGGACGAGCCGGTCCTCCAGTGCGCCACCCTCAAGGTCCCGCTCGACTACGCCGCCCCCGGCGGCCGCGACATCGACGTCCCGGTCCTCCGGGTGCCCGCCGCCGACCCCGCGCACCGGGTCGGCTCCCTGCTGCTCAACCCCGGCGGGCCCGGCATCTCGGGCGTCCGGCTGGCCCGGCGCTGGCAGGGCAACCAGGGCCCGCTGCGCGACCGCTTCGACCTGGTCGGCTTCGACCCGCGCGCCTCCGGCGGCACCGTCCCGGTCACCTGCCTGGACGACCGCACCCGCGAACAGTGGACCGCCACCGACGACCCGGCCTACGACCACGGCCGGGTCCTCGCCGACGCCTGCGAGGCCAAGTACGCCGACGTGCTCCCGCACGTCGGCACCCGCGACACCGCCCGCGACATGGACGTGCTGCGCGGCGCCCTCGGCGAACGCAAGCTCGACTTCTACGGGATGTCCTACGGCACCTACCTCGGCGTCCTCTACGCCGAGGAGTTCCCCGACCGCACCGGCCGGCTCGTCCTCGACGGCGCCGTCGAACGCAGCACCGACCTGATGCACCTCAACGGCGAACAGGCCGTCGCCACCGAGGCCGCCTTCCGCGCCTACGCGGCCGGCTGCGCCGCCGACGGCGCCTCCTGCCCGCTCGGCGACGACCCGGACACCGCCCCCGGACGGCTGGCCGACTTCCTCGACGGCCTCAAGGACCACCCGCTGACCGCCTCCGACGGCCGCCGGGTCACCGCCGCCCTCGCCTGGGCCGGCGTCATCGACGGGCTCTCCGAGGGCCACTACAACTGGCCCCGGCTGCGCGCCGCCCTCGACCCGGCGCTCGCCCGCGGCGAGGCCGACGAACTGCTCAAGCTCGCCGACGGCACCACCGGCCGCGACGAGGACGGCCACTACGACACCTCCGCGGACGCCTACGCGGCCATCCACTGCGCCGACGCCCCGCTCGCCCCGAGCGACGCCGACCTGCGCGCCGCGCTCGCCGAACTCGCCGTCCGGGCCCCGCTCACCAGCCGGCACGACACCCGGGTCACCCTGCTCGACCCGGACTGCCGCCCCTGGCCGTACCGCTCCACCGAGCGGCCGCACACCGTGACGGCGCCCGGCAGCGCCCCGATCCTGGTGATCGGCGGGACGGAGGACCCGGTCACCCCCTACCCGTGGGCGCAGCGGATGGCGGCCGGACTGCAGCACGGCGTGCTGCTCACCCGCGACGGCGACGGGCACATCTCCTGGGGCCGCAGCGGCTGCGTGCGCGACGCCGCGGCCGCGTTCCTGGTGGACGGCGTGCTGCCGGCCGAGGGGACGCACTGCGCCTCGGACTGAGCCGTGGGCCGGGCTGCGGGCCGGACGGTGGACCGGGCTCGGCGGGCCGACGACGCGAAGGGGGCGTGCCGCGCGAACGCGGCACGCCCCCAGGGGAGTTCGGGCTCCGGGGCCAGGGATTCCCGGAGCCCGGACCCCCGGTGCGGGGCTCCCGGATCAGGGGTTCCGGGAGCCCTGGCCTCGGGACCGGGAGGTCCGGATCAGGAGGTTCTGATCAGGGGGTTCCGATCAGGCGGTTCTGATCAGGACGTCGGGGCTGTCAGGTCGTAGAAGGTGGCGCCGCCGACCGTCTTGGCGGTGAAGTGGCTGGTCACCCAGGCCTCGATCTGCGCCGCCTCGTTCTGCTGGCCGCCCTCGTCGCCCTCGCCGTTCGCCCCGCCGCCGAAGCCGCGGTGCGAGCCGCCGGCGATGAACCAGTGCACCTTGCCCTGCTCGACGTACTTCTGGAAGCCCGCCAGGCTGAGCGAGGGGTCCGTGCCGTTGAAGCCGCCGAGGGCCATCACCGGCTTGCCGGTGGCGAGTTGGTAGCTCGCGGCGTTCTGCGAACCGGTGGTGGCGGCCGCCCAGGTGTACTGGCCGGCGTCCTGCGAGAGCAGCGCCGCCGCCTCGGAGCTCACCTTGGTGCCGCCGAGCAGGCCGCCCATGCCGCCGCCGAAGCCGCCCGCGCCCTCCGCGCCCTGGCCGCCGGGGAAACCGGGGAAGCCGGGCACGCCCGTGGCGCCGCCGGAGCCCGCCGAGCCGGTCGAGCCGCGCTCGTGGCGGCCGCCGGGGGCGGTCCCGTCGGAGCCCCGGCCGGAGCCGCCCGGGAAGCCGCGCTCGCCGTGCTCGCCGTGGCCGCCCTGACCACCCTGCCCGTTGGAGCCGCCCATGCCGCCGGGGAACCCGCCCTGGCCGCCCGGGAAGCCCTGACCACCTTGGCCACCCTGACCGCCCTGGCCGAACCGGCCGTTGCCCATGGCGCCCGGGAACCCCTGGCCGCCCTGACCGCCCTTGCCGCCCTTGCGTCCGAAGCCCCCGGGCCCGAAGCCCGCGCCCTTCACGGACGGCCCGGCGGTGATGATCGACCCGTTGTGCGCGGTGCCCACGGTGTCCACCGCGTACGCGGCCGGGCCGCCGAAGGCCGCCGCCAGGCCGACCAGGCCCGCCACCGAGGCGATCCGCGCGCCGAGGCGTCCGGAGGCCTTGCCCGCGAACTGCCCGGCGACCAGCGCGGCCGCCGCCGCCAGCCCGCCGACCAGCACCACCCAGCGCAGCCAGGGCAGGAAGTCCGAGCTGCGCCCGAGCAGGACGAACGCCCACCCGGCCGTCACCGCGAGCACGCCCGCCAGCAGCAGCGCGTACGGCAGCCGGTGCCGCGCCCGCCACAGCCCGTCCACGCCCATGCCGACCAGTGCCGCGACGGCCGGCGCCAGCGCCACCGTGTAGTACTGGTGGAAGATCCCGGACATGAAGCTGAAGATCAGCGCGGTGGAGACCAGCCAGCCGCCCCAGACCAGGAAGGCCGCGCGGGCGGTGTCCGGACGGGCGTAGCGGCGGGTCGCCCACAGGCCGACCACCAGCAGGATCAGCGCGGCCGGCAGCAGCCAGGCGATCTGTCCGCCGATGTCGCTGCCGAACAGCCGGGTGATGCCGGTCTGGCCCCAGCCCCGGTTGTGCCCGGCGCCGGCCGGCAGGTCGAGCCCGGCCGGCATCCGGCCGCCGCCGCCCACGCTGCCGCGCTCGTTGCCGTCGACCCGGCCGAGGCCGTTGTAGCCGAAGGTCAGCGAGAGGAAGTCGTTGTCCTGGGAGCCGCCGACGTACGGGCGGGCCGAGGCCGGCAGCAGCTCGACGACGGCGACCCACCAGCCGCCGGAGACCGCCAGCGCCACGCCCGCGAGCAGCATCTGCCGCACCCGCCGCCAGAAGCCGGTGGGCGCCACGACCAGGTAGATCACCGCGAAGGCGGGCAGGATCAGGAACGCCGCCAGCGTCTTGGTGAGGAAGGCGAAGCCGAACATCGCCCCGGTGAACATCAGCCACCGGGTGCTCGCGGTCTCGATCGACCGCACCATCCCGTACGCGGACAGGGTGAGCAGCAGCACCAGCAGCGCGTCCGGGTTGTTGAAGCGGAACATCAGCGCGGCGACCGGGGTGAGCGCCAGCGCGGCGCCGGCCAGCAGGCCGCCGAGCGGGGAGAAGCGGCGGCGCACCGTCGCGTACAGCACGCCCACGGTGGTGGCGCCCATCAGCGCCTGCGGGGCCAGGATCGACCACGAGGAGAGGCCGAACAGCCGCACCGACAGCGCCATCGGCCACAGCGAGGCCGGGGGCTTGTCGACGGTGATGAAGTTGCCGGCGTCGGAGGAGCCGAAGAAGAAGGCCTTCCAGCTCTGGCTGCCGGCCTGGACGGCGGCGGAGTAGAAGGCGTTGGCCCAGCCGGAGGCGCCCAGGCCCCACAGGTAGAGCACGACGGTCGCGGCCATCAGCGCCAGCAGGGCCGGGCGCACCCAGCGCGGGTCGTCCGCGCGGCCGCGCCAGGCGCGGGCCGGCAGGGTGCGCAGCCGTCCGGACCAGGAGGCCGGGCCCTTGGGGCCGACGGGCGGCAGGGGCTGCTCGGGGAAGAGCGGCGCCGGGGCCGGCCGGTCGGCGCCCGGCTGGGGCGCCTCCGGCGGCGGGTAGTTCGCGGCCTCGGGCCACGGTTCGCCGGCCGGAGGGGAGTAGCTGCTCGTGGTCATGGGCCATACCGTGCGTGGCGTGGCTGAGAGAACCGTGAGATACGGCTGTGAGACGGGTGTGATCTGCCCGCTTCCTCCCGTCCCTCACCCGTTCGGGGGCGGGTTCGGGCGGCTCCCGTCGGACGTGCGTGCGGTGGGCCCCCGGAGAATCGGTCGCAGGACGGGTCGGAGGGCCGGTCGGAGCCTCGCCGGAGGGGTTCAGGCGGCGGCCGGCGGCATGGTGATGTGCTTGCCCAGCCACTCCAGAGCCGGGGGGATCTCCCGGGTCCAGGTGTGGAAGTTGTGGCCGGCGGTGTCCAGGGTGATGGTGGACATCTTGGTGGGGGCCTTGAAGGCGGCGACCATGTCCTTGGTCTCGCCGTAGTTGTTCTCGTCGTACGCGGTGGTCAGCAGCAGCGAGACCGGGGCGGCCGGCTGGTTCTTCAGCCGCCACAGCAGGTCGTTCTCCTGCTTGAGCTTGTCGTCGCCGCCGAACAGGTCGCCGGTGGTCGCGTCGTGGGCCGCGCTGTAGTAGCCGGAGAGCGCGATCGCGGCCGGGTAGGAGTCGGGCTTGCGCAGGGCGAACTTGAGCGCGCAGTAGCCGCCGGTGGAGTTGCCGATCACGGCGCGGTTGGCCGGGTCGGTGCCGATCCGGTAGGTGGTGGCGAGCGCCTTGGGCAGGTCGGTGGTGAAGAAGGTCTCGACCTGGGGGCCGTTCGGCACGTCGACGCACTCGGTGTCGCGGTTGTCGACGAGGGTGGGGCGGGTCATCACCAGGATGGTCGGGGGCAGCTTCTTCTGCTCGATGGCGTCCAGGGTGGATGCCGGGTACTGCATCAGCGAGATCAGCTTCTCCGGGGTGCCCGGGTAGCCGGTGAGGACGACGGCCATCGGGAAGCGCTGCTTGGCGTAGTCCGGCTGGAAGTACTGCGGCGGCAGGTAGACGTAGGCCTCGGTGCTCAGGCCGGTGCCGGCTCCTTTGACGTCGACCTTCTGGATCTGCCCGGAGCGGTCCGGCTCCGAGCCCTGCGAGGAGTAGAACTTCTGCTCGCCGGTGACCCGCACGCCGGAGGCGTTGGGCTGGTGGTCGACGACGGTGCCGAGCCCGCCGCTGGTGCCGAGCAGGTCGGTCCAGGAGCTGTAGAAGCCGAAGTAGCTGTTGGCGATCAGGCCCATGGCGGCCAGCACCGCCAGCTGGGTGGCCAGGAAGGCCCCGATCCGGCCCAGCCAGGACTTCCAGCCCTTCCCGCCG
This sequence comes from Kitasatospora sp. NPDC096077, assembly GCF_040303245.1. NCBI lineage: Bacteria > Bacillati > Actinomycetota > Actinomycetes > Kitasatosporales > Streptomycetaceae > Kitasatospora > Kitasatospora sp. NPDC096077. The sequence goes on along the minus strand of NZ_JBEOSV010000024.1, from coordinate 2,294 downwards.
AACTTCGGCCAGAACCACATGGTGGCGACGAAGACGACGATCGCGAGGACCGAGGCGATGATCTGGAGGGGGAGTCCGGTGAGACTGAGCACGGGCCCGATCGTAGTTGACCCCGACGGGAGGGCCGGAACGGCCCCTTCGGGTGATCGTCGTGGATCGGGTTGACCGTGGTGGTTCGTACTCGGCACCATGGCGCGGGGCGTGCACACGGTAGGTGTGCCGGGGGTTACCGGGGGTGGGGTCATGAGGTCCGTCGGGAAGGCCGTGCTGGCGGTCGGTTCGGCCGTGCTGCTCGCGGCGTGCACGAGCGGCGGGGGTGGTTCGACGGCCGCGCCCTCCAGCGCGGCGCCGTTCGGTCCGGTCCTCACCCAGAACATCGATCCGGTCAACGCCGCGCTCGCCCGGATCCCCGGTGTCAAGAACCTGAGCGACTTCGACACCGTGCTCGCCGACCTGCACACCTCCGCGCACGACGCCTCCAGGGCGCTGAACATCGCGGACGCCCCGGCGGCGGTCACCGGGTCCAGGCACGACCTGGCGAACGCACTGAGCGTGCTCGATGAGGACGCCGCCACGGTTCGTGGTGACATCAAGGCCAGGGACGTCTGCGCACTGAGTTCGGCCGAGGCCAGGTTGGGCGCCTCCCAGGGGCTGGCATCGGTGTCGGAGGTCCTCACCAAGCTGACCGCGGCCGGCTACTCGGCGAGCCTCACCGTCCCCCAACTGCCCAAGGAGCAGACCCGTTCGTTGGACAACGGCACGATGGTCAGCTCCGGAAAGCGGCGCGGTGAGGGCGAGTTCAAGGTCGACAACGGCAGCAAGTCGGATGCGGTCGTCTCGCTCGTGTTGAGCGGCAGGACGGTGCACTCGGTGTTCGTGGCCAAGGGACAGAAGGCCTCCATCGCGGGGGTCGAGGACGGGACGTACGACGTCTACGTCTCCGAGGGCGTGGACTGGGACACCTCGACCAAGGCCTTCACGCAGAGCTGCGCCTTCACCAAGTTCGAGGACACTTTCCCGTTCGAGACCGGTCGCACCACGACGTCCTGGTCGATCACCCTGCAGCCGGTGGCCGATGGCAACGCCAAGACCAACGATGTGGATCCGAACTCCTTCCCGCAGCCGTAGCGTTCGGCGAGTTCGCTCGTAACGGGCATACCAGGACAGGATATTGCCGTTTCATGGCACAACAGGGGCCTGACAGTGGCGAGTTGTGCAGGAACCGTTGACCTCTTGAGGTGACCATGGCACTTTCGTGCGGGCGCGGGCCCCGACGACCAGTCGGGTCGCCCGCGATCCCCCACAAGGAGAGCCATGTTCAAGAGACTTGTCGCGATGGCCGGTACCGGCGCGGTCGTCGCGAGCGGGCTGGTCTTCGCCGCCGCCCCCGCGCACGCCGTCCAGGCCGCCGACCTCACGTCGACCATCGCCCTCGACGACTGCTCGGCCTCGCTGGTCCGCTTCCCCGCCTCGGTGGCCGGCGACCGGGCCATGATGCTCACCAACGGGCACTGCCTGCCCACCATGCCCCCGTACGGCCAGGTCATCCAGAACGTCGCCGCCAGCCGCAGCGGCACCCTGCTGGACGGCGCGGGCAACGCCCTCGGCACCGTCCAGGCCGACCAGGTGATCTACGCGACGATGACCGGCACCGACGTCACCCTCTACCGCCTCACCGACACCTTCGCGTCGATCAGCTCCAAGTACGGTGCCACCGCGCTGACCGTCAGCGACACCCACCCGGCCGACGGCTCCTCGATGTACATCCCGTCCTCGTACTGGAAGCAGGTCTGGAACTGCTCCGTCAACGGGTTCGTGCCCACCCTGCGCGAGGACCAGTGGACCTGGCACGACTCGCTGCGCTACAGCTCCGGCTGCAACACCACGCACGGCACCTCCGGTTCGCCGATCATCGACTCCGCGAGCGGGCGGATCGTCGGCATCAACAACACCGGTAACGACAACGGCGAGATGTGCACCCTCGACAACCCGTGCGAGGTCGCCGCCGACGGCTCCACCAAGGCCTTCAAGGGCCAGAGTTACGGTGAGGAGACCTACTGGTTCACCACCTGCCTGAACTCCTCCCGGGCCGTCGACCTCACCGTGCCCGGCTGCCTGCTCACCAAGCCGGCCGGCGCCGCCGTCACCGTCGCCAGCCCCGGCGACCAGTCCACCGCGGTGGGCGGCGCGGTCGGCCTCCAGATCAAGGCCTCGGGCGGGACGGCCCCGCTGTCCTACTCGGCCAGCGGCCTGCCGGCCGGCCTGGCCATCAACGCCAACACCGGTGTCATCAC